>DASZWS010000391.1:0-13038 GCA_035546515.1 Vitreimonas sp. | reverse complement strand
CTTGGTGTTCTACATCAAGATTTGGATCATCTTCTTCCTGTTCGCGATGGTGAAGGCGATCGTGCCGCGCTACCGGTACGACCAGCTGATGCGGCTGGGCTGGAAGATTTTCCTGCCCACCTCGCTCGTGGCCGTCGCCATCATCGCCTACTACGTCACCTTCATCATGCCGCCCACAGCGACGGCGGCCATAGGAGGCTAACAATGCGTGGAAGAACTCTGCTCATTGCATCGGCGTTGCTCGCGCTCACCGCGTGCCAGACTGCTCACATCGAGAAGGGCGCCGACGGTAATTTCTCCATCCGCTACGAGCACCTGAAGCACGGCTCGCTCGACGCCGACGTCGCCGCCAATCGCCATTGCCCGCGCGGCGCCGCGACCATGGTGAGCGACGACGCGAGCGGCAAAGTCCGCACCTATCATTGCGACCACCTGCGGAGACCGCATTAGTGTCACGACTTCTGCAATCGGTCCGCGGCGCGCTGATGCTCGACATGCTGGGCGGCTTCATGCTTGGCATGAAGTATTTCGTGCGCCGGAAGGCCACCGTGAATTACCCGTTCGAGAAGGGGCCGCTCAGCCCGCGTTTCCGCGGCGAGCACGCGCTGCGCCGCTACGCCAACGGTGAAGAGCGCTGCATCGCCTGCAAGCTCTGCGAGGCCATTTGCCCGGCGCAAGCCATCACCATCGAAGCCGAACCGCGCGAAGACGGTTCGCGCCGGACCACGCGCTACGACATCGACATGGTGAAGTGCATCTATTGCGGATATTGCCAGGAAGCGTGCCCGGTCGACGCCATCGTCGAAGGCCCGAACTTCGAATTCGCGACAGAAACGCGCGAAGAACTCTACTACGACAAAGAGCGCTTGCTCGCGAACGGCGACCGCTGGGAGCGGGAAATCGCGAAAAATCTGGAACTCGACGCGCCATATCGCTGATGGCGCGCAGCTAAGGGACTGGGATGATGTTGGCGGCTATCGCCTTCTATGTGCTGGCGGCGATCGCGGTTTTGTCCGCGTTCGCAGTGATCAGCGCGCGCAATCCCGTGCACTCGGTGCTGTTTCTGATCCTGACCTTCTTCACCGCGGCCGGGTTGTTCGTGCTGCTGGGCGCCGAGTTTCTGGCGATGCTGCTGGTGGTCGTCTATGTCGGCGCGGTCGCGGTGCTCTTCCTCTTCGTGGTGATGATGCTCGATGTCGATTTCACCGAGCTGAAGAAGGGCTTCGTCCAATACTTGCCGGCAGGTTTGATTGTCGCGCTGTTGCTGATGGTCGAACTTGGTCTCGTTGCTGGCGCGGCCACCTCAGCAGGCGGCGCCCCAATCGCACTGGCGCCTGCCGGGCCGTCAGAGATCACCAATGCCGAGGCGATCGGGCGCGTGCTCTACACCGACTATCTGCTGCTTTTCCAAATGGCCGGCCTCATCCTCTTGGTCGCCATGATCGGCGCCATCGTGCTGACGCTGCGCCATCGCCCGGGCGTGAAGCGCCAAGACATCGCCGCGCAAGTGGGCCGCCGGCGTTCTCAAGGCGTTGAGCTGAAGGACGTGCGGCCGGGGCAGGGGATCTGAGATGCTGGAGATCGGTCTCACCCATTATCTCGTCGTCGCTGGGCTGTTGTTCACCATCGGCGTCTTCGGCATTTTCGTGAACCGCAAGAACGTCATCATCATTCTGATGTCGATCGAGTTGGTGCTCTTGTCGGTCAACATCAACCTGGTCGCGTTCTCGGCCTTCCTGCGCAATCTCGACGGCCAAATCTTCGCGATGCTGGTGCTGACCGTCGCTGCGGCTGAAGCCGCGGTCGGACTTGCCATTCTCGTCACCTACTTCCGCAACCGCGGCGACATCGCGGTGGAAGACATCAATCAGATGCGGGGCTAAGGGCGTGCAATTCTCTCCCGAAGTCCTGATCGTCCTCGGACCGCTGTTTGCAGCGGCGTTCGCCGGGCTGCTGCAGCGTTACATCGGCGATCGCATCGCCCAGATCATCACCACCGCGTCGATCGGCGTGTCGCTGGCATTGTCATGGCCGATCTTCCTGAATTTCGTTTGGGGCGATGCGCATCCGTATCTGATCGAACTCTTCAAGTTTATCGACGTGGGCGGCTTCACCTCGACCTGGAGCGTGCGCATCGACTCGCTGTCGGCGACCATGCTGGTGGTCGTCACCACCGTCAGCTTCCTGGTTCACGTCTATTCGTGGGGCTACATGGCCGAGGACCCGCACCGGGCGCGGTTCTTCTCCTACTTGTCGTTCTTCACCTTCGCCATGTTGGCGCTGGTCACCGCCAATGATCTCCTGCAGCTTTTCTTCGGCTGGGAAGGCGTGGGCGTTGCGTCCTATCTGCTGATTGGCTTCTGGTACCAGAAGCGCAGCGCCAATGACGCCGCCATCAAAGCCTTCATCACCAACCGCGTCGGTGACTTCGGTTTTGCGCTCGGCATCATGCTGGCGTTCTTCTGCTACCATTCAATCCGCTATGAGGACGTGTTCAGCGCCGCGGCAGCGCATCCGAACCTGATGTTCGGCATCGGCGCGTTCCAGGTGCGCGCGGTAGAGGCGGTGTCGTTCCTGTTGTTCATCGGCGCCATGGGCAAGTCGGCGCAATTCTTCCTGCACGTCTGGCTACCGGACGCGATGGAAGGCCCGACGCCGGTGTCGGCGCTCATTCACGCCGCCACCATGGTCACCGCCGGTGTGTTCATGGTCTGCCGTTGCGGCGAACTGTTCCAGCTCGCGCCGATGGCGGCGGGCTTTGTCACTGTGATCGGCGCGACCACGGCGCTCTTCGCCGCCACCGTTGGCGTCGCGCAAAACGACATCAAGCGGGTGGTGGCGTACTCAACCTGCAGCCAGCTCGGCTATATGTTCTTCGCCGCCGGCGTCGGCGCCTACAACGCGGCGATGTTTCACTTGTTTACGCACGCTTTCTTCAAAGCACTGCTGTTCCTCGGCGCCGGCTCGGTGATCCACGGCCTGCATCACGAGCAGGACATGCGCAACATGGGCGGCGTGCGCAAGCCGATGCCGATCACCTGGGCGATGATGATCATCGGTACGTTGGCGCTAATTGGTTTCGGCATTCCCGCGATCGGTCCGTTCCCTGGCCTCGGGCTCGCGGGCTTCTATTCGAAGGACGCCATCATCGAGAGCGCGTTCCTCTCGAACGGCACAGGCGCACAATTCGCGTTCTGGTGCGGTGTCAGCGCCGCCTTCCTCACCAGCTTCTACTCCTGGCGTCTCGCCTTCATGACCTTCGAAGGCGCGTACCGCGGTTCACATGGCGCTGATCACGCGCATGGCCACGGCAAAGAGGGGACTGCTGAGCCCGATGCGCATTCGCATGGTCATGGGTACGAAGCTCACGCCAAGGCCGATGGTTCGGCGCCGGCGCATGAGTCGCCATGGGTGATGCTTGTGCCGCTCGTGGTGCTCGCCGCGGGCGCTGTGTTCGCCGGCATCATCTTCGCGCCGTACTTCCTCGGCGTGCACGCCGAAGCGTTCTGGCGCGGCGTGGTGCCGCTGCATGGCGAACACGAGGGCGCGTTGCCAACCTGGGTGACCTGGGCGCCGCTCACAGTAACCGTCGCCGGCTTCCTGCTGGCGGTGATCTTCTATCTCTGGAACACCGGCGCCGCCAAAGCGCTCGCGAAGGGCCCACTTTGGGCGTTCCTCTACAACAAGTGGTACTTCGACGAGATTTACGACTTCATCTTCGTCAAAGGTGCGCGCGCCATCGGCGACTTGTTCTGGAAAGTCGGCGACCAGAAAATCATCGACGGGTTGGGTCCAGACGGCGTCGCCGCCAGCTCGCGGTTCTTCTCCCGCAACCTGCGCAAGCTGCAGACCGGCTTTGTCTATCACTACAGCTTCTTGATGCTGATCGCGGCGGTGGCCTTCGGCGCCTACGCGATCTGGGCCGGCATCGGAGCGCCACGATGAGCGATCTGATGCATCTTCCCTGGCTGACCATCGTCACGTTCCTGCCGACTGCAGGTGCGCTGCTGATCCTGCTCGCCCGCGTGCTCGCGCGCGGCGTGGAACCAGGCTACGACGCCGCCGTTCGTGTGCTGACGCTGATCTTCACCATCGCCACGTTCCTGGTGTCGCTGGTGGCCTTTGCGGCGTTCGATTCCAACGCGCCCGGCTTCCAGTTGGTCGAGAACGTGGCGTGGGCGTTCGGCTTCGGTTATCACCTCGGCGTCGACTCGCTGTCGATGACGCTGATCCTGCTGACGACCTTCCTCACACCGCTCTGCATTCTTGCGAGCTGGTCGATCCAGAAGCAGGTCGCCAGCTACATGATCCTGTTCCTGATCCTGGAGACGCTGATGATCGGCGTCTTCTGCGCGATGGACTTGGTGCTGTTCTACCTGTTCTTCGAAGGCGGCCTCATTCCGATGTTCATTCTCATCGGTGTGTGGGGCGGGCAGCGGCGGGTGTATGCCGCGTTCAAATTCTTTCTCTACACGCTTTTGGGCTCGATCCTGATGCTGGTGGCGATCGTGGCGATGATCAACATCGCCCACACCTCCAGCATCCCTGATCTTATCGCTTATGCGCAGCACGTCGGTTTCGATCCCAACGTGCAGATATGGTTGTGGCTGGCGTTCTTCGCGTCATTTGCGGTGAAGCTGCCGATGTGGCCGGTGCATACCTGGTTGCCGGATGCGCACGTCGAGGCGCCAACCGCTGCGTCCGTGGTGCTGGCGGCGATCCTCTTGAAGATGGGCGGTTACGGCTTCCTGCGTTTCTCGTTGCCGATGTTTCCCTCAGCGTCGCATTTCTTCACGCCGATGGTGTTTGCGCTTTCAGTCATCGCCATCATCTGGGCGTCACTGGTCGCGTTCCGGCAGGCCGATATGAAGAAGCTTATCGCCTACTCGTCAGTAGCGCACATGGGTTTTGTCACGCTCGGCATTTTCTCCGGCACGCTGCAGGGCATCCAAGGCGGCATCTACCAGATGCTGTCGCACGGCATCATCTCGGGCGCGCTCTTCCTGTGTGTGGGCGTTGTCTATGACCGCATGCACACGCGCGAGATCGCCTTCTACGGCGGGCTGGTGAACCGCATGCCGGTTTACGCCGCGGTGTTCATGCTGTTCACCATGGGCAATGTCGGCTTGCCCGGCACCTCGGGCTTCCCCGGCGAAATCCTCAGCCTTGTCGGTGCGTTTCAGGTCAATGCCTGGTTCGTAGTTGCCGCCACCACCGGGGTGATTTTCTCGGCCGTCTATGCGCTGACGCTCTATCGCAAGGTCGCGCTCGGCAACATCGAGAACCCGAAGCTGGGCGGCATCCTCGATCTTGATGGCCGGGAGTGGGTAACGTTCGTGCCGCTCATCGTCGCCACGTTGATCATGGGTCTCGCGCCCTCGATCGTGCTGCACTTCACCGAAGGCGCCGCGCAATCGATTGCGACCGCTTACGCCGGAGGCGTCACGCCATGATGGCTCCGATGCAGGATTTGCTCGCTAGTTTGCCGCACGCACATCCGGAGGTGCTGCTGGCGGGCTTTGCGCTCGTTGCGCTCATCGTCGGCGCTTGGGGCGGGGACAAACTGTTCGGCTTTATCAGCACATTGGCGGTGCTCGTGCTGCTCGGCGCTGGCGCTTGGGCGATTTACGATCGGCCGCTGGCGCCGGTCGAATTATTCCAGGGCGCAATGGTCGCCGATAGTCTTGGCGTGTTCGCCAAGGTGCTAATCGCGGTTTCGGCCGCGGCGACGCTGGCGCTCGGCGCCGATGATTTCAGCAAGACCAAGGAGCAGCGCTTCGAGTTTCCGGTGCTGGTCATTCTCGCGGTGCTGGGGATGTTCGTGATGGTCTCGGCGCGCGATCTCATCAGCTTGTATGTCGGCGTGGAGCTGCAGAGTTTGGCCGCCTACGTGCTGGCCGCCTGGCGCCGGGACGATGCGCGTTCGTCGGAAGCGGGCCTCAAGTACTTTGTTCTCAGCGCCATCTCGTCGGGCTTGCTGCTGTTCGGATCGTCGTTTGTCTATGGCTTCACTGGCGCCATTCGTTTCGACGCGATCGCTGCTGCGCTGCATGAGGGCGCAGGCGGTGTTGGCATCATCTTCGGTCTCGTGCTCATGCTGTGCGCGCTCGGCTTCAAGATGTCGGCGACGCCGTTTCATATGTGGACACCGGACGTTTACGAAGGCGCGCCGACGCCAATCACGGCGTTCTTCGCCGCGGCCCCAAAAGTCGCAGCGGCAGTGCTGCTTGCACGTGTCCTCTACGGGCCGTTCGCCGCGATCGCTGCGCAGTGGCAGCAAGTAATCGTCGCACTGGCGGCGATCTCGATGATGTGGGGTTCGATTGCGGCGCTGCTGCAAACGAACTTGAAGCGGCTGATGGCTTATTCTTCCATCAGCAACATGGGCTTCGTGCTGATGGGCTTGGCGTGCGCCACGCCGGAAGGGCCGTCTTCGGCGCTGCTCTATCTGGCTCTATATCTGCCGTCGACCATCGGCATCTTCGCGCTCATCCTCGCCATGCGCCGCGAAGGCGTGGCGGTCGAGACGGTCGCCGATCTTGCCGGTCTTGCGCAGCAACGGCCGTGGATGGCGGCGGTGTGGACCATGCTGTTGTTCTCCATCGCCGGCATTCCGCCGTTTGCGGGCTTCATCGGCAAGCTGGTGGTGTTCCGCGCCGCGGTCGACGCCAACCTGGTGTGGCTCGCCGTGGTCGGCGGCATCGCCGCGGTGATCGCCGCCGGTTATTATCTGCGGCTCTTGGCGTCGATCTGGTTCGCGCCCGCTACGCAGACGTTGCAACCGGCGAGTGGGGCCATTTTCGTCACCGCTTCGGTGGCGGCGCTCTTGTCCTTCCCCGTGCTGGTGATCATTCTTGGCTCGATCGAGCAATGGGCGCATTGGGCGATTGCCCGAAGCTTTTAGAAAGTGCCGTGATGATCGACGCCCCCGCGCCGGTCGAAGTGTTTGACGAAATAGACTCCACCATCTTGGAGGCGCGCCGTCGCGCCGAACGCGGGGAGGTCGGCCCGGTCTGGCTGATTGCCAAACGTCAGACCGCCGGGCGAGGCAGGCGCGGCCGGGCTTGGTCATCGCTCGACGGCAATCTCTTAGCGACATTGTTGTTCGCCACCGACGCCGCGCCGGCGCAAATTGCGTTGCTGGGGTTTGCGACGGGTGTCGCGTTGGCGGAAAGTTTCGACGCCATTATCGGTCCCGGACGGGCGACGCTCAAATGGCCCAATGACGTCTTTGTCGATGGCGCAAAAGCCGCGGGCATCATGCTCGATAGCGGCGCACTTGCGGGGGGCGCCACTTGGGTTGCGCTGGCGTTCGGCGTGAACCTCGCCGCGGCGCCTGAAAATCTCGACCAGCGCACGATCAGCTTGCGCGATGTGCTGCCGCCCGACGCCGCCGCACCGGAGCCGCTGGAATTTCTCGCGCAATTACGTCCGCGGCTGGAAAATTGGTCGGCCCGCATAGGCCGCGATGGTTTCGAGCCGCTGCGCCAAGCCTGGTTGAAGCGTGCGCACGGGCTCGGTCAACTCGCGCGCATCACGCAGGGCGCCAATACGCTTGAAGGACGCGTCGTCGGCCTCTCGCCGCGGGGCGAACTCGAATTGGATACGGCCGAAGGCCGCCGTCTTGTCGCCGCTGGCGACGTCATCTTTTCAAACGCGGCCTGACCAATGCTTCTCGCTATCGACGTCGGCAACACCAACACCAAGTTCGCCATCTGGGACGGCAAGGAATGGCGCGGCCAGTGGCGCGCCTCCACCGACACCACGCGCACGGCGGATGAATACGCGCCGTGGCTTGGGCAGATCATGGCGCTCAGCAATCTGAACTTCACCGACATCAGCGCCTGCATCATTTCGACCGTGGTTCCGCAAGCGCTGTTCAATTTGCGCAATCTCTCCCGCCGTTACATCGGCGCCGAACCCATGGTGATCGGTGAAGATGGGCTGAAACTCGGAATTGAGGTGCGTATCGACAAGCCGACAGAGGCGGGCGCCGACCGTCTCGTCAATTCCGTCGGCGCCTACGTGACCTATGGCGGCCCGGCCATCGTCATCGACAGCGGCACCGCGACGACGTTCGATATCGTCGGCGCCGATGGCGGTTTTGAAGGGGGGATCATTCTCCCGGGGATCAATCTGTCGCTGCAGGCGTTGCACGATGCGGCCGCGCGCTTGCCTCGGGTGGAAATTCGCGACCCTGGCCGCGTTATCGGCAAGGACACCGTCAGCGCCATGCAGTCGGGCATTTATTTCGGATCGATCGACATGATCGAAGGTCTCTGCCGCCGCATCAAAGCCGAGTACGGCAAGCCGATGAAAACTGTCGCTACCGGCGGCGTCGCCTCGCTGTTCGAGGGGTCGTTCCCGGCGATTGATCACTTTGATCAGGACCTCACTTCCAAAGGCTTGCTGGAAGTTTTCCGCAGGAACGGCGGCACGCTTTGATCGCCGCTAAACCGAACGACGAGCTCGTATTCCTGCCGCTCGGCGGCTCCGGCGAGATCGGCATGAATTTGAACGCCTACGGCTATGGCCCGCCGGAAGCGCGGCAATGGATCATTGTCGATATCGGCGTCACGTTTGGCTCAGAGGAGCACACGCCGGGCGTCGATATCATCTTGCCCGATCCGGGATATTTGGAAGGCGAAAAAGACAACATCATCGCCATCGTGCTGACCCATGCACACGAAGATCATATCGGCGCGCTCGGCTGGCTGTGGCCGCGCTTCAAAACGCCCGTGTACGCGACGCCGTTCACGGCGGCGCTGGTGCGGGAGAAGCTGCGCGAGCATTCGCTCTTGGACAAAGTCCCGCTCACCGAAATTCCGCTCAAGGGCAAGCTCGCACTCGGGCCTTTCGAAATCGATTTCGTCACGCTGACGCATTCCATTCCCGAGCCGAACGGCCTCGCTATTCGCACGCCGCTTGGCCTCATCTGGCATACCGGCGACTGGAAAATCGATCCTGACCCATTGATCGGCGAGACCACTGACGAAGCCGCGCTTCGCGCCATGGCCGACGAAGGCGTGCTCGCCATGGTGTGCGACAGCACCAACGTATTTGTGGAGGGCCACGCCGGTTCAGAAGCGCATGTGCGCGAGCGGCTGATTGAAGAAATTGCCAAGTGCCGTGGCGCGGTCGCGGTTACCGCGTTTGCCTCCAACGTGGCGCGTGTTGAGACTGCGATCCTTGCCGCCAAAGCCTGTGGGCGCACCGCCTGCTTGGTTGGCCGCTCCATGCACCGCATTGTTGGCGCCGCAAAGAGCGTAGGCCTGCTCGCCGACACGCCGGCGCTGATCGACGAAGACGAAGCCGGCATGCTGGAGCCGGAGCACGTGCTTTATCTCTGCACCGGCAGCCAAGGTGAACCACGCGCCGCCCTTTCCCGCATCGCCCGCGGCGAGCACCGCAACATCGTGCTGCGCGAAGGCGACACGGTGATCTTTTCATCGCGTGTCATCCCCGGCAACGAGACCGCGATCCATAACCTCTACAACCAGTTCATAGAACGCGGCGTCGCGCTCGTTACAGCCGACGATGCGCCGATCCACGTCTCAGGCCACCCCGCGCGCGATGAACTCAAGCAGATGTATCACTGGGCGCGCCCGCGCATTGCTGTGCCGGTCCATGGCGAGCGGCGGCATTTGCTCGAGCATGTGAAGCTCGCCCTCGAACTGCAAATTCCTGAAGCTATCGCGCCGAGCAATGGCGACCTCATTCGCCTGGCGCCGGGTGGGCCTGAAGTGATCGATGAGGTCCCAGCCGGGCGTCTGTACGTGGACGGCGGCGTTATCGTGCCCGCCGAGTCCGGTGCGCTGAAAGAGCGCCGCCGCATCAGTGAGGAGGGCGCGGTGAACGTTTCTATCGCCGTGGGCGGCAAGAAAAACGGCATCGTCGCCGGGCCCAATATCAATGTTCGCGGCCTTGCCGCCGAGGACGAAGAGGCGTTGGACGAGCTGATCGAGGAATTGGAGGAGGCCGCTGAAACGGCCTTCTCCAAGCTCAAGGCCGACGACCGCGATGACGACGAGGCTGTCCAGACCGCGCTCATCCGCGCCGTCCGCAAGGCGGCTGAGCGCATTTGGCGCAAGCGGCCGCTGGTCGACGTGGCTGTTCTGCGCATTTAGAACCTTCTGGAGTTTCGGGAGCCAGAGCCATGATCGGCCGTTTGAACCACGTCGGCGTCGCCGTGCCTTCGATCGAGGAGGCGAAGGCCACCTATCGCGACCTCTACGGCGTGCCTGCAAGCGCAATGACGGAGAGCCGTGACATGCCCGAGCAGGGCGTGCGCTTCGCGTTCGTCAATGTCGACAACAGTCAGATCGAGCTGATCGAGCCGCTCGGCGACAAATCGCCGATCCTGAACTTCCTTGAGAAGAACCCGAAGGGCGGCCAGCACCATGTCTGCTTCGAGGTGAAGGATATCTACGAAGCGCGGGACGCTATGAAGGCGAAAGGCGCAACCGTGCTGGGCGAGCCCCGCATCGGCGCGCACGGCACGCTGATCATTTTCGTGCACCCGAAGAATTCCAACGGCGTCCTGATCGAGCTCATGGAAGCGCCCCAAAAAACCAGTGGGACCGGTCACTGATGAACATCCCGCTTGGCATCGCCATTTACATGCTGCTGTGGTGGTTGGCGTTTTTCATAACGCTCCCCATCGGCGCCACCTCGCTGCATGAGGCGGGGGAAACGGCCGAGCCGGGCGTCGAACGGGGCGCGCCGCGCCAGCATAATTTGAGGAAAAAGGTGCTGATCGCGGCTGGGATCGCGGCGGTTTTGTGGCCTTTGGTCGCCTACCTCGTCGTTGTCGACGTGATGAAGGTGTTTCCCCACTAGGCCGCGTTGCCCGCCCGCGCGGTGCAGTCTATCCAGGCGCTACGCCGGAGAGGTCCGGCTGGAGCCAG
Source organism: Vitreimonas sp. (assembly GCA_035546515.1). Classification (GTDB taxonomy): domain Bacteria; phylum Pseudomonadota; class Alphaproteobacteria; order Caulobacterales; family Aquidulcibacteraceae; genus Vitreimonas. Next base: position 2,131 of record DASZWS010000391.1, on the reverse strand, counting down.
GAATTCCTCCCCATGCATGCGCTTAAGGTCACGCGGGCCGAAGACTTTCCCGAGTGGTATCAAACGATCGTTCGCGAAGCCGATCTCGCCGAACTGTCGCCGACGCGCGGCTGCATGATCATCAAGCCGTGGGGCTATGGCATCTGGGAGCGCATGCGCGAGGAGTTCGACGCGCGCATCAAAGCGACCGGCCACGAAAACTATTATTTCCCGCTGCTCATTCCGCTGAGCTTCTTCGCTAAGGAAGCCGAACACGTGGAAGGCTTCGCCAAAGAAATGGCGGTGGTGACGCACCATCGCTTAAAGTTGGTTGACGGCACGCTGAAGCCCGATCCCGACGCAGAGTTGACTGAGCCGCTGATTATTCGCCCAACCTCGGAGACCATTATTGGCGAGGCCTTCAGCCGCTGGGTGAAATCGTATCGCGATCTGCCGTTGAAGCTGAACCAATGGGCCAACGTCATGCGCTGGGAGTTACGCACGCGCATGTTCCTGCGCACCGCGGAATTCCTCTGGCAGGAGGGCCACACCGCTCATGCCGACGAAGCCGACGCGCGCGAAGAGACCATGTGGGCGCTGGAGAATTATCGCTCGTTCGCCGAGGACTTGCTGGCGCTGCCGGTCATCGCCGGCGCGAAGCCCGAGAACGAACGCTTCCCCGGCGCGGTCGACACGTATTCGATCGAAGCCATGATGCAGGACGGCAAAGCGCTGCAAGCCGGCACCTCGCACTATCTCGGCACGCACTTCGCCGAAGCGCAGAACATTCGCTTCCAGGACAAAGAAGGCGGCATGAGCTTCGCCCACACGACGTCGTGGGGCATTTCCACGCGGCTCATCGGCGGGGTGATCATGACCCATGGCGACGATGACGGCCTGCGCACGCCGCCGGCGGTAGCGCCGTATCAAGTGGTGATCGTGCCGATGCTGCGCGGCAAGCCGGAGGATGCCGATCTATTGAAGTATTGCGAGACGCTGGCTGCTGAAATCGGCGCCCATTCTGCGTTCGGCGCGCGCGTGCGGGTTTTCATTGACCGCAAGGACGCCAAACCCGCAGATAAGCGCTGGGATTGGGTCCGCCGCGGCGCGCCCATCGTTTGCGAAATCGGCCCGCGCGACGCGGCCAACGGCAAGGTCAGCTATTTGCGTCGCGACAAGCTGCGCGAGGGCGAGAAGGTCGCGATCCAGACCGTTGACCGCGCCGAGTTCATCGGCGCCGTCGAGAAGATATTGCCCGAGATCCAGAACATCTTGTTCAGCGAAGCGAAGGCGCGTCTCGACGCCAACATACGTGGCGATTTCAAATCGTTTGACGACGTCGCCGCATACTATGGCGCTGACGACGAGGATGGCGCCTTTAAGGGCTGGGCGAGGGTGCAATGGTCGCGCCCAACCGGTGATGAACTCGAACGGGTGGGCGAACGGCTGAAAGCATTGAAGCTCACCATCCGTAACGCACCTTTGGCGCAGCCTAAGAGCTTTGGCGCCTGCATCTTCTCCGGCAAACCGGCCGTAGAAGAGATTTTGATCGCACGGGCGTATTGATGGCGGACAAGGAAAAGCCCTTTGGCCTGTTCGAGCGTATGCTCGCCGGGCGTTATCTCGCGGCCAAGCGCCAGCACGGCGGCGTGGCGCTGATCTCGGTTATCTCGGTGGTGGCGATCACGCTGGCGGTGATGGCGCTGATCATCACCATGTCGGTGATGAATGGATTCCGCGAAACGCTGTTGTCGCGCATTCTCGGCGTCAATGGTCACGTGTTCGTGGACACGCACGGCATGCCCAAAAGCCAAATCGATCGCCTGGCGCTGCTCGCGCAGCAAACGCCCGACGTTTTGCATGTGTCGCGCATTATTAATGCCCAGGCGCTGGCGACCGTTGACGGCGTGTCCGCCGGCGTCGTCGTGCGCGGCATCAGCCGGCAAGATTTGCAAGCTCTCACCATTGTCTCTCGCAGCATCCAGCCGGGCGGCACGCTGGTCGGCTTTCAGGGCGTGGAATCGCCGTCCATCCTCGTCGGTGAATCGCTGGCGCGCCAATTGGGCGTGGTGCCGGGCATGGGTGTTGTTCTGCTCTCTCCCAATGGGGTGGCGACTCCGTTCGGGCTGACGCCGCAGCGCAAGACGTTCCT
>DASZWS010000390.1:0-3748 GCA_035546515.1 Vitreimonas sp. | reverse complement strand
ATCAAGGTCTTCAAACGGGAGGCTTTTTTGCGGCTTCCGTATTTTGATCACATGCACCGCTACATGGCCGCGCTGATGCTGCGGGAAGGCTATGCAGTTGAGTTCTTAGAGGTTAATCATCGTCACCGGGGCGCGGGTCGCTCAAAGTATACGAATCTCGGCAGACTGGCCGCGAACATGTCCGACTTGTTCGGCGTTATGTGGCTGAGAAGCCGGGCGCGGCAGCCGGGGGGCGCCGACGAGTTGTGAAGCAGGCCGCCGGAGCATCCGGCAACACGAGGGGAGTTCCATGGGGGCCATATTCAACGTCTTTCCGCTGCTGCTGATCCCCGTCCTGATTTACAACATCTGGGCGTTCGGCGCGTCAGTCGGCGGCACTGAGGGCGCGACGGCGTTCGTCGCGCAGCTCACGCATCCACAACATCCGATGCTGATCAGCATGGCGTCCGGCGCGCAGTGGCAAGTGACGAGCGGCGATATCTTCGTGCTCTTGTCGATGATCCTGCTGTTCGTGGAATTGCTGAAATCCACCTCGACCGGCACGGCGGCGATTTTCAATCACGCGCTGTCGATGCTGGTGTTCATCATCTGCCTGGTGGAATTCCTGCTGCATCCGGCGTTCGCGACAACGCCGTTCTTCCTGATCCTGGTGATGACGCTGCTCGACGTGCTCGCAGGCGTGGTGGTGACGATCATCTCGGCGCGGCGTGACGTGGAGTTCGCGGGCCAGCGCTGACGGCAGTCGGCAGATCGGCAATCGGCAGTCGGGCTAGGTGGTTGCAATTGCGCAATGAGCGCGGTTGCCGACTGCCGGATTCCGACTGCCGCTTAAAGACACCAAACGCCCAAAGCTAACGCGATTGCAAAGTCGAGCCAGAGGCCGAATCGGGGAAGGATGAGGCTGCTCATGCTGCGTCCCTCCTGCAGGGACGGCGCCAGATGCAAGGTGGGTGAATGGCGCTCTTCTTCGACGAAGAATGGTTCGATGCGCGCTTGAGCGCGCGCGGGCTGGATCGCGGTGCGCTGGCGGAATGCGCCGGCCTCGAACGTGGTGAACTGCATCGGCTGTTCACCAATGAACGCAGCGCCACGCCGGAAGAGTTGAGTGCGTTCGCCAAGCTGCTGGATGTCGATCTCATCGAGGTCACGCTGAAGAGCGGCGTCTCCGAACGCGCGCCGGCGGACGGCGATGCCTCGGCGCGGATCGAGAGCATTGAGGCGCGGCTGAATGCGATCGATGAATGGCTGGCCGAGCTGGAGCAGAGCGCGAAGCGGAAACGGGCTTAGCGTCAGCGCAAGCGTCGGCCTTCGACAGGCTCAGGCTGACGCCATTTTCGAATTGAGGTGTCAAAGTAGCGTCACCCTGAGCTTGTCGAAGGGTGCGCGGGCCACGAATGCCGCCTGGAAGGCGGCGGTCCGCTGCGGTGCTCTACGCTCTTAGGTCGAAGGCAATCCCCGGACGAAGGCGCTTGGGCGCACGATAGCCAAAGCGTGGCGCTTCCGGTGCGGCGACATGATTGACCAGGGTGGCCGCGAAGAGGGTGTCGTAGGGTTGCTTTGCGGCGCGGCGGTCTGTGCGGCGGCGGTCGGCGCCGCAGCGCTGGTTGGCGACCTCTTCGAAGTCGGCATCGTAAACGCGCGAGGGATTTGCGCCGCTCATGCGGTCTCGAACTGCATACGACGTGCCAAACGCGAATTAACCGCTATCGTGGTCAACGGAGGCCGCGCATGAAAAACTTTGCCGATTATGACGGGTTGGGGCTCGCAGAGCTGGTCCGCAAGCGCGACGTGACGCCAGGTGAGCTCTTGGAAGCGGCCATCGAGCGCATTGAGCGCCACAACCTCAAACTCAACGCCGTGGTTTACAAGGCTTACGACGAAGCGCGCGCGACCGCGAAGGGCACGCTGCCGGACGGGCCGTTCAAAGGCGTGCCATTTCTGATCAAAGATCTGGGCGTGCGGGTGAAGGGTTGGCCGCGCACCAGCGGTTCGCGCTTCGCCACGGTTGATGCGGACGAGAGCGATAGCGAGTTGATCACACGCTATCGCGCTTCCGGCGTGGTGCTTGCAGGTAAGACTAACACGCCCGAGTTCGGCATTCCGGGCGTGACCAACTCGACGCGACTGGGGGCGTGCCGCAATCCTTGGAATACCGACCACATCTCCGGTGGTTCTTCCGGCGGCGCGGCGAGCGCGGTGGCGGCTGGCATCGTGCCGCTGGCGCACGCGAGCGATGGGTTGGGCTCGATCCGTATTCCGGCGGCGTGCTGCGGCCTGGTCGGGATGAAGACGACGCGCGACCGCAATCCGAATGGCCTGCAGGATGGCGATCGCGCCATCGGGCTCTCAGTGGATCACGTGGTGAGCCGCACGGTGCGCGACAGCGCGGCGATGCTGGATGCAACCGGCTATGCGGAGCCGACGAGCCCGTATGCTTACCCGGCGAAGGCGGGGCCGTATCTTGATGAAGTCTCGCGTAGCCCGGGCAAGCTGCGCATCGCCTGGTCGAGCGAAACGCCGCGCGGCAAGCCGATCGATCCGGAAGTGCAAGCGGCGATCGAGCAGACGGCGGAGATGTTGTCGAAGCTCGGACACGACGTCCGCAATGAAGGCTTGGGCATCGATTATCGCGCGCTCTACCGCGCGCAGGGTTTGGTGAGCGCCGGCAATTTCGCAGCGGGCATCAAGCGCTGGGTGGAGATCAAAGGCCACGAGCCGGGCGACCAGATCGACGGCTTGGCGGCGCGCGCCTACGCGGCGGGCAAAGCCATCAGCGGCATGGACTCGATGTGGGGCTGGCAGCAGTTGCGGCTGATAAACCGGCAGATCCTGGGCAAGTTCGTGGACTGGGATGTTTATCTGACGCCGGTGTTGTGCACCAACGTGCCGCGCGTCGATTGGCTCGATCCGGGAATGTCGGATCTGAAAGAGTTCGATCGCCGGCAGGCGGATACGTTCGGCTACACGCCGCCCTTCAACATGACGGGGCAGCCATCGCTGTCGCTACCGCTGTGGCAATCGAACAGCGGCCTGCCGATCGCGATGATGTTCACGGCGAAGTATGCGGATGAAGCGACGTTGTACCGCTTGGCCGGGCAGCTGGAAAAAGAGCTGCCGTGGAAAGATCGCAAGCCGGTGGTTTGGAATTGAGATTGCGTCGGGGCCTGCGCAAGCGTCGGCCTTCGACAAGCTCAGGCTGACGCCATCTACCAGCAGCGCCAGTTTCAAAGTAGCGTCACCCTGAGCTTGTCGAAGGGTGCGCGGATCGAAGATGCCGGCTAGGCGGCGCCGCTCCGGTTAGCTCTTCGCCATGCGGTCGAGCTGCTTTTGCATCAGCTCCATTTGCTTGCGCAGTTCGGCGAGCTGTTCGTCTTTCGAGTCTTCGGAGGCGGAGGCCGCGGGCTTGGCGCCGGGCATCGCGCCGGCGGCGTACGGGGTCCAGGCCTGCAGCGCTTGCTGGAAGAGCTGCATGTTGCGCTGCGCTTGTTCTTCGAAGGCGGCCATCGGCGTGGTCGCGCCGAAGGTGCGGGAGATATTCTCGCGCATCTTGTCCTGCGCCTTGGAGAAGCTCTCCATGCTCATTTCCAGATACGGCGGCAGGAAGCCCTGCATCTGGTCGCCATAGAAGCGGATGAGGCGGCGCAGGAACTGCACCGGCAGCATGCTCTGGCCCTTGCTCTCTTGTTCGAAGATGATCTGGGTCAGCACCGAGCGGGTGATGTCGTCGCCGGTTTTGGCGTCTTGTACG
>DASZWS010000389.1:0-3823 GCA_035546515.1 Vitreimonas sp. | reverse complement strand
CCTCATTCCGTGGGCGGATTTCAAGAAGCCGGAGCATCGCCAACGGCAACCGTTCGGCCAAATTCCGACCTACGAGGAAGGCGATCTCGTCCTGTTCGAGTCCGGCGCCATCGTGCTGCACATCGCTGAGCGTTTTCCGGGACTTTTGCCGGCAGAACCGAACGCGCGCGCCCGCGCCAAAAGCTGGATGTTCGCCGCCGTCAGCTCGATCGAACCGCTCATCGTGCAAATGGAAGTCTCCGAATATCTGGAGAGCAACAAGAGCTGGAACGCCGAGCGTATGCCGCTGGTCGCAGATCGCGTCCGCAACCGGCTCGCGGAACTGTCCGCCCGCCTCGGCGGCGCCGATTGGCTCGATGGCGATTTCAGCGCCGCTGACGTGCTGATGGTGCAGGTGCTGCGACGTTTGGAAGGTCAAGCGCCGCTGACGGAGTTTCCGCTGTTAGCGGCGTACGTTGAGCGCGGCAAAGCCCGTCCGGCGTTCCAACGCGCCTTCGCGGCGCAGTTGGCCGCTTACCGGGCGACGTCCCATTGAGACGCTTCCACGCTAGCCTTTGACGCGCGCGTCATTCCCTTGCAGGCTATTGGCGTTACACGGCTCTGGAGCGGCGAATGGTCCCAATGCGCGACGCGCTTACGAACCTCTTTTTCAGGGGTGATCGGGATCTGGCGCGCTGCCTGTTCGAAAGGACGCGCGACGATGCCGCTTTGCACGTGCCCGGCGGCGCAGCACGGAACCCGCTGCTTTCGATCGATTGGTTGCCCTACGTTTCAACGCTGATGGACAATCGCGATGTCGGCCCGTTCGAGTTCGACGTTATTCAGCGCGGCGCCGCGGGCAACACCAGCGCGTTTCTCGATGCAAAATCCAACCCTTCGGCTGAAGCCATCGGCCGCGCTTTGAACCAAGGCGCTACTCTGCGTGTCATGGGCGTGAGCCGCTTCGAGCAAAATTGCGGCGCTCAGCTGCAGCTCTTGCGCCAGGTCTTGAAGCGCGAGGCGTTCGTCAATCTGTACGTGACGCCCGCGCAATGCACAGGCTTGAAGGTGCACTACGATTTAGAGGACTCGCTGGTGGTTCAGGTGAAGGGCGAGAAGCATTGGAAGCTGTTTGCGCCCACAACTCCGCGCTACCCGCGCGAGCTTCCGCTTGCTCCGCTTGAGGTTAGCGGCGAGCCCGCGCAACTCATTCATATGCGCGCCGGCGATGTCCTGTTCGTGCCGTCGGGGCTCCCGCACACGGTGGAAACGCGCGAGAGCGGGTCTCAGCACGTCACGTTCGGTGTGCATGTGTCGCGGTCAGCGGCTTTATTGGGCGCTTTGATGGAAGAGTTCGCCGCAACGCAAGAAGAGCTGCGCCAGCCCATTCGCAGTGATGAGAACGTCTCGCGTGTTCAGCTCGCGGAATGGGCGGGGCGCTTTCAACATTGGCTCGCGCAAACCAAGGACTAGCCAATGGCTAAACTCGTCTTCGGAATGAACGTGTCGCTCGACGGCTACGTGGATCACGACAAGTTCGGCGGTGCGCCGGGGCCAGAGCTGTTTCAGCATTTCGTGGACCAGACGCGCGGTCTCACGGGCAGCATCTACGGGCGCGGCCTCTACGAACTCATGCGCTATTGGGACGAAGACCAACCCGAATGGGACACAGCAGAAGGCGATTTCGCCAAAGCTTGGCGCGCACAACCGAAGTGGGTGGTGTCGCGCTCGCTGCAAGAGGTTGGGCCGAACGCGACTTTGCTGGGCGATGATTGGGAAGCGCAGATCCGTAAGCTGCGTGCGGAGTTGGATGGGCGCATCGACGTAGGCGGCCCGAAGCTTGCGGCGAGCTTAGGCAAGCTCGGGCTGGTCGATGAGTATCAGCTCTATTTACGCCCCTTCGTGCTCGGCGCCGGCGCTCCGTATTTCAGCGAGGCGCGGCCGCCGCTGCGGCTGCTCTCAAGCACGAGCGTCGGCGAGGATGCGCTGCAGCTGAGGTACGCGCCGGCCTAGGCGTGAGCGCCGGCGGCGCGCAACGCGGCGAGCGCGCGCTGAGCCCGCGTGATGTCGCGCTCAAAATTGTCGTGCGCCGTGGCTAGATCGGAGAGTTGATAGCGCAAGTCGGCCAATACTTGCGGATTGCGCTCTAAGGCGTGAGCAGAGGCGGCGATCTGGCCGTCCGTGACGCCGGTCAGCTCACAACCGTCGACAAAACCCTCGATGAGGCCAGCGTCGCCATTTCTGTCGCTGCAGTGTGCGCGCATGGCCGCTTGCACCTCATAACCAATCAGGCGTCGCGCGAGTTGTCGGTAGGGTGAGTTGCTGAAAGTGCTGCGCACTTCTTGGGCGCCGTCTAATTTGTAATAGCCATCGATGGTCGCTCTCACCGTGTTTGGGATGAGCGCGATATCGCCAGATGAGATGATTTCATCCCACGTCGCGCGGCTGGATTCGCCATAGGCGTACTCGCTGGCGCGATACGCGTTGATGACCAGCTCGCGCGGATTTGGCGAAGGTTGTTGGAGCAAGGTGTTTGCCCGCGCGGCGCCCGCCTGCACAGCTTCGTAATAGCCTATCAGGCGCCTTGTCTCCACGACGTTGCCTTGCACATCCGTCGTCAGCTGCTGCAAGTAAGCGGCGCCGCGCCGTTTATCGGCCTCGTGCGCGTTCCAGTCAGTAACCTGATTGGCGATGAACACCCCGAGGACAACGATGAGAAACTCGATCGTGATGGCGGTCCAATTCTGCTCGCGCAGATTCTGGGTGAGGCGGCGCAGGATCATCAAATTCCCCCGGCGGCATCTAACGGTGTGAGGGCGGCGCGATCAAACAAAAAGGCCGCTCCTTTCGGAGCGGCCTTCGTATTTCGGCGATCGCGTCGCCCTTACTTGAACAGCTTCGCCCAGTTCCGTGCTTCGCGCTTCTTCCACGCCCCACGGTGATACGCGTCGCTCACGATCAGCGGCGCGACCGACGTCGCCTCCGCGAACACCATCTGCTCGTGCACCGTGCTCACTTTGCCCCAGCTCGCCGCTTCCTGCAGCGTTGAGGACGAGCAGGCGCCGTCGCGGACGTCCGCAACCGTGATCTGCACGGCGTATTTGTGCACTTCGACATCGTCGTGGCCCAATATCTCCGCGCAGACGACAGTGTCTTGCGCGAAATTCTTCGGCACGCCGCCACCCACCATGAAGAGGGCAGTGGTGCCGGCGGCGAGCTTTATTTCCGTCAGTTCGCGGAAATCGCCGCCGCTATCGATGGTGAGATACGGCTTGCCTGCCTTGCGCCGCTCGACCTGGTGCTTGACGATGCCGAAGCCCGCCGAGCAATCGCTGAACGCCGGCACAAAAATCGGCACGCCTTTTTCATAGGCGCGCTGGATCAAGCTGTCCTTTTTCTTGGCGTTGCCGGCAGCGAGCCACTTGCCGATTTCCCAGATGAATTCGCGCGACGTGTACGGGCGCGCTTCGAGGGAATTGCAGAGCTCATAGATCGTGTTGTCGACGTGCTGCAGCTCTTCTTCGTCGATGTAGGTATCGTAGATGCGGTCGATATAGAGCGAACGCAGCGTGTTGTCGTCCGGCACTTCCTTGGCTTGGTAGTGCTTGAAGCCGAGGGCTTCGAGGAAATCCATGTCGATGATCGAGGCGCCGGTGGCGACGATGGCGTCGCACATATTGTACGTCACCATGTCGCGCCACACGTGCAGGCAGCCGCCCGCGCCGGTGGAGCCGGCCATGATCAGCCAGGTCGAACACTTCTGATCCTCAAGCGCCATGTTGAGGATTTGCGCCGCGCGCGCGGTGTCGCGGCTGGTGAAGCTCATCTTGCCGTAAGCGTCGAT
>DASZWS010000388.1:0-7183 GCA_035546515.1 Vitreimonas sp. | reverse complement strand
CGGCGCGGCGAAGGGCGCTACTTAAGGGCGCCCGTTCCGTTGATCAACCGCTGGTCGGAGCAGCTGGATTTGAACCAACGACCCCCACGTCCCGAACGTGGTGCTCTACCAGGCTGAGCTATGCTCCGACGCGGTGAGCGGCGGGGCTTACTAGGCTTTCTCAAACACCGCAACTGGCGGCGTTCAGGCGGTCGTTCCAGGGATGTGCGTCAGCACCCAGGCCACGGCGAAAACGAACGCGAAGATCAGCGCCCAGCGCGTGGTTTCCGCCAGAAAATGCACCATCTTGCGCGCCGGCTCGAGCGCCGAGAGCGCCAGGGTGGCGATGAACACCGTGCCAACCGCAAACCAGAGCTCCAGTTCACCGAGGCCGCCGTCCATGGCGGCGATCCAGGCCAAATAGGCGCAAAAGGCGGCGATCGCGAAGCGGACGATGCCTTTGAGGACGCCGCTGCCGGTGCGATGGGGATCGCGTTCCCGGGCAGGCGCCGGGGCTGGCTGCGACTTCGCTTCCGGCTGCGGCGGGGGTGCAAGCTGGGGCTGGCTCGGCGCAAGCTGCTCGCGCAGCCGCCGCCATGCTTCCGCTTCGAGTTCAGCGCGCACCTGCTGCTCGAACATCCAGTCGTCGCTGGCGAACGCAGGTGACCTCTTGGTGGACATCGAGGCCCTCAAACCCTCACTGCGATTATCTGATCCGTTTGGGTCGCCCGGCAATAGACATACGCAAGTCCAACTGCGCATGCCGGCACCTGCGACCGGTTAACCCGCGTCAACCACTTTTATCATTTTTCGATAAAAAGGGGCTTGCGCACGAGACGCCTCTCATATCATTTATCGATAAATCCGGCAGGTGCGCCGGCGGAGCTATGCCGTGAAGCAATTTCTCATAACCGTGGCCGGCGTTCTGGTTGGCCTGGTGCTGTTCCTGTTCATCGGACCGATCCTCCTGTTCTCGATGATTGCGTCGTCAGTGCACGCGCCGGCGCAGCCCTCGCACATGGTGCTCTCGCTCGATCTGCGTGAACCGATGAACGATCAACGCCCCGACGGCCCGTTCGGCGCACTGAGCAGCCGTCAGTCATTGCTCGACACGCTCGCGAAGATCGACGCGGCCCGCACCGATAGTTCTGTCGAGGGCCTCTACATCCGCGCCAACACCGAAGGCATGGGCGCTGCGCAAAGCCAAGAATTGCGCAGCGCGCTCGCAGCGTTCCGCCAGTCCGGTAAGTTCGTTGTCGCACATCTGCAGAACGACGGCGTGCGCATGTCGATGGCGGGCTATCTGACCGTCGCCGGCGCTGATGAGGTCTGGCTGCAAGGCGCCAGCGAGGTGCAGCCGATGGGTCTGTCGGCGGAAGAGACTTTCTTCGCCAACACACTGCAACGCTATCACATGCAAGCGCAGTTTGAGACGCGCGAAGAATACAAGACCGCCGCGGCGAACTTGACCGATAGCGGCTTCAGCGCGGCCAACCGCGAAGAGGTCACGGGCATGGTCACCAGCATTTACAACTCGCTGTTGGCCAATATCGCCGCGGACCGCCACATCACGCCGGACCAGGCGCGCGCGGCGATCGAAGCGACGCCCTACACGGCGCAGCAAGCGATGACCTACAAGCTCGTTGATCATATCGGCCGGCCCGAAGACGCCGCACGCGCCGCCCTGGCCCGCGCCAAGGATAAGGGCGCGCAGATGGTCGATTTCACCGACTATCGGCCAACGCTTCCGCATAGTGGCCGTGTCATCGCCGTGGTTCAGGGCGAAGGCGCGATCGTGTCGGGCCCCGAAAGCCATGATCTCTTCAGCGACGATCAGCAGATGAACAGCGATCGCGTCGCCAAGGCGCTCCTGGATGCGTCGAACGATGATGACGTCGCTGCGATCGTCTTCCGCGTGAACAGCCCTGGCGGTTCGGTGGTGGCGTCCGATCAAATTCTGGCGGCGCTGCGCACAGCCAAGGAGCGCGGCAAGAAGGTCATCGTGTCGATGGGCGATGTCGCGGCGTCAGGTGGCTACTACGTTTCCGCCTATGCCGACGAGATCATCGCCGAGCCGACCACGCTCACCGGTTCGATCGGCGTGCTGGGCGGCAAGCTCGTGATCGGCGGCGCGATGGATTACTATCTGTCCAGCCACACCGATGCGATCTCCGTCGGCTCGCCCGTGATCGGCATGTTCTCGCCAAACCGTCCGTTCAATCAGGCCGAACGCGCCGCGTTCGCCGGCTTCATTGATCGCGCTTATGCTGACTTCATCGGCCTCGTCGCCGATGGCCGGCACATGACGCGAGATCAGGCGCATGCGGTTGCGCACGGCCGCGTCTGGACCGGGCAGCAAGCGCTGGAACGGCATCTGGTGGATCGCCTTGGCGGCTTCTCCGACGCCGTGGCGCGCGCCAAGGCGCTCGCCGGCATCGACGCCAATGCGCAGGTGCAATTGCGCTACTACCCCGAAGAAGAAAGCCCGTTCAAAGCCTTCAGCCGCGTGTTTGGGGTGTCGGAGCAAAGCGTGGCAGGCCTCTCGCGCCTCAACGCCGCACTCTCTGATCCGCGTGTGGTGCGCGCCATGGCGGCAATCCGCGAAGAGGACGCCAGCGCCCGCGCTGAAGCCGACCACGTCACCGTGCACTAACGTAGCTGCGACAAGCTCCATGAGCCTTGGGCCGGTCCTTCGGGGCCGGCCCTTTTTTATTTGCTGGACGGTTGAGCGCGTGGCTCAGCCCTTAAACTCGACCTCATACTTCGGCAGATCGGCGCGCAGCGTTTCGTAGAGGCGTTCTACGAAGCGGCCGGGGTCGTCATCGACGAAATCGTCGAAATAGTCGGGATGATTGGACTCGAACACATACTCGCCGTCCTCGGCGAAGATGAAGCCCAACTCTTCATCGGTCTGCACATGGATGACGGCGATCTGCGTGTCATCGTCGTCTTCTTCGCCCAGCGCAAACGAGAGACGGCGTGAATTGATTTTCGTCTCCAGGATTGGCGCCAGCGCCTGCAGCGCCGCCAGATCGTCAAACTCGCTCTCGCCTTTTAGTGACGCCTCGAGCTTCGTACGCGCGCTGTCGACGTCATCGTCGAAATTGCCGGTCGGCAGAGTATCGTCTTTTTTCGCGCTCATGCCGCTTCCACCAAACTTTGAAAAATGGCCGCCCCGCCGGTGCGCCCGAGCACCGGATCGGAGGCGCGTTCGGGGTGAGGCATCATGCCCATGACATTGCCGCGCTCATTGACGATGCCGGCGATGTCGCGCGCCGACCCGTTCGGATTGTCGAGATAGCGAAACACCACGCGGCCTTCGCCTTCGAGGCGGTTCAGGGTGTCTTCATCGGCGCTGAAGCGGCCGTCGCCGTGCGCGATCGGGATTTCTGTATTGCGGCTCTCGCGATAGGCGCGTGTGAAGGCGGTGTTGCCGTTGACCACCGCCAGCGGCACGTCCTTGCAGATGAACTTAAGTCCGATGTTGCGCAGCAACGCACCAGGCAGCAGCCGCGTCTCCGTCAGCACCTGGAAGCCATTGCAGATACCCAGCACCAGGCCGCCACGTTCGGCGTGCGCTGTCACCGCGCGCATGATCGGGCTCTTGGCCGACATTGCGCCGGAACGCAGATAGTCGCCGTAGGAAAATCCGCCCGGCAGCACCACCAGATCGATCCCGTCCGGCAGTTCGGTGTCCTTGTGCCAAACCATGCTGGCGGGCCTGCCGCTCAAGCGCTCCAGGGCGCGTGCGGCGTCACGGTCGCAATTGGACCCCGGGAACACGACAACAGCGGATTTCATGCGCATCACATAAACTGCGTCGCCGCGAAATTGAAGCGCGCGGACAGTGTTTTGCGGTCTGCGGGACGCGCGATCCGCGCCTCGGGTTGCAGCGTTGACATGACAATTCGAGGTGTCTTGCGGCTTTGCATATGTCGCCCGCCTCGGCGCGCCGTTACGGGGGGGAATTGGCGCCTGCCCATTCGCCGCCGAGAGCGGTATGTTGCCGCGATGCCAGTCTGGATTCCTGTCGTTGCGCTGAGCTCGATCGCCGCGACAATCGCGCTTGCGTGGGGGTTCTGGCGCTGGGATCGCGGCGAAAGCGAATAGGAGAGCGCCATGGCCACAGGAAAGTGTTTGTGCGGTGCCGTAAGCTACGAAGCGAGCGGTGAGCCAATCTTCGCCGGCAATTGCTACTGCAATGATTGCCGGCGGTCGTCGGGCAGCCACGTGGCCGTCATGGCGTACCCGGAGCCGGCGCTGAAAATCAGCGGCGCGCCGAAAGAATTCGCCAGCAAGGGCGACAGCGGCATGAACATCGCGCGCGGCTTCTGCGCGAACTGTGGCTCGCAGCTTTACTCCAAGTCGGAGGCCATGCCGGGCGTCGTCTTGCTGAAGGCGGGTTCGCTCGACGATCCCGAGCACTACAAGCCAGCGATGTCGATCTATGCATCGCGCGCGCCGAGCTGGGATCAACCACCGGCAGGTCTGCCATCGTTCCCGGAAATGCCGCCGCGCGGCTAAGGCGCCGACGTTGCCACGTATTGCGCCGGGAAGAGCCGTTCCAGGTTGCGCACTTTCGGCAGATCGTTGAACACGATGTACGGATAGGTCGGATTCCGGTTGAGGAAGTTCTGGTGATAATCCTCGGCCGGCCAGAACCGCTGCAACGCGTCCACGCGCGTCACGATCGGCGCTGAATAAGTGTGCGCCGCGCCGAGCTGCGCGATGTAGGCGTTAGCGACGCGCGCCTGATCGGCGTTGGCTGTGAAGATGTCGCCGCGATAGCTGGTGCCGCTATCGGGCCCTTGGCGGTTGAGCTGCGTCGGATCAGTTGCGACCGAGAAGTAAATGCGCAGCAACTGGCCATAGGTGATGACGTGCGGGTCGTAGGTGATTTGCACCGACTCCGCATGACCTGTGGTTTCGCTGCTGACTTGCTCGTACGTCGGCGAGGCGACGTTGCCGCCGCTATAGCCGGAGCGCACGCTGAGGACGCCGCGGACGTGCTCGAACACGCCCTCCATGCCCCAGAAGCATCCGCCTGCGAACACCGCTGTCTGCGGCGCGGCGTGGGCCGGGGCGAGCGGGACGTCGACCGCCGCGGCGGGCACGACATGCGGACTTTCGACCGCGCTTGCAGGCGAGCAAGCCATCAAAGCGACGGCGGCGATTGAGGCGAGAAAGAGGCTGCGGATCACGTGGGGCTCCGGGGTTGCCCAAGTCTATACGCTGATCTCGCGGCGAGGTTACGTCGCTCTCAGAGCAGCGACAAACTGTCGAGGTCCAGCGCCTGCCACGCCGGGCGCTCGGCCATCACCGCAAACATCTCGTCGCCGCGCTCGGTGCGCTCCACGTTCATCGACGCGAAAATCGCCATCAGCACGCCGGAGAACGCATAAAGCCGATACTCTCGCCAAATGACGTCGCCATCGGCCTTGACGCCGAGGGCGTTGAGTTCGCTGACATAGAGATCCACGAGTCGCCGCTCCTCGCGCGCGCGCAACGCTCGGTCGGCGATGCTGGTGCCGATGAGATACGAGATATCCGACGCGCCGGCGCCGATGCCGAGCGTTTGCCAATCGACGACGTAGGCTTTGTCATTGGCCGGAGAGAACAAGATGTTGTCGATGCGGAAATCACGATGCTGCAGGGTGACCGCCGATGGCACGGGCTCAAGATAGCCGCTCATACCGGCGATAAATGCATCGCCCATTTCAAGAATGTCGGCGCCCAAGCGCTGCGCGTAGCGTTCGCGGAACTGTTGCCAGAACACCGGCGTGAGATTGCGCACCATCATCGCTGACGTTTCGTTGGGTGCGAGCCAGGGGTGCGATTCCGCCCGGCCATTGCCCCAAAACGGCGCATGCAGACGCGCCGCTTCTTTGATCGCCGTTTCGATCTGTTGGATGCTGGCGCCAGCCAGCTGATCGCCTTGCTTCGCGGGTGCGAGGTCTTCCAGCAGCAACACGAAATCCAGATTGTCGTCCGACGATTCCAGATGCAGGCATTTCGGGCAGGAAATGCCGACATCGCCCGCCAGCTGCCGATACCAGCTCACCTCCAGCGTATAGCTGCCGAGCGCTTGCGCGATGGCGCGGGTCTTTTCGTCGAGTGAGGGGCATTTGGCGACGATGGACGCAGGGCCATCGTATCCATCCCACTCGAGCGCCAGGCGAAAACTCTTGCTCATCTGCCCGGTGCCGATCGACTTGGCGCTGAAACCCCTAAGCGATCCGCGCGGTGCATTCAGCGCAGCAGCGAGCCAATCAGATGTAAACGCATCGGGGCTGGTCGGCACGTTCACGGCGCGGGATCCAGGATCGAGGTGAGACCGCTCGGCGCATGCGGCCCCATGATGAATTGCTCAAGCACGCCGAAGCCTTCGAGCGTGCGGCCATGATCCTCGAGCGTTGCGCGCGCCAGCGCTTGGATGTGCAGATTGCCGGGAATGTTGTCGTCGGCGTCGGCGAGCACGTCATACGCCGTTTCCAGCTCGCCGTGATCGCGCCCGTGACCCCAGGTCGGGTGCGTGTAGCCCAAGCCGTTCATGTAAAAGTTCGTGCCCGTTGGCGTGATGCGGAAGAACGGGCCACTCGGCGCCAGCGCGATGTCGGCGGACGCAAGCCTGCGCGTGCCGGATGCATAGATGAGCTTCGGCGATGGATGCTCGTACTCCGTGCGCGCTTGCCCGAACACATCCACGACCGCGCGCCGGTTCCACGGCGCCCCGGTTTCATCATCATTGGTGTGAAAAAAGACCGCGCGATCTTCAAAATTGAACGGCGACCACAGCCAGAAAAACTGAAACGCGCCCGGCGCCGGCTGCGAGTCCGGCGCACCCACCGGGCGGATGCCCCAGGAGCGATCGCGCGTGCCGCGCACTTCCGTCGGATCGATGGGAATTTCCTGCTTGTCGTGAGTGATCATCCCACTCCAACGGCCGTTCTGCGTGAGCCGCGTGTAGTCCATGAACATGCGCGGACCTTGGCGGCGCGTGAAGCGCGGCTCTTCGATCGGCGCGTGGCGGGCGCTGAACAGTAGGTCCGCGGTGATGCCGCTGTCGTTTGCGGCAACGCGCACGCGCAGCTTCTGCAGCGGCTCGACGACCTCGATCTGGATCGGTCCGACGCGCAAATCCATGCGTTCGCTGTTGAGCCGCCGTGACGCGCGGATGTTGTGCTGCTTGCCGTCGATCAGCAGG
>DASZWS010000387.1:0-23867 GCA_035546515.1 Vitreimonas sp. | reverse complement strand
CCGTTGATCGGGCCCATAGCTCAGCTGGGAGAGCGCCTGCATGGCATGCAGGAGGTCAGCGGTTCGATCCCGCTTGGGTCCACCAACTTTTCAAGCACTACGCGCTGCCAGCCACTGGTAAGGGCGTGTGTGCAGGGC
This sequence comes from Vitreimonas sp., assembly GCA_035546515.1. Lineage (GTDB taxonomy): Bacteria > Pseudomonadota > Alphaproteobacteria > Caulobacterales > Aquidulcibacteraceae > Vitreimonas. The sequence continues at coordinate 23,729 of DASZWS010000387.1, read as the reverse complement.
GGTGATTGGCCCAATGTTGCCGTTGACCCACAAGTTGCCGAACCTCTCGCATTTCGAATGCGTCGAGCCTCTCCATTGCAACTCGGCGCTACACGCGAGCAATTGACGGGCGCCAGTCCGTGCGAACCAGCGATGTGCGGAAACGCATAGGTCCGCTTGGATGCACTCGCTTGTAAACTCACTGTTGCTCTGGCGCGCGGCGACATGCCGCTTGCTCACATGTTGGGATAAATTGGCCCTTCGCCGCCTTCGGGCGTGGTCCAGACGATATTGTGCGACGGATCTTTGATGTCGCAGGTTTTGCAGTGAATGCAGTTTTCGGCGTTGATCTGAAATCGCGGACCGGAACCGCTCTCATAGACGATCTCGTAGACGCCGGCCGGACAGTAGAGCCGCGCGGGCTCGCCATAGCGTGGCAGGTTCAATTTCACCGGAACGTCTGGATCGATGAGCCGCAAATGGTTTGGCTCGTCCTTCCGGTGGTGTGTGTTGCTCAGATAAACCGATGACATCCGGTCGAAGGAAACGACGCCATCGGGTTTGGGATAGACGATCTCGCGATGCAGGGCGGCGGGCTCGGTGGCGTCGGCGTCTGAGCGCCCGTGCTTCATCGATCCAAGCAGCGACACGCCGCTGAAAAGCGTCTGAAACCACATATCGAGCACGCCGAATGCACCGCCCACTAGCGTGCCGAAGCGCGATAAGAGCGGCTTTGCGTTACGAACCAGGGTAAGCTCGTCGAAGATCCAGCTCCGCTCAAACGCTGATTGATATCCGCTCAGGATGTCACCAGAGCGCCCCGCGACGATGGCTGCATACGCGGCCTCGGCCGCCAACATTCCTGACTTCATTGCGTTATGGCTGCCCTTGATCCGAGGCACGTTGACGAAGCCCGCGGCGCAGCCAATGAGGGCGCCGCCCGGGAAGGACAATTTGGGCAGGGACTGCAGCCCACCTTCGGTGATCGCGCGCGCGCCATAGGAAATGCGGTTTCCGCCGGCGAAATAGCGGCCGATAGCGGGATGATGTTTGAACCGCTGAAATTCCTCGAACGGCGACAGATAGGGGTTCTTGTAGTTCAGGTGCACGATGTGGCCGATGGCGACGTAGCGATCGCCAAAGTGATACATGAAACTCCCACCCCCGGTCGCATTGTCGAGCGGCCAACCAACGGTGTGTTGGACGAAGCCGGGGCGATGAACTTTCGCCGCGACTTGCCACAATTCTTTTACGCCCAATCCAAACTTTGGCGGCTCGGACTCGGCATCGAGTTTGAAGTGGGCGATGATTGCCTTAGCCAGAGAGCCGCGCGCGCCCTCCGCGACGAATACATACTTCGCTAGAAGATTGACGCCGGGCTGGAACGCAGCGCTCGGCTTGTTTTCCCGATCAAGACCAAAAAGGCCGGCGACGACGCCTTTCAGGCGCTTCTTGGTCTCATCCCACACCAGACCGCTCGCCGCCATGCCCGGGTAAATCTCGACGCCCAGCGCTTCAGCCTGTTTTCCAAGCCATCTTACGACGTCTGCGAGCGAAGCGACGTAACAGCCCTTGTTGTGCATGAGAGGGGGAAGCGCAAACATCGGAAGCGCCAGATGCAGGCGCGGTCCGAGCAGTAGAAACTTCTCTTCGGTAACTGGGGTCTCAAGCGGTGCGCCGCGTGTTTTCCAATCCGGAAAAAGCTCGGTTAATGCTATTGGATCGACAATGGCGCCGGAGAGAATGTGGTCACCCACCGAAGCGGCTTTCTCGATCACCGCGACTGACACATCTGTCCCGCTTTCTTTCGCCAGCTGCTTCAGCCGGATAGCAGCCGCAAGACCCCCGGGGCCTGCGCCCACGACTACGACATCATATTCCATGCTTTCGCGCACGGCATTGTCGACCGCGTCATTGCGGGGAAGGTCATCGATGGAGTGATCGCCGGTCATTCCGCCGCCACTGGTTGGCGAGAGGTGATCGCAGCCTTGCGCGTTTCAGATCGAGCCAACAACGGCAGCACCAGCACGAAGAACGCAAAATAGCAGAGTGTCAGAAATACAGACAGTTGCGTGACCGCGAAGACAATCGGCGCCGATGTTTTCGTGCGAGCCAAGGCATGACCGGCCGCCCTCTCACGTTCGCTCATTTGTTCGAACAGAGTGTCGGCTTCATCGCGCGTGGTGGCAGAAACAACGACTGTTTGGGCGACGCCGCCGGGCGCGTGGAGGGCGCCTTCGATCCGGTAGGGCGAAGATTGCCAGAGCACCCGTGTCGGTGATTGCGCGCCGCACCAACCAAGCGCGAGCGTGGCGACGACGAATGCCAAAAAGAAGCGCCGCGCCCATGGTCGATATCGCATGGAACGCTTTTGCGCCGCATCAAGCCAGGGCAGCGCAAAGGGCACAGCAATCGAAGCGAACATCGCCAACACGCCAAGCGTTTTGGAATCGAGCGGTCCGATGTTGAAATCGAAGGCGCGCAGAATCGCATAGAATGGCAGCAGATACCATTCCGGCACGATTTCGGCAGGCGTGCTCAACGGATTGGCGGGAATTGAGTTGTCTGGCTCGCTGAAAGCGTGCGGCAGGAAGAAAACGAAGAACGCAAACAGCACCAGAAACAAAGTGGTGATAAAGAGATCTTTGATCGTCGCGTTCGGCGTGAACGGAACGGTCTCGGCCGGCGACTGGATCTCCTTGCCTTCCGGGTTGCTCTGCTTGGTCTCGTGGAGCGCCCAGATGTGCAAAACGACGAGCCCGGTCAGCACAAAGGGCAATAGATAGTGCAGCGAGTAAAACCGGTTGAGCGTCGGCTGGTCGATCGATCCGCCGCCTCGAATCCAGCTGACGAGGCCGTCGCCGACCAACGGGATCGCGCCTAGCACACTCGTGATGACGGTCGCGCCCCAAAAGCTCATCTGGCCCCATGGCAGCGTGTAGCCCAGGAACGCCGTGATGATCATCGTCACGTAGATCAGCATCCCCAATATCCACGTGATCTCGCGCGGCGATTTGTATGAGCCGTAATAGATGCTGCGCAGGATGTGTATGTATGCGGCAAGAAAGAACATCGACGCGCCGGTGGCGTGAAGGCTTTGAATAAGCCATCCCGACGGCACGTCGCGCTTGATCCGTTCGACGCTCTCGAATGCGTGCGCTGTGGACGGGACATAATGCATGGCGAGCACAATGCCGGTCGCGATTTGGAGACCGAGAACCAGTGTGAGCACTGCACCGAACGCCCACCAGAAGTTCAGATTGCGCGGTGTTGGATAGGCCACGAATTGATCGTGGATGAGGCGGAGCACGGGTAAGCGCCTGTCGAGCCAACGCTCGAACGCCGATCGCGGTATATAGCTTGAGGGCATCTTCATGGCGCGACCTCGCTCTCCCGCAAGCTGAGCGAAAGCGTGGGATGCGTCGATTATTCGCGCGCCTTGCGCAGCCTATGCGAAAGGAGAGGGCGTTTGATCCGTTCGTGAGTCAGACGGCGGAAACCATCCGCCTCCGTCCCACCCCGGCGCTGCAATACATGGATTTCCATAGGATGGCCGCCCAGCAATGAGGGGGTAGCGTCCGGGATGGATTGGAAAGCTCCGAGCGCGAGCGCCGATGGCAGTGCTAGGTTGGGCGTGAAAGCCGCGCCGGCCTTCGCACCGCGGCGGGAGCAGCCCATGATGTGGCTCTGGACCGATCGACCTCGCGCGACCTACCTCGCGCTCTTTTTCGGGGCCTATCTCGGCGGTTGTGGCTTGGCGGCCGTGCTTGGGATTGTCCCGGGCACCAATATTGCCATCTGGCCACCTGGCGGGATGTTTATGGCGACGCTCATCGTCGCGCCGCGTAAAACTTGGCCTTGGTATATCGCCGTCGGCTGCGGCGCTGAGTTGCTTGGGCAGATCATTTGGTACCACAGCCCGCTCGACGCCGGTTTCATCATGTATCTCGGCAACGCGCTTGAAGCGGCGGCTGGCGCCTGCCTGGTCAATCGGGCGTCGGGACGCTCGGCGCGCCTCGACACGTTGCGCGACGTGGTGGCGTTTGTGGTCATCGGGGCGGGCTTTGCGCCGCTCATCAGCGCGACCGTCGGTGCGGCAACTCTTTCTTGGTTTCACATCCGTTCGCAAACGTTTGCGGAGGCCTGGCCGCTATGGTGGATCGGAGACGCCACCGGCATCTTGATCGTGACGCCGCTTGCGCTGGCCTTTCTCAGAACCTGGCGCAGTGAGACCCGATGGTCGCCCGCGCGCTGGGTCGAGGCGGGTGTTTTGGGGCTCATTCTTCTCGCGGTGGCCGCGTTTTCTCTCAGCGGACCGCTTCCGTTCGCTTACCTCATCATGCCGGTTTTGCTTTGGGCGGCGGTGAGGTTTGAGTTCAGGGGCGCCGTCATCGCCCTTACAATCCTTGCCCTGATCACCGCGGCATTCACGCTGTCCGGCGCCGGCCAGTTCGCCGGCGATTCCGCCTCGCAGCGCGAGAAGCTGATCATGCTGCAGCTCTTCCTGGCGATCTCGGCGCTCTCGGCGCTGATCGTCGCCGCGATTTCGCGGCAACATCAGCTGGCGACAATGACCCTGCGCCAAAGTAATGAGGCGCTGCAGGCGCGAGAGCGCGAGCTCTCGCACCTCGTGAACATGGCGCCGAGCCATGTTTGGCGTTTGAAGCCTGATGGCGAACCGACCTTCTTCAATCAGCGCATGATCGACTTCATCGGCACTGACGCGGTCAACGCGAGCAAACCGGGGCTCTCCCGCCTCGATGCGCTGATGCAAACCATCGTTCATCCCGATGACTACCCGTCGTTCAACAAAGCGTTGGGGCGGAGCTTGGCAACCGGCGCGACATTTGCAGAGCGTTATCGCCTGCGCCGCGCCGATGGCGTCTATCGCTGGATGTCGAGCCAGGCAGAGCCCATGCGGGACGGCGCAGGGCGCGTCCTCGAATGGTACGGCCTCTGTCATGACATCGACGACCAGATGCGCCTCTACCGAGAGGTTGAGGATCGCGAGGCAAAGATCCGTCGTCTCGTCGATTCTGACATTATTGGGATCGTTATCTGGGATCTGGACGGCACCTTGATCGACGCAAACGACGCGTTTCTCCGCATGCTTCAATACGATCGCGACGATTTGAAAGCGGGCCTCAATTGGCTCGCGATGACACCGCCAGACTGGCAGGAGGTGCATGCGCGCGAAGAAGCGGCGGAGCTTGCCGCCACCGGCAAGATGCAGGCGCGCGAAAAGGAATATTTCCGTAAAGACGGCAGCCGCGTGCCGATTCTCATCGGCGGCGCCTGTTTCGAAGGGCAATCGAACCAAGGGGTTGCCTTCATTCTCGATCTGACCGAGCGCAAGCGCGCAGAGGCTGCCGTCCGTGAGCGGGAACGTGAGCTTTCGCTGCTCGTCGAAATGGTGCCCGTCAATATCGGACGCATGGCGCCTGATGGCGAACCAACATTCTTTAGCCAGCGAACACTAGAATCGATCGGGATCGAGCACACTGGCGCGCTCGACAAAGCGGGCATGACACGCCTTTCGGCGATGCTGTCTGCGCGCGTGCATCCCGATGACGCGCCGCGGATGCGAGAAGTGATGCGCCACTCCCTAGAAACCGGTGAGCCCTACATGATCCGCTATCGGCGCCTTCGAGCCGACGGCGTTTATCGTTGGATGGATGGGCGCGCGAACCCGCTGCGTGATGAACACGGCGAAATCGTGCAATGGTACGCCGCGACCTTGGACGTCGACGATCAAGTTCGCGCGGAAGACGCTTTGCGTGAAAGCGAGCGCGCTCTGTGGCAGCTTGTCGAAACACTACCCATCATGATCGATTGCGCTGCGCCCAATGGCGAGCCCAGGTATCGGAGCCGACAACTTCGCGAGTTCCTCGGATACGAACTCACTGAATTGGACGGGACAGGAAAATCGCGGCTGGCCGGCACGTTGGATGCAGGCGTCCATCCAGACGATGTCGCGGGCGTAAAGGAGCTATATGCCCATTCACTGGCCACCGGCGAACCCTATGGGCGCCGACACCGCCTCCGTCGTTTCGACGGCCAATATATCTGGGTCGACACGCGTGCGGCGCCGATGCGAGACGCCAATGGCGACATCATACAATGGAACGTCACCTGTCTCGACATCGACGCCGAGGTGCGCGCACAGGAGGAACTGCGACTGGCGCAGGAGCGATTGGCGAGGGCCAGCCAGGCCGCGAGTCTTGCTGAACTCTCCGCCTCGATCGCCCATGAGGTGAATCAGCCCCTGGCGGCGGTCGTCGCCAATTCGCATGCTTGCCAGCGCTGGCTGACTGCCGATCCGCCGAATCTCGAGCGTGCGCAGACGACGATTGAACGCATCATTCGGGATGCGAATGGCGCGGCCGAGGTCGTCAGTCGCATTCGTGCATTGTTCAAGCAGAATGTCAGGGCGCGGGATGGGTCGTCGCTCGCGCTCATCATCGCGGACGCCAAGCGGTGGGTATCAGACCTCGCCACACGTCATGGGGTGCTGCTCGATGCACAGGTCGAGCAGGGTGTGCCAACTGTTTCCATCGACCAAGTGCAAATTCAGCAGGTGCTGATCAATCTGATGCGCAATGCCGTCGAGGCCATGGCGGCAAACTCGAAGCCCAGGTCCTTGCGTGTGCGCGCGTCGGCGGGCGGCGGAGAGGTTCGCATCGCGGTTCATGATACGGGCCCTGGTCTCGAGGATGCGGAGAAGATTTTCGACCCCTTCTTCACAACGAAGGAGAGCGGCATGGGTATGGGCCTGGCGGTTTCGCGTTCGATTGTGGAATCGCATGGCGGCCGCTTGTGGGCTGAGCAAAATTCCGACGGCGGCGCGAGCTTCATCTTTACTCTGCCAATTCAAACGCCAGCCAGTCCATGAACGCCAACGACCAAATTGTTTTCATCGTCGATGACGATGTTCGCATTCGCGAAGCACTGAGCGAGCTCTTGCAGTCGCACGGGCTTCGGACGGCCGCGTTCGGTTCGGCCGGCGAATATGTTCGTGCGCAAAAGCCCGATCTGCCCGCGAGCCTGATTCTCGACGTCGAGCTTCCCGACATTAACGGCCTCGATTTGCAAACGCAGATCGCGGAGAGAGATCACCCGCCGATCATCTTCATCACCGGTCATGGCGACATCCCGTCCTCTGTCCAGGCCATAAAACACGGGGCCGTCGATTTTCTGACCAAGCCCTTCAGCGACAACGATCTAATGCGTGCGGTGCGGGCGGCGCTGACCAAGGACTCGCAAAAGCGCGCCGAGCGCGCCGATATGGCCAAACTTCGCGACCGCTACGCCACGCTCACGCCGCGCGAGCGGGATGTGTTGCCGTTGGTCGTGAGTGGGCTTCTGAACAAACAAGCCGCGGCCGAACTCGGCATCAGCGAAGTCACGCTTCAACTTCATCGAAGGAATGTCATGCAGAAGCTGGGCGCGAACTCGCTCGCTGATCTCGTGCGTATGGCTGAACGGTTGCAAATCCCTATTACCCACTCGCGTCATGGAGACGACAGGGCGTGAGCAAAACCAAACCCGCCATCGCAGTTGTCGACGACGACCCACGGCTTCTAGAGTCGCTCGAGAACCTGCTGGAATCTGCCGGCTACGAAGTGCGCCGGTTTGCTTCGGCCCAGGCGCTGCTTGATGGAGGACTTTCGGAGCTCGATTGCCTCATCACCGATATTGGCATGCCGGGGATGAGTGGGTTCGACCTCCATAGCGCGGTCAAACAGGCGCGGCCGGAGCTGCCAGTCTTCATGATCACCGGTCGTCACGAGATTGGTGACCAGCAGCGGGCAGCGAGCAGCGACATTGCGGGTTTTTTCCGCAAGCCGTTCGATGGTCAGGTACTGCTTGCCGCCGTCGCTAGCGCGCTTGCACATCCCAAAGGGGAGGATTGAACATGCTCGATCGGACCTCGCCCAGGAAGTATGGCGCAATGGCCGAGCCTTCCGGTGACGATCCGCTTGTCTTGATCGTCGATGATGATGCAGCGGTTCGTTCGGCGCTGCATGAACTTGTTTTGTCGGCTGGCATGACGCCGCGTTGTTTCTCATCGACGCGCGAGCTGCTCAACTCTGGTGAGCTAAAGAAGCCTGGTTGTCTTATTCTCGACGTGCGGATGCCTGGCGCAAGCGGTCTTGACCTGCAGCACCAACTTGCCGCCAGCGGAAATCCAAAACCGATAATTTTTCTGACCGGGCACGGGGATATTCCGATGACCGTTCAGGCCATGAAGGCGGGCGCCGTCGATTTCCTAACCAAGCCAGTCCGCGATCAGACCCTCTTGGACGCCATAGCCGTGGCCATTGACAGAGACACCGCCTATCGCGCGCAAGCCGAGGTCGTTAGTCAGTGCGCCGCACGATTGCAAACGCTCACACCGCGGGAGCGGGAAGTGCTCGCGGAAGTGGCGCGTGGTCGGCTCAATAAGCAGATCGCATTCGATCTTGGCATCAGCGAAGTGACGGTAAAGCTGCATCGAAGCAACGTGATGCGAAAAATGGCGGCGAGCTCCATCGGCGATCTTATCCGCACCTGGGAGGCGTTGCCGGCCGATTTAAGAGAGTATGGCGCTCAATGATAGCCGACGCCCTGTACGTAGGCGCGGAGGATTTCATCCTCCCGCTCGGCGTCGCGTAGCAACGCTTTCAACGCATCCCGCGCATAGACGACACCCACCGGTTTGGCGTCCGCTTCAAGCACAGGGACGCGCTGGCGGCGATGCGCGCTCATGGCGAGCCAGACATCGTAGAGCCGATCGGTGCTCCGGCAGGTGATGAGGTCGCGGGTCATGATGTTGGAGAGCTGCACCGAGAAGTCCTGATGGCCGGCGCCGACAAGGCCGATGATGTCAGTCTTCGTGACGACGCCAATCGCGGCGCCAGCCTCGCAGACGACGAGCAGATCCGCTTCCGGCTCGCGCATGAGCCTAGCGGCCTCGGCGATAGAGGCGCGCGCATCGGCGACACGCAAACGTTCGCGAGCGTGCGGCAAGATGTTTTCGACCAACATAACTGACACTCCAATCCGATCCCGCCTCCGGACGTGATTTCGAGATTGGCGTTCAGGCGCGGCGCTCGCACCTATGCTGAGGTCTTGGCGCCACTATGCCGTGGACTGAGGTTGAGCGGCGGTCACGCCTTGGATCAGCCACCTCGATTGCTGCCGTCAACGAAAGGTGTGGCTCTCCTATACCAACGTTGAATGGTGGGCCGCGGCCGTGGCGCGCATCTTCTTCTCGAGGCTTCGCAAGCAATGGAGAGACGCGCATGAACACGATCAAAACCAAAGACGGCGTCGAAATTTTCTATAAGGATTGGGGATCCAAGCACGCGCAACCCATCGTCTTTCATCACGGCTGGCCGCTAAGCGCCGACGACTGGGATGCGCAGATGCTGTTCTTTCTGAAGCAGGGCTATCGCGTCGTCGCACACGACCGGCGTGGTCACGGACGTTCGAGCCAGACCGCCGACGGTCACAACATGGACGCCTACGCCGCCGACGCGGCCGCATTGGTTCAGGCGCTTGACCTGCGCGAAGCCATTCATGTCGGCCACTCGACCGGTGGAGGTGAAGCAACGCGCTATGTAGCGCAGCACGGCAAGAAGCGGACGGCAAAGTTGGTTCTTATCGGAGCTGTTCCGCCAAGCCTCGTCAAATCACCGGGATATGCCGGCGTCATACCGCTGGAAGTCTTCGACGGCTTGCGCACTGGGCTCGCCGCGAACCGCGCTCAATTCTATTGGGACTTCATTCCTCCGTTCTACAGCTTCAACCGCCCGGGCGCGTCCGTGAACGAGCAGGTGCGATTGAATTGGTGGCGTCAAGCAATGATGGGCGCCGCCAACGCCCAATACGAATGCATCAAGGCATTTTCCGAAACCGATTTCGTGGGTGATCTCAAATCGATCGAATGTCCGGTCATCGTGATGCACGGCGAGGACGACCAGATCGTGCCGGTCGCCAACGGCCGCGCCACCGCGGAAATCGTGAAGAACGGCACGATCAAAACCTATCCGGGCTTTCCGCACGGCATGGCGACTACCCACGCCGATCGGATCAACCCCGACTTGTTGGAACTGATCCGGGCCTGACCCCGATCCGACAGGAGAGCGGACATGAAAATCGTGGTGATTGGCGGCAGTGGGCTTATCGGATCAAAACTCGTCGATACGCTGCGCCGGCGCGATCACGAAGTGATCGCCGCCTCGCCGGCCTCCGGGGTGAATACCCTTACAGGGGAAGGCCTGGCGTCGGCACTTGCCGGCGCCGCCGTTGTGGTCGATGTCGCCAATTCGCCATCCTTCGAAGACGGGCCGGTGATGGACTTCTTCACGAGGTCCGGAAAGAATCTGTTGGCGGCGGAAAAAACGGCAGGCGTCAAACACCATGTGGCGCTGTCGGTCGTCGGGACTCAGCGTCTGACCGACAGCGGCTACATGCGCGCTAAAGCCGCGCAAGAGAACCTCATCAAAGCGTCTGGGATCCCATATTCGATTTTGGAATCCACTCAGTTCTTTGAGTTCATCGAGCGGACCGCGCAAGCGGGGCTAGAGGGCGATGTCTACCATTTGTCGCCGGCGCTTATGCAGCCGATCGTGTCCTACGAGGTGGTGGCGGCACTTGCCGACATCGCGGTTGGGCCGCCGCTGAACGCAACGGTGGAGATCGGTGGGCCAGAGGCGATCCCAATCAACGAGCTGGCGCGGCAAGTGCTGAGTGCGCGGGGCGACCCTCGCGAAATCGTGGCGGATCCTCATGCCCGCTATTTCGGCGCTGAGCTCAATGATGGCTCGCTCATCCCGGGGCCTGGGGCGCGCATCGGTTCGCTCAAATTCTCGGAGTGGGTCTGCCGGCTCATTCCCGCTGATTGATTTCCCGTCCACACCGCCGCGCAAGTGCGCAGGAGCTTGTCATCATGAAACTTTATTACTCGCCCGGCGCATGCAGCCTCTCGGACCATATCGCACTTCTGGAGACGCGTGAGGTCTTTGAGGCGGAAGCCGTTGACATCCATACCAAGCGAACCGCGTCGGGGTCGGATTTCCTGGCGATAAATCCCAAAGGCTACGTCCCGGCGCTGGTGCTTGATGACGGCCAAGTCATCACCGAGAACGTCGCGGTTCTCGATTGGATCGCCGATCAATTTCCGCGACTGCGCCCCGCTGGCGTGCTTGGACGGACGCGGCTGATCGAAATGCTGGCGTTCATCGCCAGCGAAATCCATCCCGCGTTCAAGCCACTCTGGCACGCCGGCACGGAGGCAGACAAGGAAGCAGCGCGCGAGAGGATCGCCAAGCTCCTGTCACTGGCCGCGACCCATCTCAGCGGCGACTATCTCTTTGATGACGAGATCAGCACCGCTGATTGCTATCTCTTCGTGATGCTTCGCTGGGCCGAGAAGTTCGGCGTTGCCATTCCCGAGCCGCTGTTGCGCCTGCAGTGGCGGATGGAGCAGCGCCCCGCGGTGCAGGCGGCGATCGGCGTCGAAGAGGGCGCCCTACCGCGACATCGGGAACGAGAAATCCGCTCTCAAGTGAGTGAAAATCCGGAGCACCATCGCTTCGAGCGCCCAATTCACGAAAACGCGCTGGCAGCTGCCTATTATCGCGACGCGGATGGAAAACTGGCCTTCATCCATACCGAAGTGCCAGCCGAATTCACCGGACAAGGCATCGCAACCGAATTGGCCCGCGGCGCCTTGGACATTGTGCGGGTGTCGGGACGCAAGGCCATTCTGATTTGCCCGTTCATGACGAGTTTCTACGCCAAGCATCCCGAATATTCCGACGTAGTGGTCGGGTGAGAAGCCAGCCTAAGGACGGAGACGACTATGTGGGGTGCTGTTCGATCGTTAGGGCTGATCGCGGTGCTGAGCGTGGCTGCGATCGCGAATGGCCCGGGCGTCAACGCAGCGGCTCGACATCATGCGGCTCATACCCAAGCCGTGAGAGTAACGCTGGTGTATGATCACGTGCTGCCAAACGCCCTGGCTTGGGGTGCGCTTGCTGGCTCCCTTTGTAACGCCGCTCCGCGAAACACTGGAAATGCTCTATCTGTGGACGCAAGAGGTGTGCTTGGACAACGCCAAGATCGTCGGCTTTCTGGGCGCTGAGCCGCACACGCTGATCCATGAGGCGCTGCGCTGCACGCTGGAAGGGCAAGGGAGCTTGCGACCGGAGAGCCCGGCCAGAGCTCTGCGGACGGCATGACCTGGAATGACAACGAAGGTTCGCTCTCAGGCGCGTGCTTTTGATCGGGATCTGGTTATCCGCTTAGAAATCGTCGAGATCGACGACGCCCGACTTTTTGTCGCCCGCGACCAGGTCGGCGAGCAAACGTTGCGTCGCTGCTTCAGCTGCGCAGAGTGCGCGCTCTAGCTCATCCATGGTTGCATGATCGTTGGTGGCGATCTTTTCACTGGCTTCCTTGCACAAGTCGATGAGCTTGAGCAGGCGCAACGTTTGCGCGGACGCTGCGCTGGGCCTTGCAGGATCAGGGTTCAAGATGCGCCTCCCGTTGCGCGACGAGCCTATGTTGGTGACGCATTAGATCGGCGGTGGTGACGCCCACCGCCCACGCGCTCAGCAGTGAGGCGAGCACATCTTCGAAGATTTCAATGGGCTGGTTCGACATCGGCGGTGAAGCGATCGCATCGGTGATGAAGACAAGGCGAACCCCTGCGCGCTCGGCGTCGATGGCCGCCGCCAAGCAATCTTTGGCGGCTGTGAAGCCCACCACGAAGGCGCGTTCAAGCGCAGGCCGTGCGCACACAACCTCGGCGCTGTCGAACAGCGACCAGGATTGTTTCGTGAGCACGCGCTCGCACGGGCGGGGCTCAAAGCCTGGAATTGGCAGAGCCCGCGCGCCCGTGGACTGGGTATGTATATGCCAGACCGGCATCTCTCTGCGGCGCGCCCAAGCCAGGCACGCACCGACATTGACTAAAGCCTCCGCGCCGCGCGGGGCATAGAAAGCGTGCTGAGGATCGATATAGGTGCGCTGCAGATTGAGGCAGATGAGAAGTGGCGCTCCGGCATGGCCCGCTTGCATCATCGGCCGCGCCCGCTCGTGGGCGTGCGCTCGAGCACGCCTGGTCGGTCCCAATCGCCTTCGGGGCGCAGCAGCACGAGCGCTGGCGATTGCAAGCCAATCGCGTTGGCTGGCGGGGTCAGTTCGCGTTCGATCTCGATGTAGTCGTGGTCGGAGAAGCTGAACTGCGGTCGCTCAGCTCTGACTTGTACCTTGGCGGTGCGACGCCAATACTTCAGCAGGCGCGATTGGATGTGCCCGAGCACGCGTCGATAACCCTTGCGCGCGGCCATTTCGAGGGCGGTCTTCACCAGCGCGGCGGAAACTTCGCCGCTGCGGTGCGTGGTGCGAACGGCGACGCGCTCGATCTTGGCGAAATCGGCAAACCAACGGATGCGCATGACCCCGACCGGCTCCTTGCCGATCCTGGCGATCAGATGGGTGGCGCCAGACAGGTCGTTGCCGTCAAATTCTTCTACGTAGGGGCAGTTTTGTTCGCCCATATAGACGAGCGTGCGCACGCTCCAGACTTCCATGAGCGCATTTACGTCGCGCACGACGCTCACCGAAACGCGTGGCCGGGGTTTGGGTTTCGCCCCGGCGCTCACAGCTGAAGACCTGGCGCGGCTGCAGGCGCGATAAAGAACAGTCCCTGCTGATTTGGGTGCGGGCAAAAGCCAATCGAGGTGAGCGCCCGCACGCCATCGGCGGTGACCGCGCGTGCGAAGGTGGGCGTTGCCCAATAGAGGAGACGGTGAATGTCGATACTGGCGCGCAGCACCGCACGCGCGCCGTCCTTGTTGGTGGCGGCAAAGCCCCAGCCATAATAAGCCGCAGGCGCTTCGCCCGGCTTGGCGACCTGAGCGAGGTCGAGATGCACCGCATCGAAGCGCGCTTGCTCAACCGCACGTAGACCGATGCGGTTAAGCGGAAAGGCGGCGAGCAAGCCGGTCAGCGCGCCATTCTGGTGCAAGCCAAAAACTGAGGCGGGAAAATGGGCTTGCAAGCTGACGAGGCAGGTGGTTGGGGCCACGCCCTCGCCAATCAATTGCGCCGCCAATGTACGCGCGGTGACGATGTCAGGCGCGCCTAAAACCGCCAGTCCGTGCATGGCTGCAACCTCTGCGACCGCAGCCGGCGTTGTGTTTTTACCGTCTTTCGCAAAAGGCTCGGTAGCCGAATTCATCTTGCAAGCCCCCACAACCACGTGTCCAAATTCTACCCAGCAAGGAGCTGGCCACGCTTGAGCGGACTTCCGATAGGGGTTGATAAGAACGCCAATGGCGAGGAGGCGCTGCCGGCGAGCGCGCGCGCGGATTGGTCAGACCTGCGCGTCTTTCTGCACGTGGCCGAGAGCGGCAGCATCAGCGCCGCAGCACGCACGCTGCAGATGTCGCAGCCGACGGTCAGCCAGCGCCTGCGCGACCTTGAGCTTCGGTTAAACACCCAACTCGTCGCCCGCGGTCCCCAGGGCGTGGTGCTGACCGAGGCGGGAGCGAAAATACGCGACCAGGTCGCAGTGATGCAGCGTTCCGCCGCCGCCATCGACCGTCTCTTGCGTGAACTCGACGATCGCACCGAAGGCAGGGTCAAGCTTACCGCCCCAGACGGCATTGGTTCATTTTGGATCGCGCCGCGTATCCCGGCTCTGCAGCGCGCCCATCCGGGATTGACGCTTTCGCTGGATGGCGGGTTCTGGCCTGACAGTCCGCTGCGAGATGATGTCGATATTTCCATTCAGTATGATGCGCGCAACTTTGGCGAGCACGTGGTGGAGCCGCTCGCCACAGTTCACTATGCGCCGTTTGCGGCGCAATCGTACATCGACCTCTATGGCGCGCCCAAAACCCAAGCCGAACTGGCCACGCATCGCACCGTGCACCATGCCGCGGTGCAGCTGCAGAAGGACACCTGGGATCCTAAGGCTGAGGCGGCGCGCACGCTTTCGTCCTACAACGTCGAGACCAATTGCAGCGCCACCTTGGTCATGAGCGTTCTAGCCGGTGCGGGAATTGCCTACCTGCCGACATGCGCCGCTGCCTTTATTCAAGGCATCGTCATGTTGGGAGAAGCGCCGGCCGCGTCGCCCAAATTGTACTTGGTTTATGATCCAGCGATTGCGCGCGTTGCGCGCGCAGAGCGCGTGCTTTCCTGGCTCAAGAGTATTTTTGCCTGCCAGGCCAATCCTTGGTTCGGCGAGGTGTTTGTCCATCCGCGCGAATTTGCGCTGCACCCCGGCGCCGGCGCGCTTTCTTATGCGCCGCCAGATTAGGGGGCTACGCGGCGGCTGAAGGTTAACCGTTTATCGCGTCTGCGCAGCGTTGATGAGGGCGACGCCTTGATCGAGATGATCAGCGTAGGCGTTGAGCGCTCTGGCGGCGAGCACGACATAGGCGTCGACATCGCTCCAGCGCTCGTCTTCGATGGCCTCGCGCACCCCAGGAAGGGTTTTTGCGCCATAGCCGGTGAAGCGTCCGGGGGCATAGATCATGTTTCTGTACCAAGAGCGCCCGCCTGGAAGTCCAGGAGATTGGGTCAGCGCTTGCTCCGTCGGTCCGGTCAGCGCCACCAAGCGGGCGCGTGTCGCCTCTGAGAGCGCGCCGCTATGTTGGCTAAGCGCCTCATCATAGGCCTTGGCGCTGGCCTTGAGGCGCGTCACCGCGTTTTCAAGCGGGGCAAAGTTGAAGAAGGGGACCGCGCGCAGCGGCGTCGGCGGACCATGGCTCAAGGTTGGATCGTCGGCCAAAGCGAACGCATTGGTTTCGATCATATGCGCTTGCCGCACCTGCGCCTCACGTTTGTCGTCGGCGAGCTTCTTCACCTCGTCCAAATAGGTCGAGACGGTGTCGGCAAACGCGCTGTAGCGCTCAAGGGGGGCGTCGGCCTGCGCCATGCGCAGCACCAGCCGGCCCGTGGTTTGCGCAAGCGTGCGTGCGTAAGCAAATCCAGGATCAACGAAGCGGGAATGGTGCTCCCAGGTGTCGTAAGCCGAATGATAGACGCCCCCAGCTTCGCCTTCGCCGCCGAAGCTCACATTGAGCGCGGCGATGCCCAGATGTTGCAAGAAAGTCGAATAGTCCGAGCCTGAGCCCAGCGGATCGAGCGGCAAGTCTTTGCTGGCGTCGGCGGCGGCGCGCGCGACGGCTTTGTCGCGATCACTGGCGCCGGGGGCGGCGCCCGCAACCATCGCCAGCGCCCGCCTGCGTGCATCGAGCGACACATGGGTTTCGGGATCGATGACATCGGCGGCGACGCTGGCCACCAGATGCTGCAATGAATGACTGCCTTCAACGCTCAAGACGCCGCGGGCGTTGCCGTCGGTGTTGATGTAGACGAGCGCTTTCTGTTGCAATTCCGCGGCATGGGTTTCGGCCCATTCCGTCGACCCCAACAGCATCGGCTCTTCGCCGTCCCAACTGAGATACACCAGCGTCCGCCGCGGTCGCCAACCGGTGCGGGCGAGTGCGCCGATGGCTTTGGCCTCCGCCATCATAGCCACGTGGCCGCTGATCGGGTCAGAGGCGCCAAACACCCAGCCGTCGTGATGATTGCCGCGCAGAACCCACTGATCGGGATACTCAGATCCCCGCATCGTCGCCACCACGTCATAGAGGGTCTTCAGCGACCAATCCGATTGCACCAGCAGATGCGCGCGCGCAGCATCGCTGCCGCCGACACGATAGGTGATCGGCAAACCACCGCGCCAATTGGGCGGCGCCACGCGCCCGTCGAGCGCCTCCAAGAAATGACGTGCATCGGCGTAAGAAATCGGCAGCACCGGAATACGCAAAATTGTCGGCGCGGTCGCCCGCGTCAGACGATGCACGTTGCCAGTGGCGCCAACGCCTGGGGTCAACGGGTCGCCGGGGTAAAGCGGCATGTCGGCCACCGAGCCGCGCTGAAATCCTTGCGGGGGCCGCGCGGGTCCAGCGGGATAAACCGCTTCGGTTGCATAGCCGTCGTCGCTGGGGTCAGAATAGATGATGCAGCCGACTGCGCCGTGATCTTGCGCGAGCTTTGGTTTGAGGCCGCGCCAGCCGCGACCGTAGCGGGCGATGACGATCTTGCCGCGCACGTCTACGCCCATGCGCTCAAGCGCGCGATAATCGTCTTGCATGCCATAGTTCACATAGACGAGTGGGGCGCTGACATCGCCGTCGCCTTGGTAGGCGACATAGGCTGGAAGTTCGTCGGCTGTGTGCGTCGAGGTCGCGTCGCCCGCGACCGGCGCTTCAGTCAATGTCGCTGAAAACGCGGTGGGCGCTGTCAGATCGAGCGCCACCCGAATGGGCGTGGGATAGAGCACCTGGAAGGTCTCAATGTGGGTATCCCAGCCCCAGCTTCGAAATTGTGCGGCCACCCAGTCGGCGTTGGCCCGATCATGGACTGAACCAACCTGATTAGGCTCTGCCGCCATGGTTTGCGTCCATTGGCTCATTTCATGCGGGTCGAGGCTTGCGTCGAAGCGATGTTCGACATCGGCGGCGGCGTCTGCCGCGTTTGCTGCGGCGCCTGGCGCGGACGCCGCGATCTGCGCTGGCGCTTGGGTTGCGCCCAAGCTCAGGCATGCCGCGGTTGCGAGAAGAAACAGAAACAGACGCATGAAAAGCCCCCTCACGAGGCTGCAGATAACGGCATGGTTTTCAATGAGACAAGGGGCATCTCAAAGCCGGTGCGATCGCCGCTTTGCCTGACGCGCCGGCGTCAAGGATCGCCGCCTGCAGGCGTCGACGCGTCCAAGCGCGGCGGCGTGTTTGCCCACAAGAGCCCGGCGGCGCTGAAGCGCCGTGGCGCTTGCACCTCGCCAAGCTCCGCACGCCCGCCCAACAGACCGCGAATTTTGCGATCGGGCCGGTGGCGATTCGGGGTGCAGTCCAATGACGACCGGACCCCAGTAGCGGCTGGATGAGAAACGGGGGTCACGTCACCCTCGACGCCGAGGTAGCGAACCGTGCTTTCTAGCTTGGTGCTGACGTTGGCGCACGCCTAGGATCTGTCCGGGGCAAATTCAGCCGGCCCCAGCCGATGAGCCACTCATTGACTGCAAGTGTTCGCCGCGGATTTCGCGGTTAAGAATTGGATCGTGGAAGCTGGCGACCAAGCCATCGCGACTGGAATTCACTCTGAGGATAAACTGAATTGGACCTTTCGCTGATTCAAAGCGAATTCCCACCGAGCCGTCTGGATAAATGAATGAAGGCCCTCGCGCCGCGAGTAGATGCTCGCGAGGACTGAAAAACGCATCGGATTGTTTCCTGGATACACTGATTGTGGCTTCTCTACCGGCAATGACCAAGTCCCAGCGATAAGTGTATCCTCCAGATTTTGTCTCATACCGATATGGATCGTCGAAGGCATGGTCCTCATTTCGCGAAATGATTGGATCTCTCTTCGAATGAGCGAGTTCTGCCGCTTTGAAAGTCTGTACTAGCAGCTCGATCGCTTTTCTGCGGTCTGCTCCAAAGTTGATGACGTTCAAATCCCGCGCCTTCGCGTTCGCAGTCAAATTCACGTCAGGTATATTCGCGCCGGCCAACAAGATTGGTACGATGTAATATTGCACATAAAGTCGGTGAGAGGCCTCTTCGCTTGCGATAGCGATTTCTCGGCGCATATAGGATTCGGCGCGACCGTCAAAATTGGGCGAGAAGCAGGGTAGAAAGTGTGCCGCTTTGCTAATGTTTAGCTGAACGGCGTTCGACCATCGCTCGCCCCCAAGCAATTTCGTCTCGTCCATCCAGATATTGAACTTGTGGCGCTTCAATCGGTCCCGGAGATCGCGGACGATCTTCAAGTCTTCGCGCATATAAGAAAGGAAGATGATTGGATCGCTGGTGTCGGGCAAGCGTGGTGATCTCGGCGTTTAGGTAGGGCTATTCTAGATCGGCGCTTGCGCGTTGGCGAGCTGAAGGAGCCCCTCGGATTGGCGCTGAGCACGCGGCAACTTGCGTATTCAAATGACGAATGACCAAAGTCGGCGGGCATGCCTGAGCAAGCGCAGCATGATGAAAAGCTCTAGTGGAGCAAGGACGCCGCTGGGAAATTTGTACGCGGGGGCGCACGATGGCCCAGGAGCAGCCATTCGCTATCCCAAGAAGTTGCGTTCGATGCCGCTCGCCGGGAACGTCGCCGCAATTGGCGTCAGCCCATCCACCGGTTCCGCACTTGAGCCATGATGGCCTGAAAACGAGACAACTCACGAAGGCTGTCTAGGTCGTTGTCCTTTTCCATCCAACGAAACAGCTCCGCGCTCATCCGCGGCGCGAATCGTTCGAGCACGTCGAGGGCGCTCTCAGCATCGCCGCTGATCGCCCAGGCGCAGACGAGGTTCATTTGCAGATTAACATTGTCAGGCTCAAGCAGGCTCGCGCGGGAAGCCCACTCGCGCGCTAGCTCTCGTTCTCCCAAGAGCGCCAGGATGCCCGCGCCATGGCCGATAGCGCTGCTGTGGTCGGGTTCGGCGGCGACGATCCTTTCAATGCGTTTGAGCGCGCGTCGACACGCATCGCGTGCGCCATCGTTGTCGCCATTGCCTTGATAGCACTGAATGACCAGCGCCGAGGCGAGATATTCGTCTGGCGCAAGCGCTGTGGCGCGCTCAAAATGCGAGATCGCTGATGTATAGTCGCGCAGCATAATGGCGCTGCGTCCAGACGCGACGAGAGCCTCGTAGCCGTCGGGGTCCAACCGAAGCGCTTCGGCAGCAGCAGCAGCAGCTTCCTCATATTGCCCCTGATCGATGCGCAGCATCGCTTTGGCGGCATGCGCGGCGGATAGCCCCGGGTCGAGAGCGAGCGCGCGCTCAATTTCTAGCTCGCCGGTAGCGGAGGCGCCTTGGGTCCTTCTGAGTTGGACAAGCGTGGCGCCAAGCAACGCCCACGCGCGTCCATTGTCCGGCTCCAACTCGACGACGCGTTGGCACAGGCGCCGGATCAGCGCCTTGTGGCGTTCCGATCCGGTGACGCTGTATTCGCGCGCCAGCAAAAAAAGCCGATAGGCCTCAGGGACAGTCTCCGGCCGTTGCTCGAAGGCTTTGCTCTCGTCGGGCTGGAGGCGGAGTTTGAGCGCCTCAACGACCGCGCGAGACAAGTCGGCTTGCAGGCCGAGGACGTCCCTGATCTCGCGATCATAGCGTTCAGCCCAGATCGTTGCCTCCGATGCGACATCGATGAGCTGGGCGCCCAAGCGAATATTCTGGCCGGCCCGGCGAACACTGCCTTTGAGAACGTAGGCCGCGCCCAACTCTTGACCGATCCGGCGTGGCGTAACGGCATTTCCCTGGACCTTGGCGGCGATCACGTGCAGCGCAGAGATCTTGCTCAAATCAATGACCACGTCCTCACTGACGCCTGCGGCGAAGAAATCCTGCTCAACGTCGCCGCTCATGTTCTCGAAAGGGAGCACGCAGATCGTTGTGCGATCGATGCGTGGCGTGGCGCCCTTGCGCATTGAGCCAAGCACAGTGAAGACTTGGATCGGACGGGCGATGTTCTTCATCGCAACGGGCCCAAGATCCTTTAGAGCGAGATTGAGCTTTCCAGCGATGTGCTCGCGCACAGTCTGTGCGAGTGCGATGCCTCCCGGGGGCGCAAACGTCTGCAGGCGAGCGGCGATATTGACGCCGTCCCCGTAGAGGTCATCACCGTCGACAATGACATCGCCGAGATTGACGCCCATTCGGAATTTCAGGTCTGGATCGGCATCAACAATGACTTGCTGTACGGCAATGGCGCAGGCGACAGCGTCTACGGCGCTGGCGAACTCGATCAGGGCGCCGTCGCCCATGAGCTTAACAACGCGACCGTTGTGTTGGGTCAGCGCCGGTCCGAAGGCGGCGAAGGCCGCTTTGACCCGCGAGAGGGTGGCGGCCTCGTCCTCCTCCATCAGCCGGCTGTAGCCGACAACATCCGCGCACAAGACTGCAGCAAGCTTACGGCGCATACACTGACCCCATCCGGTTTGGATCATATCAGACTGACGTATCTATGGGATCATATGGCGAGCCTTGGATTACCCGCGTCGCTCAGGGTTCGATATAGGGTCTCGCGCCACAGACCGCTTTCTTCCCTTGTTTCGAGCGCGAGCAATACAGGAGTTGCAGGCAAGGCATTTTGGTCTTCGTTGGCTGGCCGACCCGGCGATGATCGGCGGGGGCCGACTTGCGGGGCTGGGCATAGTTGTTGCGGCCACCTACACGCAGTTGTTCTGGCCGGTGAGGTAGGCCGCAAGCGTAATTCCGCGACGTGCCCGGACGTCGCCCTTTCGGAGAAGGCAGGCCCTTAGCTGGGCGAATGTGATCGACGGCGCGTCTAGAGCGGGGCGATCACTCGTGAAATTGTACGCTGGGGCCTACGTTGGCCCATTGCCGACGTTCGCGCCTTGCGCTGCGCAACTGCTTAGAGCCAGATGCGGCGGCTTGCGGGCAGGAGCTCAGCTTATGGACAGGGGTGTCGATCTGCGGCCCGCGCTGCTGAGCTCGCCGGCGAACCGATCGGAATCATCTCGGTCAGATCGCGCGGAGAGGTTCCGACAGGTAGTGGGCACCGGTTCGTATCGGAGAAATTGAACGCTGCGGTTAGCGCGGCGCGCCGGCACGCTGGCGCAATCGCTTGAGTTGGCCGCCCCGTATCAGGCGCTTGCGCACGAGACAGACGAACACAAAGCGGCGGTGGCCGCGTTGTTGCAGAGGCTGAGGGCGTGAGCGGCGCGCGGTCGAGCTAGGCTTTGCGGCGGCGAGACCCTTCCGACACCAGCGAAGGCAAGACGAACTTTCGCAACAGGTCTTCGATTTCGGTGTCGCTTAGGTCCGGGCGAATGTCGAACAGCCGATGAACTTCAATTAGCCAGCTGAGCGCTTCCTGTTCGCGGATAGTCTGGCGCAGTTTTCCGTCTTTTCGGGCTTTACGGAAGACGCCGAGCCAAATCTTTGCTGACAAACTACGGATGGGGGCGCCCTCGTCGCGCGGATCGGGGTCGAGAATGAGCGTATGGTCGTCCTCGACCAGCGATTCAAACACGCGGTCCGCGCGCGCCAGCCGAATGGTTTCGATAGTGCCCGCGACAATGGCGTCTTCGAACGTGTCGCATTTGGCGAGCGCGGCCTCGACTCCGTGGCCGATTTTCGAAAGGCGTTCATAGGCGACGGCAGACATTATGTCGCGTCGGGTTTGGAAGAAGCGATAGAGCGTGCGGCGGCTGATGCCAGCTTCGCGCGCGATGTCCTCCACGGCGACCTTTCGTGCGCTGAATTGGCGGATGCAGCGCACGGCGGCGGCCAGTATTTCGCGGCGCCTGCGCACGGCATTGGCATCTTCGCTTCCGCTATTTTGGAAGGACGCGTCGTCCGGCATCAGTCAGTCCTCATCGCCGCCGACCCTGGCGCGGCACAACAGCTTGAGATTGTGTCATCTCGCAGGCGCGAAGGCGAGCGCTGCAGCACAGATTTCCCAACGCCGCGATCGGCTTGACAAAACAGCCGCGCGGCCACACCGTGGCACATAACACAAAAAGTGTGCCATGCGCCAAACAAGGCCAATGAGGGAACGCCGGTGGACTTCGACCTGATTATCGCAGGCGGAACTATCGTGGACGGCACCAGGTTTCCGCGCTTTCGCGGCGACCTTGGCGTCGTGGGCGGGCGCATCGCCGAAGTCGGCGACCTTTCGCAAGCGACGGCGGAGCGCCGATTGGAGGCAACGGGCTCCATCGTCGCGCCCGGCCACATCGACAGCCATACGCACTACGACGCACAGATTTTCTGGGATCCGACCTGCTCGAACGCCGGGGAAAACGGCATCACCACCGTTGTCGCCGGCAATTGCGGCTTCGGCTTCGCGCCGTGCCGTGTTGCCGATCGCGACCGCTACATGCGCATGATGGAGACAACGGAGCAGATCCCACATAGCCAGCTCAAGGCGGCGCTCCCGTGGAGCTGGGAGTCGCTTCCCGAATTGATCGACGCGCTCAAAGCGACGCCCAAGGCCGTCAACATCATGATGTACCTGCCGCTGAACGCCCTCATGTTTTGTGTGATGGGCGAGGCGGCCAAAACACGCCGTGCGACGCGCGACGAAATGGAGCGCATGAAAGCGCTTCTGCACGAAGCCATGGACGCCGGCGCGTGCGGTCTTTCGTTGAGCTACATGGGCGCGGTGAACAACCACGTCGATGTCGACGGCTCGCCGATGCCGACCGATGTCATGGAGCCGGAAGACATCTACGAACTCGCCACCGTGCTGCGCGACCGGCGCGAGGGGATCATTCAGGTCATTTCGCAAATTGGTCCTGTGGGCGATCGCAGCATCAGCGAAGGCTTGGCGCGCGTCTCCGGCCGGCCCATCCTGCACAATGTGTTCTCCGTCAGCGAGTTCACGCCCGACCTGCACCAGAAGAGCCTGCGTTGGATCGATGAGCAGCTCGCAGAGGGCGCGGAGATGTTTGCAACATCGATCGTGACCCGCGCATGGAACGAGGTCGACCTGCTGCAGTCTCCGGGCTGCGCGCTCGATGCGTTGGATGTCTATCGCGAGCTCACATTCTGCCCGAGCGCAGCCGAGAAGCGAGCCAAACTATTGGATCCGGATTTTCGCGCGCGGTTCAAGGCCGCTTACGACCCAGTGATGTTTGAAGCAACGGCCGGATCAATCGAAGCGTATTCCGTCATCTCGCTGGGGGAAGGCGCGGAAGACAAGCAGGGCTACGTC
>DASZWS010000386.1:0-2581 GCA_035546515.1 Vitreimonas sp. | reverse complement strand
GCGCTTTCCGCCGAGTTGGAAGCGCAGCGGAAATACCTCCAGATCGAGCGCACGCGCTTCGACGACAAGCTCAAAGTCGCGTTCAATATCGAGGCCGGATTGGAGAACGCGCGGCTTCCCAGCCTCATCCTCCAGCCCATCCTCGAAAACGCGATCAAGTACGCAATCACGCCGCGCGCGGATGGCGGCAGCATCGATGTCGCGGCGTCGCGCGACGGCGATGTGCTGCGCATTGTGGTCGAAGATGATGGCCCGGGCCTCCCGGCTGTGACCGAACCCCGCCGCCGCCTCGGCGTTGGCCTCGCCAACGCCCGCGAACGGCTGGAACTCATTTACGGCGCGCGCGCCGGCCTGACCGCGCGCAATCGCGAACCGCATGGCTGCCGCGTCGAAATCTGGTTGCCTGTGGAGGAAGAACGTGTCGGCAGAACCACTGCGCCTGCTCTTAGCTGACGACGAGCCTTTGGCGCTGCGCCGTATGCGCTTAGCGCTCCAGGCGATTCCGGACGTCGAGGTCGTGGGCGCCGCCAGCGACGGCATGCAGGCGATCACGGCGATGCGTTCGTTGCGGCCCGATGTGGTGTTGCTCGATATCAAGATGCCTTTGGCCGATGGCTTTGAAGTCGCAAACGCTGTCGAAGCGTCCGGCGGTCCGGCGGTGATTTTCGTGTCGGCTTTCGATTCTTACGCGCTGCAGGCGTTTGAAACGTCCGCCGTCGACTATCTTCTAAAGCCGGTGGAGTTCGAGCGTCTCGCATCGGCGCTGGATCGTGCGCGGGAGCGCCGGGCCGCCAAAGACGCCGGGCGCCGCGCCAAGGAGCTGGCGGCGGTGCTGGATGCGCTGAAAAAGGAAGCCGACGAGCGCGATGGCCCACGTTACGAGCGCGAATTCTGGATCCGTGATCGCGGACGCTTTCTGCGCGTGCCGGTGGCGGATGTGGAGCGCATCGAGGCGGAGCGCGACTATGTGCGTCTGCATTGGGAAGGCCGCACCTTGCTGCATCGCGAAACCATGTCGCATCTGGAAGAGAAGCTCGACCCGAACGTGATGCTGCGCGTGCATCGTTCGGCGTTCGTGAACTGGAAGCGGCTGACGGCGGTGCGGCGCGACGCCAACGGGCGCTTGATGGCGGTGCTGGACGGCGGCGAGGAGGTGCCGGTGAGCCGCGCCTACGCGCAGCGGGTGATGTCGGAAGTCAAAGCCCGCAGCTGAACGGAAAAGCGGGCGGGCGACGTGAGCCGCCGCGCCCAAGGTTCGAGCAGACAACGTTATTCTGAAGATGCGCGCCGCCATGCTTTCGGATGCGTGCGGGAACGCCTAAGACTGCGCGAAAGCGGAGCGCGTGGATGGCCGACAGGGTGATCGTGGTAACGGGTGGCTTTGGTGCGCTGGGCCGCGCGGTTATTGGGCGCGGGCGCGAGCGCGGCATACGCATGGCCGCGATCGATGTGACTGCGCCGGCGCCGGGATCGGAAGATGCGTGGGGAAACGTCGACCTCGGCAGTCCCGATGCGGCGGGCGCGGCAATGAACGAGATCCGCAGCAAATGCGGCCGCATCGATGCGCTGCTGAATATCGCCGGCGGCTTCACGTGGCAGACCGTAACCGAGGGGGACCCCGCCGCCTGGGACAAGATGTTTGCGCTCAATGTGAAAACTGCGCTCACCGCATCGCGTGCGGCGCTGCCGCACTTGCGCGAGAGCAAAGGTGCGATCGTCAATGTCGGCGCTTACGGTGCGCTGAAGGCGGGCGCCGGCATGGGCGCCTACGCGGCCTCGAAGCAGGGCGTGATGAAGCTCACCGAGAGCATGGCTGAAGAGCTCAAGGGACAGGTGCGCGTCAACGCCGTGTTGCCTTCGATCATCGATACGGCCGCCAATCGCAAGGATATGCCCAAAGCCGATTTTTCGACTTGGGTGCAGCCGGCGGAGCTTGCCGAGGTGATGCTGTTTCTGGCCTCAGATGCGGCGAGTGCGGTCACGGGCGCGCTCATTCCGGTTGTGGGGCGCGTCTGACGCGTCGTTCGTCGTGCCAGGCGTTGTGTGTGCGCCGCTGGGTTCTAGAATCGCACGCATAAGGGGGCTGCGAATGAGATTGCCAATCTTTCAGGCTGCGTTTGCGGCGCTCACGCTGGCGTGCATGGCGGCATGCGCATCACCGCCGACGCCCACGCCAGCGCAGCAGGCGGCGGCGCCCGCAACGACCCCGGCCGCCGATCCCTATCTTTGGCTGGAAGATGTCGAAGGCGCGCGCGCGCTCGCCTGGGTGAACCAGGAAAATGCGCGGTCTTTGCCGGTGTTGCAGAACGATCCCCGCTACGCGCATCTGTTGCGGGCCTCGCTGCAAGTAGCGCAAAACAATGATCGCCTGCCGCTGGGCGGCATTCAAAACGGCTTCCTCTATAATTTCTGGCAAGACGCGGAGCACGTGCGCGGCATCTGGCGGCGCGCAACGCTCGCAAGCTATGCAAGTGGACATCCACGCTGGGAAACGATCCTCGATGTTGACGCGGTGTCTCGCGCCGAGAACGCGAACTGGGTGTTTGAGGGCGCCGATTGCGAGCCGAGTGGTGTGCGCTGC
>DASZWS010000385.1:0-3181 GCA_035546515.1 Vitreimonas sp. | reverse complement strand
GGCGTCGCGTTGCAGTATTTGATCGAGTTGGCGGTGGCGATGTAGGAGTGCGAAACGGTGATGACTTCATCGCCCGCGCCGACGCCGACGGCCAGCAACGCCAGATGCAGCGCCGTGGTGCAGTTCGACACCGCCGTCGCGTAAGGCGCGCCCACGTAGGCCGCGAATTCCTTCTCGAACGCCGCGACCTCCGGGCCTTGCGTGACCCAGCCGGACAGGATCACGCGCGAGGCGGCTTGCGCTTCGCGTTCGTCCATCAGCGGCTTCATCAACGGAATCATGGTCAGGCCCTTGCTTCAGGCAACGTGTTCTTTGTTGGCGCGCCACCAGGAAACCAGACGCTCCAGCCCTTCGTCCAGGTCGACTTGCGCTTCCCAGCCCAGCAGACGCTTGGCTTTTTCCGTGGACGCCAGACGACGCGGCACGGCGTTGACTTTGCGCTCCGGGCCATATTCCGGCGTCATCTTCTTGCCCATGACGCGCATCAGCGCTTCAGCGAGCTCTTGCAGGCTGGTTTCTACGCCAGACGCCACGTTGAACACTTCGTCAGACACGTCCGACTTCAAGCCGGCGACGTTGGCGCGGGCGATGTCGTCGATATAGATGAAGTCCATCGAAGTTTTGCCGTCACCCATGATCAGCGGCGGAACGCCGTTTTCGATGCGCTCCATCCAGCGGATCAGCACTTCGGTGTACTTGCCGTGGATGTCCATGCGCGGGCCGTACACGTTGAAGTATCGGAACGCGCAATATTCGGTTCCGTACATGTCGTTGAACGAGCGCAGCAGGCCTTCAAGCATCACCTTCGACGCGCCGTACCAGGTGCGGTTGTTGTACGGGTGATCTTTTTCCGTAGTCGGGAAGCTGTCGGCCAAGCCGTAAACCGAGGCCGACGAGGCGGCGACGATTTTCTTCACGCCCGCCAAATGCGCGGCCTCAACAACGTTGAACGTGCCGTCGCACATCACTTCCAGCGCCTCGCGCGGATTTTCGGCGCATGCTGTGATGCGGATCGCCGCCATGTGAATGACAGCGTCCATGCCTTGCGTGACCTTGCGTGTCGCCTCGACGTCGCGAATGTCGCCTTTCACCAGCGTCACGCGCTTGTCGTTGAGAATTTCGGCGACGTTGTGCATCGAGCCGCGCACCAGATTGTCGTAAATGACGATCTGGCCGACGTCTTCGCGCAGCAGCTGGTCGATGGTCGTCGAGCCGATCAGCCCGCAACCGCCGGTGACGAGGATTTTCGCGCCGGAGATGTTCATGCCGCCATCTCCGTGGTCTTGGCGAGTTCGATCACCGCAGCGGCCACTTGCTCTTGTTGGCTCGCCGTCAATTCCGGGAACATCGGCAGCGAAAGCGTTTCTGCAGCCGCCCGCTCCGAGTGCGGGAATTGGCCTCGCTTGTAGCCGAGTTCCTCAAACGCCGGCAGCAGGTGGACAGGGTGCGGATAGTGGATGCCGTTGCCGATGCCCTTGGCGTTCAAGCCATCGATCCACTTCTGCCGCTCCGTCGTGCGGATGGCGTAGATGTGATAGACGTGGCGCACGTTCGGCGCGGCGTACGGCGTTTGCACGCCTGTATCCGCGAACAGATCATTGTAACGCGCCGCCGCATCGCGGCGCGCTTCGGTCCACTTGTCGAGATATTTGAGCTTCACGCGCAGGATAGCGCCCTGCATGCCTTCGAGGCGCATGTTGAAGCCCTTCAGCTCGTGCTGATACTTCTTCTCCGCGCCCCAATCGCGCAGCATGCGGATGGTGCGCGCATACTCAGCGTTGTTGGTCGTGGTCAGGCCGCCTTCGCCGTAAGCGCCGAGGTTCTTGCCGGGATAGAAGCTGAACGCGCCCCAATCGCCAATGCCGCCGACGCGTTTGCCGTTGTACTCCGCGCCGTGCGCTTGGCAGGCGTCCTCCAGCACCAGCAGGCCGTGCTTCTTGGCGATCGCCATGATCGGATCCATGTCCGCGGGCTGGCCGTAGAGGTGAACCGGGATGATCGCCTTGGTGCGCGGCGTGATCGCCGCTTCGATTTGTGCCGGGTCCATCGTGAAGGTGCGCGGATCGATATCCACGAACACCGGCGTCGCGCCCGTGTACCAAAT
Organism: Vitreimonas sp.; assembly: GCA_035546515.1. Lineage (GTDB taxonomy): Bacteria > Pseudomonadota > Alphaproteobacteria > Caulobacterales > Aquidulcibacteraceae > Vitreimonas. The sequence goes on along the minus strand of DASZWS010000385.1, from coordinate 1,077 downwards.
CGCCGAAACGCTGGCGACGAAAGTGAACGGCACGGTGATGACTTCATCGCCAGCGCCAATGCCGGCCGACATCAGCGCTAAGTAAAGCGCGTTGGTGCCGTTGTTCACGCCCATGCCGAATTCGGCTTGGCTGTAGGCGGCAAACTCCTTTTCGAGCTGCGCGACCTCCGCACCCAGCACGAACTGGGTGTTGTCCAGGATGTGCTGGATCGCCGCGTCCACCTCCGGTTTGATCGAGAGGTATTGGGCTTTCAGATCAACGAAAGGGATGCTCACAGAACGCGCTCCGCACGGGGAAGATGGATGGTTTCGCCGCGCGCCTTCATGGACGAGGTGGCGGCTTCGATGATTTCGATGACGCGCAAGCCGAGGCGGCCGTCACACAGCGTCTTTTTCTTGTTTTCGATAGCCTCGACGAAGTCGTTGGCGCCAGCTTTCAGCGCTTCGCTTTCGTCCAGCTTCGGCGCCCACATATCGCCGGTGCGATAGCCGACGCGCATCTGGTAAATTTTCGCCGGGTCGTCGGTGAAGGAGACGCCCTTGTCGTAGATCTTCAGCTTTTCCGACGGTTGCAGGTCGTCATAGACGAACATCTTCTTGGTGCCGCCGACGAGCACAGTGCGTACCTTCACCGGCGCCAGCCAGCTGCAGTTCACGTGCGCAATCGCGCCTGAATCATAGAACATGGTGATGTAAGCGAGGTTCTCCGGCGTGCCCGGGAAGTGGTTGATGCCCCCCGCCGACACCGCCGTCGGCTGTTCGCCCAGCAGATAGTCGAGGATCGAGAAGTCATGCACGGCGAGGTCGCTGATGACGCTCACGTCGCGCTGGAAGAGGCCCAGGTTCACGCGGGTTGAATCGTAATAGAGGATTTTGCCCAGCTCATCGTTGGCGACGAGGTCGTGCATCTTTTTGACCGCACCCGTGTAGATGAAGGTGTGGTCGACGTGCAGCACGAGCTTCTTTTTCTCGGCTGTTTCCACCAGCTGGCGCGCCTGGAGCGACGTTTCCGTCATCGGCTTTTCCAGCCACACGTGTTTGCCGGCCTTTAGCGCCGCCATGCCAAGCTCGAAGTGG
>DASZWS010000384.1:0-1531 GCA_035546515.1 Vitreimonas sp. | reverse complement strand
GGGCGCTTGAACATCGCTGCGTGTGCGCTGGGCGGCGCGCAGGACGCACTCGACCGCGCGCTAGCGTATGTGAAAGAGCGTAAGCAATTCGGCAAACGCATCGCCGATTTCCAGAACACGCAATTCACACTGGCCGACATGGCCACCGATCTGGCGGCGTCACGCGCACTGTTGCATACGGCGGCGCGCAAGCTCGATGCCAAAGCGCCGGACGCGACCAAATATTGCGCCATGGCCAAGCGCTTTGTCACCGACACCGCCTTTAAGGTCGCGGATCAGGCGCTGCAGCTGCACGGCGGCTACGGCTATCTCGCTGACTATGAGGTCGAACGCATCGTCCGCGATCTGCGCGTTCACCGCATTCTCGAAGGCACCAACGAAATCATGCGCGTGATCGTTTCGCGTGATATGCTGAAGGAATGACATCGACCGCCTGCGTCCTCGCTGGCATTTGTGCAAGCGTCGGCCTTCGACAGGCTCAGGCTGACGCCATCTGAGAGCTGCGCTCGGTTTCAAATTAGCGTCACCCTGAGCCTGTCGAAGGGGACGCGGTCCAAAAAAATGCCGGCGACGGCGCCGGCGGTCCATAGGAGCAAACAGTCATGATCATCCGCGCTATGGGACTGGGCTTTCTCTTATGGTTGGCGGTGGCGGCGGTGTTCCGCTTCGCCGGCTGGTATTTCTTCCTGTCAGACGCCACGCTGATGCTGGTGACGTTCATCGCCGCGCCGGTGGTGGCGTTCATTTCGACATTCGTGCTGCTCAAGCTGCTGAAGGAAGCGCGCGGCGATGAGGGCGAGGCGGCCATTGGGCTGGCGCTCCCCGGCCTGCTGCTGAACGCCTTCCTTTGCTATCAGTTCAATACCGCGTTTCCGGCGATTGATCCCGCGTTGGCGAGCACTTTCGGCGCTTGGGCGCTGTTGTTCGGCGCGTCGATTTTGTTCATGGGTCTGGTGATGACGCAGCTCGCGCCGCAGGACGAGCGCGTGTGAGTGCGCGCAAGCCGCTTATCATCGCTCATCGCGGCGCCTGCGGAGAGCGGCCTGAGCACACGATGTCCGCCTACGAACTGGCGATTGCGCAAGGCGCGGACGCGATCGAGCCCGACCTGGTGATGAGCAGGGATGGCGTGCTGATCTGCCGGCACGAGAACGATATTTCCGGCACTACTAATGTCGCCGATCATCCGGAATTTGCCGATAGGCATGTTGAGAAGACTGTTGACGGGGTCACCAAGCTTGGCTGGTGGACGGAGGATTTCATGCTCGCGGAGTTGAAAACGCTGCGCTGCCGCGAGCGCATGCCGAGCGTGCGACCGCGGAGTGCTGCCTACAACGATCAAGAGTCGATTGTGACGTGGCAGGAATTGCTGGCACTGGCGCAGGCGCAGGGCGTGAGGCTAGTCCCCGAGTTCAAGCACGTCGCGTACTTCAAGAGCATTGGCCTCGACCCCGTGCCGCCATTCGAAGCCGTCGCGCAGGCGCACGGCGGGCAATCGGCTGCGGACATCATGTCGGTCGAGTGCTTCGAG
>DASZWS010000383.1:0-4924 GCA_035546515.1 Vitreimonas sp. | reverse complement strand
GGATCGACGACGCCGAGCTGTAACGTTATTGCGAACCACGTCGTGCCCCACGCCATCGTGCAAACGACGATGGCGGTGAGGTCACGCCAGCGCGTCGACTGCGCTGGGCTTGCGTCAAGTGTATCGGCGGACATTGGATTTCCCGTCGCGGGGATTACACGCACGCGCAAGGCGAAGCCAGTTCCGCCTGTCGTTTAACCAGTTCCTTGCGTTGACCCCTTAACCCTGCGGGCTTACCTCTAATGTGTAGATCGGGCAGCGCTCTTTGGGGGCAGCGCCGGTCCCGAGACCTCTGCTGCTGCGGCAGTTTTAGAATGGAGGCTCATAGATGCGCATACAGGTCGCCGGGCGGCAGATGGATGTCGGCGAAGCGTTGCGAACGCGCATTGAAGGAGAACTCACCAACGGGGTCGGAAAATATTTCAACCGCGCCACCGACGCGGTGGTCACCGTGCAGCGCAATGGCGGCGGCAGCATCGAAGTGGACTGCACCGTACACTTGGCATCGGGAATTTCCCTGCAAGCCGAAGGGCAAGCCAGCGACGCCCACGGCGCTTTTGACGCGGCTTTAGGCAAGCTGGAAAAACGCGTGCGCCGTTACAAGCGCCGGCTGACAAACCACCACGCCAACAACAAGTCCCCCCTTCCCGCGGAGGACGCAGCAGCGTATGTGCTCGCCCCGCTGCAAGAGGACAGCGAAACCGACAGTCCGTTGGTTGAGCAGACAGGGCCTCTGGTGATCGCCGAGACCACGGTCCCGGTGCGCACGATGACGGTCTCCACAGCCGTCCTGCAGCTCGATCTGACTGAGGCGCCCGCGCTGATGTTCAGGAATGCCGCCCATGGCGGGCTGAACGTGGTTTACCGGCGCGCAGATGGAAATATCGGCTGGATCGACCCGGAACGGGACGCGACGCGGACCGTTTGAAGACGCTGGCGCCGCCTGTGCAGGGCGGCGTGCTGACAGGGTGAGTATGAACGACCTGAGCGATCTGATCGCGCCTGAGGCGATAATGCCGCGTCTGATCACGACGTCGCGGCGCCATGCGCTGATGAGCATGACCGAGGTGCTGGCGAAGCTGGCGGGCATTGATGCGCGCGCGGCGTTCGATGCTGCGTTGATGCGTGAGCGGCTTTCGGGGACGGGCGTCGGCGACGGCGTGGCTATTCCGCATGCGCCCGTCGCGGGCGTGACACGGCCGATCGCCGCCTTTGCGCGTCTGGATCCGCCGCAGGATTTCGACGCGCTCGACAATCGCCCGGCGGATTTGGTGTTTCTGCTGCTCTCGCCGCCGGAGCGGGGCGGCGATCACCTGAAGGCGCTGGCGCGGGTGTCGCGCTTCCTGCGCCACGCCGATCTGCGCGAGAAATTGCGGACGGCGCGGGGCGCGGAAGAAATTTATGCGCTGTTCGCCGGCGCGGTGCGCAGCTCTGCGGCATGACGTTCGCCAATCAGCTGTTTTCGTATTTCCCGCTGCTGATGACGATCCTGACGTTCGCAGCGCTCGGCGTGTTTGCGCACGACACGACGGTATTCACGCTGCTGCTGGTGCTGGCCGTCCTTTATGTGTTTCCGCCGATCGTGCAGCGCATTTTGTTGCGTTGGACGCCGCTGAAGCCCGGCATCTCGGTGATCGACAGCAAGACGTTTTCGCCGTGGCTGGCTATGCACCACATCCAGGGCTTTTACGACGCACTGCCGCAGCTTGAATCGCTGCTGCGGGTTATTCCCGGATTTTACTCCATGTGGCTGCGGCTCTGGGGCTCGCGCGTCGGCTACGGCGTCGAGTGGCCGGTGCGCATGCAGGTGCTGGATCGCAGCCTGATGGACATCGGCAACCGCGTCGTGTTTTCGCGCTCTGTGCAGTTGGCGGCGCATCTACGGAGCAAGAGCGAAGCCGGCGGCGGCGCCTCGAAAGTGCTGGTGCGCGTGGTGCGGATTGGCGGCTCGGCGTTTATCGGCGCCGGCGTACGCACGCTGCCGGGGGCGAGTGTGCCGGGCAACGCGTCTGTGCCAGAGCAAGCGCGCATTGGCGTCAACGAAATGTTCGGCTCCGGGCCGCACCATCCCGCGCCGGAAGAAGCGACGTTTGCGGCGGGGTAGTTCGCGCACCGCCGCCTTCCAGGCGGCATTTGTGGCCCGCGCACCCTTCGACAAGCTCAGGGTGACGCTACTTTCAAAGTGTGCAGTTGTTAGATGGCGTCAGCCTGAGCCTGTCGAAGGCCGACGCTTGCGCTATTGCCACCTGGAAGGCGGCAGTCCGCTACGGTGCTATGCCTTCTCCAGCTTCGCCAACAACACGCCTTCGCTGACTTGCGCGCCGGCGTTGGCTTTGAGCTCGATCACTTTGCCGTCGAACGGCGCGGTGAGCGTGTGCTCCATCTTCATGGCTTCGAGCACCAGGAGCGGCTCGCCCTTCTTCACGCTGGCGCCCGCTTTGGTCGCGACGGAGACGATTTTTCCCGGCATGGGCGACAGGATCGCGCCGTCGCCCGCGCTGCCCTCACCCGCCGCGCGCTCGCCGGTGTCGAGGGTGAATTCGTAAGCTTCGCCATTTTCGAAAACTACGGCATGACCGTCAATCGGATGGACAGCGCGCCGATTGGGCTCGGCGTGACTCGGCGCGACAACAAACGTCTCCTCCCCACTGCGCATCCGGATCATTGGTTTTGCCGACACGTTGAGCCTGAATCCGGACAGCGCATGCCACGGCGAACGCCACTCGACAGACTCTTCCTCTCCATTCGCAATCAAGCTGTTTGCCTCCAGTAGCCAAGCAGCAGCCGACGCAAGTTTTTCGTTGATGTGAGGCCGTTTCGACAGCGCGTCGCCTCGTGCGGCAATCAGGTTCGTGTCGACGTCGCCAGAAAGGAAAGAAAGGTCTCGCAAACAACGCACGAGAAATCCGGCGTTCGTCTTTACGGGCCAGATAGCGATCTGACTGCACGCATTCGCGAGTGCTTCCGCAGCAGATGTCCGCGAACGAGCAAGTACAATGACTTTGGCGATCATCGGATCGTAGTTGGGCGATATCTCGGAGCCCCATTCGACACCGGTATCGACTCGAACTTGGGGCATCCTGAAAGTTGTAATGCGTCCGGTAGACGGCAAAAATCCCGTCTCCGGGTTCTCCGCATACAACCGCGCTTCCATGGCCCAGCCGTTGATGCGCAGCTCGTCCTGCTTCAGCGGCAGCTTCTCGCCGCTCGCCACGCGCAGTTGCCATTCGACCAGGTCTTGGCCGGTGATTTCTTCCGTCACCGGGTGTTCGACTTGCAGGCGCGTGTTCATTTCCATGAACCAGATGCGATCGCCGCGCAGGCCGTCGCTGGCGTCGGCGATGAACTCGATGGTGCCGGCGCCGACATAGTTGACGGCGCGCGCCGCCAGCACGGCGGCATCGGTGACGGCTTCGCGCGTGGCGTCGTCCATGCCTGGCGCGGGCGCTTCTTCGATCACCTTCTGGTGGCGACGTTGCAGCGAACAATCGCGCTCGAACAGATGCACGACGTTGCCATGCGTATCGCCGAACACCTGCACCTCGATGTGGCGCGGCCGCTGCACGTACATTTCCAAAAGCACGCGATCATCGCCGAACGATGACGCGGCTTCGCGCTTGGCCGATGCGAGCGCGGCCTTGAACTCGCCCTTCTTCTCGACCTTGCGCATGCCTTTGCCGCCGCCGCCGGCGACGGCTTTGATCAGCACTGGGTAGCCGATCTTGTCGGCTTCGCTCTGCAGCGTGGCTTCGCTTTGATCTTCGCCGAGATAGCCGGGCGTGGTCGGCACACCCGCTTCGGCCATCAGTTTCTTGGCGGCGTCCTTCAGGCCCATTGCGCGAATGGAGTCAGGGCGCGGCCCAATCCAGATCAAACCCGCATCGATGACCGCCTGCGCGAAGTCGGCGTTCTCGGAGAGGAAGCCGTAGCCGGGATGGATGGCTTCGGTGCCGTGCTTCTTGGCCGCGGCGATGATCTTGTCGCCGCGCAGATAGCTTTCTTTCGCCGGCGGCGGGCCGATCAGTTCGCTGGCATCGGCTTCGCGCACGTGCAGCGCGTTGGCGTCGGCCTCGGAATAGACCGCGACGGTGCGCACGCCGAGCTTCTTGCAGGTGCGGATCACGCGCCGGGCGATCTCGCCGCGATTGGCGATGAGGACGGATTTCAGCATGTGCGGACTCCGCCCCCGCCCCCCGGTGGGGCGGGGGTTGGGGGTGGGGGGCGACCAAAACGAGGCGAAATCAGCGAGCGAAGCGCGCGCGCGGTTTTGCACGGAACCGCGAGCGGCGGCGTGACGGACCGCGCCCCCTCACCCTGCCCTCTCCCCCACAAGGGGGGAGAGGGGTCTATGGATAACTTTAAAAAGCGGTAATCCGCGCGGACTCGCGGAACTAACGGGCGGTGACGACGTATTCCCGTCATGTCGCGCCGGTTGAGCCCCTTCGCGTACGTGCTGATGGCTAACACCATGTTCTGGGTGGTGGCGATCTGGCTTGTCGTGCGCGCGCTGCACCATTGATTAAACATCGCCGAGCACATCCGCAGTTGTGACGATCTCCGCGAACTCGCCGTTGAGCGCAGCGAGGGCGTGGTAGTGCATGGTTTCCGCATCGATGGCTTTGCCGTCGGGGCCCTTACCAGCATGCGCAGCGGTGGCGTCTGAGACGACTGTGGTTTGGAAGCCGAGGTTTGCGGCCATGCGCGTGGTGGTCGAGACGCAGTGTGGCGTGGTGAGGCCGACGATGATCAGCGCATAAATGTTGGCGGCGCGCAATTGCGCTTCGAGATCGGTGCCGATGAAAGCGCTGTTGACGTCCTTGCCGATTGACGGCTCGCCCGCGCGCGGCGTGGCGAACGCTTTGTAGGCGTTGCCGGACTTGCTCGGATGCAGTGGCGATTGTGGCGTGCGGGAATTGTGTTTGAC
>DASZWS010000382.1:0-8084 GCA_035546515.1 Vitreimonas sp. | reverse complement strand
GCTGAAAGGTTCTGTTCAGCATTAATGCAGTAACGTGAAGGCTGGGAGCTACGACAATGCTCGAGAAGAAAATCGGCGAGCCGTGCCCAACTTGCGAGACGCCGCTGCAACGCCGGCGTTCCACGTTCCGCACTATCGTCGGCGATGTCGCCTACTGCGCGCGCTGCTGCTCATCGTTCGAACTCGCACATGATGACGAGCCGGGCTTGGGTCTGCTGACGCCGGAGTTTGCGCCGCTCTGAAGGCGGCGTGATTGCGTCAACGGCTGGGGCCGATTGGCCGTCCGGCCTAGCTTTTTCGTTCCCATCGTGCTGGTTTCCGGGCGCTGATGGTTTCTGCGTCTGTCCCCAATGTCCCTGCGCCCGAGGATGGCGGTCCCGGCGCAGGCGCGACAGGCGCGAAGCGCTCCGCCTTCATCTTCATTTTCGCCGCGCTCACGCTGGATATGCTGGCGCTGGGCATCATTTCGCCGGTGCTGCCGAGCCTCATTCTGCAAATGCAGGGCGGCGACGCGTCGGGCGCGGCCCATTGGATCGGCCTGTTTGGCACCGTGTGGGCGGTAATGCAGTTCGCCACCATGGCCAGCGTCGGCGCGCTTTCTGACGCGATCGGCCGGCGGCCAGTGATGCTGCTTTCCATGTTCGGGCAAGCGATCAACTACACCATAATCGGCTTCGCGCCGAACCTGTGGTGGCTGCTGGTGGGCCAAGTCATCTCGGGCGTCACCTCGTCGTCGGTGTCGACAGCGATGGCTTACGTCGCTGACGTGACGGCCCCGAACAAGCGCGCGGCCGCGTTCGGAGCGCTGAGCGCGGCGTTCGGCTTGGGTTTCATGATCGGGCCGGGGCTTGGCGGCGTGTTGGGGCAATTCGATCCCAAGGCGCCGTTCTGGGTGGCCGGTGCGCTCTCTGGATTGAACGGACTCTACGGGCTCTTCGTGCTGCCGGAGTCTTTGCCGCGCGATAAGCGCGTAAAATTTACGCTCGCACGCATCAATCCGTTCGCGAGCCTGGTGTTCTTCCGCACGCGCCCGAACGTGCGTTGGCTAGCGATCGTCAAGTTTCTGAACGACATCGCCTTCCTCTCATATCAATACGCGTTTCCGCTTTACGCGCTCTATCGCTACCATTGGGAGAAGAAGGACATTGGCCTGACCCTGACGCTGTATGCGGTGCTGAGTGGCATTGTGCAGGCCGGTTTGGTTGGCCGTTTTGTGCATTGGGCGGGCGAACGGCTCGCGGTCATTTGGGGCCTGACGTTCGGCGCCATTGGCTTTGCTGCGCTCGGCTTGGCGCCTACTGGATTGTGGCTGCTGATCTTCATGCCGATCGGCGTGCTTTGGGGTCTCGCGGGCCCCGCGAACCAATCGATCATGACCAGCCGCGTGGGCGCGAACGAGCAAGGCTACCTGCAAGGCGCGCTGGCGTCGCTCACCGGCATCGCCGGCATGATCGGACCGGGCTTTTTCTCTACCGTGTTCACGTTGTTCATCGGCAAGGAGGCGCATCTGGGACAACCCGGCGCACCGTTCCTGGCGGCGGCGGCGCTCGTCGGCGTTTCGGTGGTGCTGGCGTATTTCGCGACGTTCTCAGAGCGCGGCAAGCATTTGGCGCCGTGAGGGACAATGCTGATCGCGCTGGCCATTATTGTTTTCGCACTGGCGGGCGCTCTGGTCTGGCTCTTTCAGCTTGGACCATTTGCGCTGTCGCCGACGATGAGATCGCACCTCCGGCCAAGCCGACGATCGAGGCGGTTTTGGGTGCAGCACCGGTGTTTGCGCTCTATGGCGCGGAACCGCCGACGCAATACACGCGACCAGGGCGGCACGGAATCTATCTGCGCGATTGGGAAGAGACGCTGGATTTTCTGGACGCGCACCTTCGTCGGTGGCGTACCGCCGCCTTCCAGGCGGCATCTTTGGCCCCGCGCACCCTTCGACAGGCTCAGCATGACGCCACTTTTAAAGTGATGATGATCCTCATGGCGTCAGCCTGAGCTTGTCGAAGGCCGACGCTTGCGCCAACGCCGCCTGGAAGGCGGCGGTACGTTAGGGCGCGGTTTCGAGATTAGCTTCCGGGATCAGCGATCGCATCCTGTTGCCGAATGAGATGAGGCAGGGTTCCGAGGGCGAGAGCGGGCCGGTGGTGTAGCTGGAGCTGGCCATACCTTGCTGCACGCCTTCGATCAGCTCGGTGTCTTCGGCGTTGACTTGGCGGTTGATGCGCCAGTTGAGGAAGCGCGCCGCCTGCATTTCGCGGCTGGCGTTGGGGTGCACGTAAGCAACTTCGCGAATCATGGTCTCGGTGGCGCTGACCGGGATGAATTGCATGAAGTCGACTTGGTCGGGATAGATGTCGAGCGCGACGTTGGGCCAGAGTTTGTAATAGGCCCACAGACGGCGGCGCTCTTTCGGAATCTCGGTGAAGCCATCGAGGAGCTTCTGGTACGCGCACTCGGACCAGTTGTTCGAGGGCGTTTCGGTGATGTGGCCCCACATCTTGTCGATCCACTGCTTCGCCTCGATGCGATAGGTCCCAGCGAAGAGCCGCGAGAGACCGGGATGGGCGACGGGGATGTGCATGCCGTCGGAATAATTGTCGCCGACGTTTTTCCAGTTCACCGGGCGTGGACGCAATGTCACGCGCCCGTTCGGTATGAGCTTTTCCAATTCGAATGAGGCCAGCTCATCTGCATAGGGACTCATCATTTCGCGGACGGTCGGCAGGCCCTGTTCGAAGCGGATGAAAATGAAGCCGTAGGCGATGTCCTGATCGACCGGTTTAAGGGCAAGCGATTTCGGATCGAGGCCTTCGAAGCCTTGCCATTTCGGGGCGCTGCCGAAGCTGCCATCGAGCTTGTAGCTCCAGGCGTGATAGGGGCACACGAGCCGCGCGCCGCATTGGCCGCGCGCTTCGGCAGCGATTTTGCCGGCGCGGTGGCGGCAGACGTTGTGGAAGCTGCGGATCTTGCCGTCCTCGCCGCGTACGCTGACGACGCGCTCACCCAGGATGTCGAGCGTGAGATAGTCGCCCACGTTCGGCGCTTCGTTGATGTGGCCGACGATGTGCCAAGCTTGGCGGAAGATCTTCTCGCGCTCGATCTTGAAGAAGCGCTCGTCGGTGTAGAGCCAGGCGGGGAGTGATTGGGCTGTCATTCGCGGGTGCTTGTAGGCCGGAGCGCGGGGCTCCGCCCCGCATGCGCGGCGGGAGCCGCGCGCTCCAACCTGCCAGCACCGGTGCTCCAACGGAAGAAGACCTTGAAGGGATGCCAGAGCTGCGCTGCGGCGCTCGGGCCGATCTCGTCGCGCACGCCGAGCGGTCCCGTGCAGAGGCCGGGGACTGAGTAGGTGCCGAAGACTTGGTCGAACACCGAGAAAACGGTGGCGAAGTTCACGCCAGCGCCATTGGCCTCGCGGATGTGGTGCCAGCGGTGCATCACTGGCGTGCAGATGACGCGGCTGAGGAAGCCAAAGCTCCACGGCACATCCATGTGAATGAAGCTGCCCCAATAGTGGCGGACGACGTTGTTGAGGAAGAGCGCTTCGGGCGGAAAGCCGAACAGCGCCAGCACGCCGGTGTCGATAAGGCCAGTGGAGAAGCGATTGATCGGGTGGAAGCGGAAGATCGTCGTCCAGGTCATAGCCGTGTCGCTGTGATGAATGGCGTGTGCGGGCCAGAGCGGGGCGGTGTGTTCGAGGCGATGGCGCCAATAGCCGATGAAGTCGCCGAAGAAGATGGCGAGGAAGCCGACGAGCGGCGCCGGCACGCTCGCCCAGAAGCTTGGCGCCACGAGCACCGCGCCGTGGGCTTGCATCCATGCGCCCATCGCGCCGAGCGCCAGGCCAAGCAGCGGCGTCACCACCAGTAGATCGATGATGTTGAGGGTGATGTTGGTGGAAACTTCGCCGGTGGCGGCTTTGGCCTTGGCGGCAAAGAGGCGTGGGCCGAGCGCAACCAGGGCGATCAGTGCAAAGATCAGCGCAAGCTGCAGCGTGTCTAGCGCGCCGCGTTGCAGCGTGGCGGAAATGGAGTCGAGAACCGAGGCGAGAGACGCGGGCATGTGCGCGGCATTCTAGCCTGTGGGATCAGGCTTCGGGAAGCAGCCGCGCCAGGGCGGCGCGGAACGTTCTGTCGCGCTTGAGGAAGACTTCGCGGCTCATGGCGTCGCGGCGGGATGGGTGGCGTTCGGCATAGAGGATCACCCAGATGCGCCCGCGGGTGGAGCGCGCGCCGCGGCCGGCGTTGTGGGCCGTTAGACGGGAATCGAGATCCACGCACCAGCCCACATACGTGCGCTTATCCGCGCCGCGGGCGCTGCCGAGCACGTAGACGTAGGCGTGATCGCCTCGGCCTGCCTCTATTTGCACGCTGCGCCGGTGATCTGCTGGCCGGCGGCGCCGCACACCCACGCTTCAAGCAGACGATTGTGATCGCCGCCGATGGCTGCGAGCAATTCGGTCTTTGTGCGGTCGAGCCAATGGGCGCGGCCGGCCTCGGTGTGCAAGTCTTCTGCGGCGCCTTCAGCGGGAAAATGCGCGGAGAATTCGGCGGGCGTGGTCCGCCAGGGCCGCGTCATGCCTGATGGAATCGAAAGGACTGCGCCGTTCTGAGAGAGGGTTTCTTGGTCGTCGAGCGCGAGTTCATCGCCATGACCATTGACGTCGCGGCGCACTGAGGCGGTCATGCCATTGCGGAAGAAATAGTTCTTCCAACCTTCGCCACTCATGTCTTCGAGAATGTTGCCAGCGATAGGGATCATGTAACCGGAATTGCCCGCACCGGCGCGCAGGACGGCGGAGAAGCAGGTCTCCGCGTCAGCATCGACGTTTGCGCAAGCGTTTTCGATCCAGTGCGCGAGCGTCGTACCATCGAGATCAAGCAGATAGACGACAGCGGCACGTGGGTGATCGAGGCTTGAGTCGGCGACTTGGTAGACGCAGTGGCGAACTTTTGCGGCGGGCCAACCGAGGAGATCCGTCGTCAGATGTGGGCAGGCGTTGGTTGCACTTGAGACGGCATAGCCTCCGTTGGCGATCGCCCGAGTAGCGCGTTCGGCGTGAGAGAGAGGCGTCGCGGCCGCTGTGAGTGAGGCAAGCGCTGCGAACGCGAGACCACGCCAGAGACTTCCCCCCATTTTCTCCTCCTATGCAAACCCGCCGAAATTGATGAACTTGGTCTCCAGATATTCCTCGATGCCTTCAGCGCCGCCTTCTCGGCCGAGGCCGCTCTCTTTCATGCCGCCGAAGGGAATGACTTCGTTGGAATAGACTCCGTCATTGATGGAGACCATGCCGTATTCGAGTCGTTCGGCGACGCGCCAGGCGCGGTTGACGTCCTTGGTGAAGAAGTAGCCGGCGAGACCGAACGGGGTGTCGTTGGCGATGGCGACGGCTTCGTCTTCGGTTTTGAAGCGGATCAGCGGCGCGACGGGCCCAAAAATTTCTTCGGTGTTGACGCGCATGTCGCGGGTGACGTTGGCGAGGACCGTAGGCGTGAAGAATTGTGCGCCGGCGTTGCTTTTCTTGCCGCCGGTGAGGGCGGTGGCGCCGGAGGCGAGGGCTTCGGCGACCATGCGCTCGACTTTTTCGATGGCTTTCGCGTCGATCAGCGGCCCGATCTCGACGCCGTCGTCCGCGCCGTTGCCGACTTTAAGTTTGGCGACGGCGGCGGCGAGCTTTTTGGAAAATTCGTCGTAGATCGCGTCTTCGACCAGGATGCGGTTAGCGCAGACGCAGGTTTGCCCAGCGTTGCGGAATTTCGAGGCGATCGCGCCTTTGACCGCCGCGTCGATATCGGCATCGGCGAATACTAGGAGGGGCGCGTTGCCACCGAGTTCGAGCGACACTTTCTTTACATTGGCTGCCACGCATGCGGCGCCGAGTTGTTTGCCGACCGCAGTCGAGCCGGTGAAGGAGAATTTCCGCACCGTCTTGCTCTCGCACATGACTTTGCCGACAGCGGCGGCGTCATGGGTGGTGACGATGTTCAAGACGCCTTTCGGCACGCCAGCCTTCTCGCCGAGTTCGGCCAGCGCCAATGCCGTCAGCGGCGTTTGATGCGGCGGCTTGACGACGATAGTGCAGCCAGCGGCAAGCGCGGGGCCGACTTTGCGGGTGATCATCGCCATCGGGAAATTCCACGGCGTCACCGCCGCGCACACGCCGACCGGCTGCTTGATGGTCACGTAGCGGCGCGTTTGCGTGGTGGTGGGGATGGTGTGGCCGTAGGCGCGTTTGGCTTCCTCGGCGAACCATTCGAAGAACGATGCGCCGTAAGCGGCTTCGCCGCGCGCTTCGGCCAGCGGCTTGCCGCCTTCAAGCGTGATTAGCTGCGCCAGCCGGTCGAGATCGGCGATGCAGAGGTCGAACCACTTCTTGAGAACGGCGGCGCGTTCCTTTGCCGTCTTCGCCGACCAGCCCGGAAGCGCGTCGGCAGCGGCGGCGATGGCGCGTTCCGCGTCGGCGGCGCCGAGATCGGGAACGAGGGCGATCACCTCTTGGGTGGCGGGATTGAAGACGTCGAAGCGCTTTTCGCTCTTCACCCATTCGCCATTGATGTAAGCGTCGGCGCGGAACGTGGAGGCCATTTGAAGGGTTCCAGAAGGGACTAGGGATTAGGTTTAGTTAGTTTTCCGCGACATAGCATCAAAGCGCCTCCCGCACGGATGCCTAATCTGATACCTAGTCCCCAATCCCTAGTCCCTAGCACCTAGGAACCCGCCATGAGCTGGAAAGATATTCTTGTCATCGTCTCCGACGCCGATGCCGATGAGCCCGCGTTCAAATTGGCCGAGACGCTGGCGAAGCAATCGAAGGCGAGCCTCGCGGCGGCGTTTCTGACGCCTCTGCCGGACGAGCCGCTGGCCTATGAACCCACCGTGGTCGCGGGCGTATGGGCGGAGCTGCTGGGCCGGGCGCGCGCGGATGCGGAGCAGGAAAAGAAGAAGGTCGAAGCGCGGCTGACGCATTGCGGGATCCCGACGGAGATCCGCACGGCGGAAGCACTGGCGCGCGACCTTGGCCGCGTCGCGGCGGTGCATGCGCGCTATGCCGATGTTGCAGTGATGACGCGGCCGGCGGATGGCGCGGGCATCGAAATGCGCGAGGAGATTGTGGAAGGCGTGCTGTTCTATTCGGGACGTCCGGCCTTAATCGCGCCGCCCGGATGGAACGGCGATTTCGTCGGCAACCGCGCCGTGGTGGCGTGGGACGCGAGCCGCGAGGCGACGCGGGCGCTGTCGGAAGCGGACGATATTTTGGAATTTTCCGAGCAAGTCACGGTGCTCACCGTCGATGCAAAGCCGAAGGCGTTCGGCCATGGAGACTCGCCGGGCTCCAACATCGCCGCGCACTTGCAGCGTCGCGGGTTGAACGCTGACGTGCAGAACGTGGTGAGCAAGGGCCGCGCGCCGGCGGAAGCGATTTTGGAAGAGGCCGATAAACTGGGCGCCGATCTCTTAGTGATGGGCGGTTACGCGCACTCGCGGCTGCGCGAGCTGGTGTTCGGCGGCGCGACGCGCGATTTGCTGCGGCTCGCGCACATTCCGGTGCTGATGGCGCATTAGAGTGCGCCGTTGAAGGCGAAATTGCTGACTTGATGGGTCTCGGCGTCGTATTCGGCGCCGAAGGTGATCATGCCGCCATCGCAGATGCTCAGCGCTTGTGTGCGCCAGGCAAACGGATGATCCGGGTTGGGGTGATCCAAAGTGCTGCGGTCGAAGCCGTTTACGTAAATCACGCGGCGACCGTTGATGATGAAGCCGGCGTATTGTCGATAGTAATCGCCGGGCGGTGTGGTGACGCCGGCACGTGCGAGCTGACCTTTCAGCACCGACGTCAGCGGCTGCTCGAACGCTTCCAGCTGCGCGTCGGTCGGCGTCCATTGACCTGTGACGGGGCCGGGGGAAACGCGGCTGCATTGGTGCGTGAGCGCCATGGCTTGGTTGCCGCTCAGCAGAGTTCGGGTTTGCGGCGTCAGTTCGCGCCCCACATGCGCTGGGATCGGAGTTCCGCCCTGAGTACAAGCAGCCAGGCACAGAAGCGCTGAAATCATGAATGCACGCATGAGCTTAGTTATGCGACGCCG
>DASZWS010000381.1:0-2861 GCA_035546515.1 Vitreimonas sp. | reverse complement strand
GCCCCGGACGGCTTTGTATTTTCTGGTTCCCGTGGGGGAGAGAGTGAAGCACGACACGCAGTCGCGTGATTGGCTGGCCGTTGATGCGCATACCGTCGAGCCCACCAGCTCGGCGAACCGTCATCGTCCCCGGCACGGTATTTTCAGCGCCCTGGCCTTCAACGTTTGCCTCGTGACCTTCGCGCTGGCGAGCGCGGCGGCGTTCCTGATCATCACCCGCGACCACCTCTATACCTACGCCTATTCAGACGCCGGCGCGCGCGTGGTGGCCGCGCGCGTCGAAAAGCTCAATGGTTCGCTGATCCAACTCGATTTCGACCGTCAGCAATTGTGGGACGACCTGATCGCCAACGAACTCGCACCACCGCGCCCGGACGTTTCGGCGGCCCGCGGTTTCCTTCTATCCGCGCGCGGCATGTTGCCGGATCAAACCGCGCGCCAGCTCGATCACCAGCTGCCGGGCAACGCCACCGACGCGCAGATCGAGGACGCCGCGCTCGATCTGCTGACCCCCGGCACGCGCTCACGTTATGAGCAAGCGGTGCCGCTGTTGTCGCGCAATGGCGGCGATCTGCGCCCCAATCCATCGGCCTACGTCGCAGGGCCGGCGGAGTTTCAAACCATGGCGCAATCCATCGTCACCGAGCCCGAGTCGGACACATTGCAGTTCGTGCTGACCGGTTTTCGTCTGAGCCTTGCCGGACAATTCACCCCGCGCATGCTTGAGGGCGCCTCCGTTCTGCTCGACGCCAAGACCCGCAATGACTACCCGCCGCAATTCGGCGCCGAGATTTCTGCCCTCATTGAAGCCTCGCTGCGCACGCAAGCGTTCCGCGAAGTGGCGCTCACCAACGCACATGACGAGGATCACGCCGGTGATTTCGCCACCGCTGCGCCCGCCTTCACTGCCGCGCTGGACGCGCACCGCGTCGCCGCCGCAAAGGCTGTGCTCGATAAACTTGGCGCAATGAGCATGGCCGCCTCTCATTCGGGCGCGACCGCACTCATCACCCATGCGCAATCCTTGCGCGATCTGCCGCGTCTGTTGCTAATCGCCGAGGCGGCGCGCGATCGCGCTGCGGCCGCGGCGAAGCGTCTGCCGCGCGATGGCCGCCTGCTCGACGCCGCGCGCGGCCAGCTCACCGTCAACCGCGACTTGGCGATCGCCATCGCCATCGCCGCGCTAGCCTTCCTTGGCGCCTTGTTCGTTGTGTCGATGATGGGCTGGCGCGCCACGCGCCGCGCGCTTTCCCGCATGGGCCGCGACGACGATTACAGCGATAGCGAACTCATCGACATCGGCGGCGTCCGCGGCTTCTAGCGCCTTACCGCCGCCTTCCATGCTGCATGCGTGGCCCGCGCACCCTTCGACAAGCTCAGGGTGACGCTGCCTTGAAGCAACACAGTTGTGAGGTGGCGTCAGCCTGAGCCTGTCGAAGGCCGACGCCTGCGCTATGCCCTAAACAGCGACAGCACCGCTTGCGGTTCGACATTGGCAATGGCGCCGACGCCTGTCGTTTCCAGACCCTGACGCACCTGCAGCGCCAACAAACGCGCCCCGTCAGCGTCGAGATCGGTGCGCACATTGGCGTTCACGTCGTTGACCGCGCCTAGAAAGCCCTGATGCGCCTGCAGCCCGCGCGCGGCGTCACCATAGCGCTGCAGCATGCCTTGCACTGCATCCAGCGAACTCTGCACCTGGCTCTGGAACGCCGGATCGCTGAGCTGCGCGTCGCTCGTCAAAGAGAGCACGCCGCCGTCAGCGCCGAGCTGCAAGTTGGCGCCGTTGATCGCCAGCGGCGCAGCGCCCGGCTCGGCTTGCACGCTGATGGCGCCGCCGCCGACCAGGACCGCCCCGCCCGAGATGGCGCTGCCGATGCTCGAACTGTAGTTCTGCAGCAGCGCATCGAGATCGCTTTGGCTCCCCGCCGATTGCGCGCTGAGCAGCATGTTCTGTGCGTCGCGCCCCGCCGCCATCGCGGCCTCAAGCTGCGAAAGGCCGGTGTTCACGCTATCGCGCGCCGCCGCCCACGCGGCCGGGCCCGACACATCGACGCGATCGCCGGCGGACGCATTGCCGTCATTGGTTTGTGCAGCGTTGGCGTGATGGCGATTGAAACGCGTATCCACGCCGAGCGCGCTCGCGCCCGCCGTGCCCGGCACGATGCTCGAAACCATGTACACCCGCTCCTTCGGATCGCGCGTCCAAGCCCAACAGACGCGCGGCGCGCTTCGCCGCAGGCGTGAAGAAACCGTAAATGCGTTAATGAAACGTTAAGATAAACGCGTCCGAAACGATATTTTTACGTTTTGTTTACCGCGCTCACCATGGCGCGGAAGTACGCCATCACGGCGCGCGAGTACGCAAGCTGCGTATCGTTCGGATATTTGCGCAAGGTCTCCGACGTGCGCGCGTCGGTCAAGGTCTGCACGAAGCGATCGGCGCTCTCGTCATACCGGATCATCAGGTTTGCCGGCGCGATGTTCTCGCGCATCGAAGCGGCGAACTCATTCAGCCGTTCGCTCGCCGCCTTGGCGACCGGCGTTGGCTCGGCCTCAGACGCATTCGGCCGCAGCTGGGGCCGCGGCTGTTGGAGGCTGATCGGAGGTGCGGAAGAACCCACGGTTCAATCGCTGCGCTGAAGGAACTGGCGGAGCGTCCGAAGACGCCCCGCCCTATTCCATTCGCTCTTACTTGAAGAACGAGAGCACGATCGACGGCGCTTGGTTGGCGATCGACAGAGCTTGCGCGCCAAGCTGTTGCTTGACTTGCAGCGATTGCAGCTGCGCCGATTCCTTCGCCAGGTCAGCGTCGACGAGGTTGCCGATGCCGTTGGTGATGGAGTCAGAGAGCTTGCCCA
>DASZWS010000380.1:0-2504 GCA_035546515.1 Vitreimonas sp. | reverse complement strand
GTTCGGCGCGGCGCTTAACGTGCTGAAGGACAAGATCACCGAAGCCATCCTCACCAAGAAAGCGGCGATGGCTGAGATCGCGCTCGACCGTCAGCTGCAGAGCGAAGCGGTGGACGTGACGCTGCCGCCGGTGAAGCCGCGCCTTGGAACGATCCATCCGGTCAGCCAGGTAATGGAAGAACTCGCCGCAATCTTCGGTGAGATGGGCTTCTCAGTGGAGGAAGGCCCCGACATCGAGACCGACTTCAACAACTTCACCGCGCTCAATTTCCCGCCTAACCATCCGGCGCGCGAACAGCACGACACGTTTTTCCTCAACGCCCGCGACGAGAAGGGCGAGCGCCGCGTGCTGCGCACGCATACGTCACCCGTGCAAGTGCGCACCATGCTGAAGCAAAAGCCGCCCATTCGCATGATCTGCATGGGGCGCACCTTCCGCAAAGATTCCGCCGCCACCCACACGCCGATGTTTCACCAGGTCGAAGGCCTGGTGATCGACGAAACCACCAGCATGGCGGATTTGAAGAGTGTGCTGATCGCGGCGATCAAAGCGTACTTCGAGGTCGATGACGTGCGTCTGCGTTTCCGCCCGCACCATTTCCCGTTCTCCGAACCGAGCGCGGAAGTTGATGTCGGCTGCGATCGCAGCGGCGGCACGATCAAGATCGGCGCCGGCGACGATTGGCTGGAAATTCTTGGCTGTGGCATGGTGCATCCGAACGTGCTCAGGAATTGCGGCATCGATCCCGACAAATACCAAGGCTACGCCTTCGGCATGGGCATCGATCGCTTGGCGATGCTGAAATACGGCATGCCGGATTTGCGTCCATTCTTCGACGCCGATGTGCGCTGGCTGAAGCATTACGGGTTTAGCCCGTACCTGTTGCCTGGCTTGGCGCAGGGAGTGGGCTAATGCGTTATCTCATGCTTGCCGCGCTCGCTCTGCTAACGGCGTGTTCGCCATCCGCACCAGCGCCCGCGACGCCTGCGCGCAACGTCGATTTCAGCGTCACCACGACGCCGAGCACCGCCGACCGCCGCTTCCTCGTGGAGTTCAGATCCTTGACGAACCGCGATCTGTGCATCGCCGCCAACAATTGGCCGACCGCCAAAGGCGAATTGGGCGCCAATCGACCCGCGGACGCCAGCAACCAAGTCCATCACGTCGGTGGAGGCGATACGCTCACCGCCGTCGTGCGCTTCGATCAGGTCCCGCCGGCTTCGCGCTCAGGCGACGCCATGCGAGCGGTTGACTTCAATCCCGAGCCATTCTTCTGCGGCAACGGTCTCACCCAATGAAGTTCACGCTCTCCTGGCTCAAAGAGCATCTCGCCACTGATGCGTCGCTCGACCAAATCGTCGAGACCATGACCATGACTGGTCTTGAGGTTGAAGGCGTCGAGAACGCCGGCGAAAAGCTCAAGGCCTTCACGGTCGCGCGCATCATCAGCGCCGCCAAGCATCCGAACGCCGACAAGCTGCAAGTCTGCCAAGTCGAAACCAAGGACGGCAAACTTGAGATCGTCTGCGGCGCGCCGAATGCGCGCGCGGGTCTCGTCACCGCGTTCGCGCCGATCGGCACGTATATTCCCGGCACCGGCATCACGCTCGAAGCCAAGCCCGTGCGCGGCGTGGTTTCCAACGGCATGTTGTGCTCGGGCGCGGAGCTTGAACTCGACACCGATGCCGATGGCATTTTCGAACTGGATCCCGAACTCGCGGTGGGTACGCCGCTGGCAGAAGCGCTCGGCCTCAACGATCCGGTGATCGATATCGAAGTGACGCCAAACCGGCCGGATTGGTTGGGCGTTGCTGGCATCGCCCGCGATCTCGCCGCCGCTGGCGTCGGCAAGCAGATCACAAAGCCGGTGCTGCCGGTGCCTGGCCGTTATCCGTCACCGCAAAAAGTTGCGACCGAAGCGCCGCAAGCCTGCGCCGTATTCTCCGGCCGCTTCATCCGCGGCGTGAAAAACGGGCCGTCGCCGGCGTGGCTGCAGCAGCGCCTCCGCGCTATCGGTCAAAAGCCGATCAGTGCGCTGGTCGATATTACCAATCTCATCACCCACGACCGCGCGCGCCCGCTGCACGTCTATGATGCCGCGAAGCTCAACGGCGTTGTTCGCGCACGCATGGGCAAGGAAGGCGAGAGCTTCAAAGCGCTCAACGGCAACGTTTACAACGTCACACCCGCCATGTGCGTGATCGCCGATGACGAGCGCGTGCTCAGCCTCGGTGGCGTCATCGGTGGCGAATATTCCGGCGTTAGCGAGACCACTACCGACATCCTGGTCGAGTGCGCCTATTTCGATCCAACGCGCACGCACCAAACCGGCCGCGCACTGACGCTCACCACCGATGCGCAGTATCGCTTCGCGCGCGGCGTGGATTCCGGCTTCGTCGTGCCGGGCCTCGAACTCGCGACGCGCCTGATCCTTGAACTTTGCGGTGGAGAGCCCAGCGAGATCATGGTGGCGGGCGAACTGCCGCCGCCGCCGAAAGCGATC
>DASZWS010000379.1:0-6192 GCA_035546515.1 Vitreimonas sp. | reverse complement strand
TGCGCCATGCTGACGGTCAGGATGGCGAGCAGGACGACCTTAAGGTTGCGCCACTGGAAGAAGGTCTCGGCGAAGGAGGCTTTTGAAACCGCCCCTTCGTCCTTGAGCTTCTGGAACGCCGGGCTTTCTGAAAGCCGAAGCCGGATCCAGACCGAAATCAGAAGCAGCACGAACGAAACCAGGAACGGAATGCGCCAGCCCCAGGCCTTGAGTGCGTCTTCGCCCAGGATGGCGCGAGTGATAGCGACGATCAGCAGCGCCCCACCCAGACCAAAGGCGGCGGAAGTTTGAATCCATCCTGTTGATATGCCGCGCTTTTTCGGATCGGCATGTTCCGCCACGTAAATCGCAGCGCCGCCGTATTCGCCGCCAAGCGCGAAGCCTTGCAGCACGCGGCATGTCACCAAAAGCGCGGGGGCCAACACGCCGGCCTGTGCATAAGTCGGCAACAAGCCGATGGCGAAGGTACCCAGCCCCATGACGGTGATGGTGATCAGGAACGCGCCCTTGCGGCCGGCGCTGTCGCCAATTTTGCCAAACACCAGCGCGCCCAGTGGGCGGACAATGAAGCCTACCGCGAAGGTTAGGAGCAACAGGACGAAGGCCTGGGCGTCGGGTAGGCCGGCGAAAAACACCGGCGAGAGCACCGAACCCAGCGCGGCATAGACAAAGAAATCATACCATTCGAACACCGTGCCGAGCGCGGAAGCGGCCACCACCAGCCGCATGCGCGACGGCGTAATTTCAGGGCTGGTCTGCGTGCGCGCGGCGGCGTCGGTCATGTCGGCGTTTCCCCCAGCCTGCTGGCTGTTTTGTCGCTGATCGCGCTTCCCCGGGGGCGGTTGTCAAGTCTGAATGCACCGTGTTACTTCGCGCGCGCGTCTGGGGGTCCATGCGGGGAGCATGGCGACCCCGTTTGACGTTTGGGATTTCCCCAAGCGGCGTCATCAGCCAACGGGCGGCCTCGGGTGGGGCCGGACGAAGGCGAGTTTAGCGAGATCGGCGTGGCTGAGAATTTCGAAGGCGAAGGCTCCGAAGCGGCGGCGCGGTATGCGCAAGCCGTGTTCGATCTGGCGAAGGACGCCAACGCCACGGGCGCGGTAGAGCAAGATTTCGCCAAGTTCGGCGATGCGTGGAAAGCCAGCAGCGATTTGCGTGAGGTCGCGCGTTCGCCGTTGATCGAGCCGGAAGAAAAAGCACGCGCGCTGAGCGCGGTCGCCGCGAAGCTTGGCGTGAGCGATCTCGGCCGCAAGCTGATCGGCGTCGCCGCGCAGAACCGCCGCGCGGGTGAGTTGCCGGCGATTGCGGCCGCTTACCGCACGCTGGTTGCGCGCGAACGTGGCGCACGCCAAGTAGAAATTGTGTCCGCCAAACCGCTCAGCGATGGCGAGAAAAGTTCAATCGTCGATGCGTTGGGCAAGACGCTCGGCGCCAAGGTCGAAGCCGAAGCCAGCGTGGACGAAAGCCTCATCGGCGGCTTCGTCGTGCGCGTCGGCTCGCGTCAGTTCGATGCCTCCATCAAATCCAAGCTGGACGCGCTGCGTCTGGCGCTGAAATCCGCTTAAGAGGGCTCATCCATGGACGTTCGCGCCGCAGAAATTTCCGCAATCCTCAAAGAGCAGATCAAAGGCTTCGGCGCTGAAGCCAAGGTCGCCGAAATCGGCCGCGTGCTGTCGATCGGCGACGGCATCGCCCGCGTGTACGGCCTCGAGAACGTGCAGGCCGGTGAAATGGTCGAGTTTCCGGGCGGCGTGAAGGGCATGGCCCTCAACCTCGAGCGCGACAACGTCGGCGTCGTCATCTTCGGCGAAGACCGCGGCCTGAAGGAAGGCGACACCGTTAAGCGCCTCGGCGAGATCGTCGACGTCCCGGTGGGCAAGGCGCTGCTCGGCCGCGTCGTCAACGCGCTGGGCGAACCGATCGACGGCAAAGGCGCGATCAAGGCTGAAGGCCGCCGCACCGTCGACGTGAAGGCGCCGGGCATCATTCCGCGCAAATCCGTGCACGAGCCGATGCAGACCGGCATCAAGGCTATCGACGCGCTCATCCCGATCGGCCGCGGCCAACGCGAACTGGTCATCGGCGACCGCCAAACCGGCAAGACCGCGGTGTGCGTCGACGCGATCCTCTATCAGCGCGAAGCGCACGATAAGAATTTGCCGGAGAGCGAAAAGCTCTACTGCATTTATGTCGTCGTCGGTCAAAAGCGCTCGACGGTGGCGCAGCTGGTGAAGACGCTCGAAGACAAGGGCGCTCTGAAATATTCGATCATCGTTGCGGCCACGGCGTCCGATCCGGCGCCGTTGCAATATCTGGCGCCGATGTCGGGCTGCGCCATGGGCGAGTTCTTCCGCGACAACGGCATGCACGCGCTGATCATCTATGATGACTTGTCGAAGCAGGCCGTCGCTTATCGCCAGATGTCGCTGCTGCTGCGCCGGCCGCCGGGCCGCGAAGCCTATCCGGGCGACGTGTTCTACCTGCACTCCCGCTTGCTTGAGCGCGCGGCGAAGCTGAACGACGAAAACAAGGCGGGCTCGCTGACGGCGCTGCCGGTCATCGAAACGCAGGCCAACGACGTTTCAGCTTACATTCCGACCAACGTCATCTCCATTACCGACGGCCAGATCTTCTTGGAAACGGACTTGTTCTTCCAGGGCATCCGTCCGGCGCTCAACGTCGGCATTTCGGTGTCGCGCGTCGGCGGCAACGCGCAGATCAAGGCGATGAAGCAAGTCGCCGGCCCGCTGAAGGGCGAACTGGCGCAATACCGCGAAATGGCGGCGTTCGCGAAGTTCGGCTCCGATCTCGACGCGACGACGCAACGCTTGCTGAACCGCGGCGCGCGTCTCACCGAATTGCTGAAACAGCCGCAATTCGCGCCGACGCCGGTCGAAGAGCAGGTGGTGGTGATTTACGCCGGCACACGCGGCTATCTCGACAAGATCGATGTGAACGCGGTTGGCCGTTACGAAGCCGAGCTGCGTGCGTGGTTGCGGTCGAAGAAGAGCGACCTGCTGCAAGCCATCGTGTCCAAGAAGGACATCAAGGCGGACGGCATCGAAGACAAGATCAAAGCCGCGCTCGACGAGTTCACGGCGACGTTTGCTTGATCGGCGCCGCAACCCTCCTGGCTTGGTCGGCGCTTTCGGTTGGCCTTGCGGTTACGCCGGGCGCTGACACTGCGCTGGTGGCGACCAATGCTGCGCGTGGCGGCGTTGGCGCCGGCCTGCGCGCGATGGCGGGGATTGTCTGCGGCGGCGTGATCTACGCGCTGTTGTTCGGCTTTGGCGTGCTGCGGGTGATCGCGGCGACGCCGGTGCTGTTCATGGTCGTGAAGACGGTTGGCGCGATCTATCTGGCGTTTCTTGGCGTGCAGATGATTAGGCGCGCGCTCAGACCAACCCTCTCCCCTGCGGAGAGGGTGGCGCGCGACAGCGCGCCGGGTGAGGGGCGTGCCGACACGCAGGCGCCGGATCGTTTGAACGCCCCTCATCCCCCAACCCCTTCTCCGCAAGGGAGAAGGGGAGTCGCTGCGCCCTGGCGCCAGGGTTTTCTGTGCAACGTGCTGAACCCGAAAGTTGCGCTCTTCTTTCTGGCGGCGCTGCCGCAGTTTGTGCACGCCGGACCTGATGCGCCGTTTGTCGGCGCGCTGCTGATTGCGGTCTCCTATGCAATCGGCGCGGTTTGGCTTTCTGGCATCGCTTTCGCGGCGTCCCGCGTGAGCACTGTATTTCGTGCGAGCGGCGTTGCGCGTTGGGTCGAGGGTGTTGTCGGCGCTGCATTCCTGGCGCTCGCTGGCCGCCTTGCTGTTGAACGGGCTTGAGACATGCCGAGCTTAAAAGAGTTTCGAAACCGCATCGCCAGCGTGAAGTCGACGCAGAAGATCACCAAAGCGCTGCAGATGGTGGCGGCGTCGAAGCTGAAGCGCGCGCAAGCGTCTGCAGAAGCGGCGCGGCCTTACGCTTTGCGCATGGCGCGGGTGATCGCCAATCTCGCAGCGGCGGTGAAAGGCGATAGCGCACCGATGCTGTTGCGCGGCACCGGCAAGCAAGACGTGCATCTGCTGGTGGTGGCGACGTCGGAGCGCGGTCTGTGCGGCGGCTTCAACACGCAGATCGTGCGGCTTGTGCGAGAAAAAATCACCGAGCTGCAGGCGGCCGGCAAGACAGTGAAAATTCTCGCGGTGGGCAAGAAGGGCCGCGATCAGCTGCGCCGCAACTATGGCCCGCAGATCATCGATTACATCGATCTCTCGGGCTTTCGCACCGTGAACGCTGAAGCGGCCTCGATCGTCAGCGCCAAGGTGCTGGAGCTGTTCGCCGCCGGCGAGTTCGATGTCGCGACGCTGTTCTTCTCGCGCTTCCGCTCGGTGATCAGCCAAGTGCCGACGGCGCAGCAGCTGATCCCCGCCGTCGCGCCCGAAGGCGTGACGCCGCCCGATCTCAAAGGCGCGGTGTACGAATACGAGCCGAGCGAAGAGGAAATCCTCGAAGCGCTGCTGCCGAAGTACATGAACGGGCAGATCCTGCAGGCGCTGTTGGAAAACCAAGCCGGCTTCTACGGCGCGCAAATGACGGCGACCGATAACGCCACCCGTAACGCCGGCGATCTGATCAAGAAGCTGACGCTCCGCTATAACCGTCAGCGCCAAGCCAACATCACTAAGGAGCTGATCGAAATCATCTCCGGCGCCGAGGCGCTTTGATGAAGAACGTAGGCCGCATCGCTTTGCTCGTGGCGCCGTTTCTGGCGGTGATCGCGGGCGTGATTGCCGGCCGCATGATGCACATTCACTAGCCGCCGCTCGCGGTTCGAAGGAATTGATGAGGAAGAAGAGATGACCGTTTCCATGAAAGGCCGCGTTGCGCAGGTGATCGGCGCCGTCGTCGACGTCGAGTTCGACGGCCACTTGCCGGATATCTACAACGCTCTCGAGACCACCAACAAAGGCAACCGCCTGGTGCTCGAAGTGGCGACGCACTTGGGCGAAGGCGCGGTGCGCACCATCGCCATGGACGCGACCGATGGTCTGGTGCGCGGTCAGGAAGTGACCGACACCGGCGCGCCGATCCAGGTGCCGGTCGGCGAAGAAACCTTGGGCCGCATCCTCAATGTCATCGGTGAGCCAGTCGATGAAGCGGGCCCAGTGAAGACGACGACCAGGCGCGCCATTCACCAACCGGCGCCGGCGTTTGTCGATCAGAAGCCGGTCCCGGAAATGCTGGCGACGGGCATCAAGGTCGTCGATCTGCTCTGCCCGTATTCGAAGGGCGGCAAGATCGGTCTGTTCGGCGGCGCGGGCGTCGGCAAGACGGTGCTCATTCAAGAGCTGATCAACAACATCGCCAAAGCCTACGGCGGCTATTCAGTGTTCGCCGGCGTCGGCGAGCGCACGCGCGAAGGCAACGACCTCTATCACGAAATGATCGACTCGAAAGTCAACGTCGCCGGCGGCGGCCAAGGCTCGCGCTGCGCGCTGGTGTTCGGGCAGATGAACGAGCCGCCGGGCGCGCGTGCGCGCGTGGCGCTCTCCGGTCTCACCATCGCGGAGCATTTCCGCGATCAGGGCAAGGACATCCTGTTCTTCGTCGACAACATCTTCCGCTTCACGCAGGCGGGTTCGGAAGTGTCGGCGCTCTTGGGCCGTATTCCTTCCGCGGTCGGCTATCAGCCGACGCTGGCGACGGAAATGGGCGCCATGCAGGAGCGCATCACCTCGACAACCAAGGGCTCGATCACCTCGGTGCAGGCCATCTACGTTCCGGCCGACGACTTGACCGACCCGGCGCCGGCCGCGTCGTTCGCGCACTTGGATGCGACCACGGTGTTGAGCCGTGCGATTTCGGAAAAGGGCATCTATCCGGCGGTCGATCCGCTCGACTCGACGTCGCGGATCCTGGACGCCAACGTTGTCGGCCAGGATCACTACGACACGGCGCGGCGAGTTCAGGAAACGCTGCAACGCTACAAGTCGCTGCAAGACATCATCGCCATTCTCGGCATGGATGAGCTTTCGGAAGACGACAAGCTGACGGTGGCCCGCGCCCGTAAGATCGAGCGCTTCCTCAGCCAGCCGTTCCACGTCGCCGAAGCCTTCACCAACACGCCCGGCGTGCTCTGCGATATCAAGGACACCATTCGCGGCTTCAAAGGTCTCGTGAATGGCGAATACGATCACCTGCCGGAACA
>DASZWS010000378.1:0-2347 GCA_035546515.1 Vitreimonas sp. | reverse complement strand
CGTCTTATGCGACGCCTTGGTTTCCTTGGTCGGCTTACGAGGGCCGGCGCCGGATGGCGGTTTCTTACTCACCAACGTATCCATATCGCTCTTTTGCCTCGTTATGTGTTCACATTCCCGTCGCGCCATAAAAATCTGCGTGCTGGGAACTCCTTGTAGGAGCCACAACGTTTTACCTCGGGTAGGGTTCCGGAGGTGCGGAACCTTTTTTCGCAGACAGCGTTTCAACGGCCTCCAGGGAAGGGAGAACCGATGCGCCAAGAGGCTGCTGACTCCAATTTGTCGAATAAAAACAAGGGATCGTATATGTCGCTGGCCCGGGAAATCGCGCCCCATTTGCCGCTCTTGCGCCGCTACGCACGCGCGTTGACCGGTTCACAGGAGAGCGGCGACGCTTTTGTCGCGGCTACCTTGGAAGCGATCGTCGCCCGGCCTGAGGAATTCCCGCGCCGTGTGGATCCCCGCACCGGGCTTTACAAGACGTTCCACACCATTTGGGAGAGCGCCAACGTCGAGGTTGACGGCGAGGACGAAGAAGCGACGGCGATGGCCCGCAAAGCGCAGGATCGTCTGCGCGCGCTGGCGCCGCTCAGCCGTCAAGCCCTGTTGCTGACGACGCTTGAAAACTTCACCACGCAAGAAACCAGCGAAATTCTCGGCCGCTCGGAGACGGATGTCGGCGCGCTCATCGAAGACGCGTTGGAAGAACTCGAGCAGCAGACCAAAGCGCGCATTCTCATCATTGAGGATGAAGCGGTGATCGCGATGGATTTGGGCGATCTGGTCACGGCGGCGGGTCACGAAGTCTGCGCCACGGCAACGACAGCAAAGAGCGCCGTGGAAGCGGCCAAGCGGGAGCGCCCCGACCTTGTGCTGGCGGATATTCAGCTCGCGGACGGTTCGTCCGGCATTGACGCGGTGAAGGAGATTCTCGCCTCGTTCGAGGTGCCGGTCATTTTCATCACCGCCTTCCCCGATCGTTTGCTGACCGGCGAACGGCCAGAGCCGACCTTCCTCATCACCAAGCCCTACTCGCCGGATACGGTGCGGGCGGCGGTGAGCCAGGCGCTCTTCTTCGAAAGCACCGGCCCGCTTAACTGATACACCGCGGCGCGTGCGGCAAAGCGCCCGCTGCGCGCGCCGCGCCGTTTGCGGCACAAGGCCGGCATGAGAACGCTTTTTGCTGTCGCGCTTTTGTCATGTCTTGCGGCCTGCGGGCAGCCGCACGCTCAAAACGATCAACAACCCGCAACGGGCATCCGCACCGAGAACGCGACGTTGCACATCGAAGACGCGTGGGCGCCGCCGACCCCAGGCGGTGTCGATGTCGCGGCGGGCTATCTGACGATCGTCAATGGCTCAAGCACGGACGACCAGCTGGTCTCTGCAGAGAGCCCGCGCGCTGAGCATGTCGAAGTGCACGAGATGATTATGAATGGCGCAGTGATGCAGATGCGGCCGATGTCGGCGCTGCCCGTGGCGGCGCATGATCAGGCGACGCTGTCGCCAGGCGGGCGTCACCTCATGTTCACCGGTGTTAAGCAGCCCTTCACACCGGGTGAACAAATTCCTGTCGACCTCACTTTTGCGCACGCTGGCAAGATACACGTAACGCTTGATGTGAGAGCGCCTTCGTAAAACTCGCATTTCGCCTGATGCTTTAACGGCGAATTCAGCATGGCGGGCGAGGATTACCGCCTATGTTTCAGCATTTGCGCCTCAAACTGACGGTGCTCTACGCGGGGCTGTTTTGCGTCATTCTGGCGCTGATCGGCGCAGTTGTTTACGCCGTCGTCGACAACAACACACAGCGTTTGGCGCGCGCGCAGCTCGACAGCGCTGGCGCGATGTTTGCGCAGCTTCAGCACACGCGCCTGCAACACCTTGAAGATGGCGCGCACATTTTCGCTTCCAGCGCAGAATTACAAAACGCCGTAGCCTCCAACGATTCGACTCTAATGCATGAGGCGTTGCTCAACATTCGCGAGCAGCTGCACAGCGATCTGGTGTTCGTCGTCACTCAGGGCGGCCTATTGATCGGCGAGAGCGGCGCGGGCGTCTCCTCAGTGCCGCCGGGTCTGCAATTGGCGTTGGCGCGCGATGCGGCGCCCGCGGGCGTCATTCGGCAAGGCGAAAACCTGTTTCAAGCGGCGGCAGCCCCACTGAACGCGGGCGGCGCCAACGGCTGGATCGTTATCGGCAGACACATCGGCGGCGACGACATCGCCGCGTTGCAAGCGACCTCGGCGCTGCCCTTGCAAGCCTCCGTGCTCACGCGCGCCACCGATGGGCGCTGGACCCGTGAACCGGATTCCATCAACGACTTCATCGACAAATCGCTCGCGGG
>DASZWS010000377.1:0-5412 GCA_035546515.1 Vitreimonas sp. | reverse complement strand
ATGACGATCAGGTCTATGTCGACGACAGAACCATCGACAGCCACATCAAGAGACTCCGCAAGAAGTTCCGCGACATCGACGGCAACTTCGACGCGATCGAGACCCTCTATGGTGTCGGCTACCGCTACAACGAAGCCTGAGGCCGGCTGGCGGGCGTTCGCACGTTCGCGCATTACCCGGATCATCTTCATCTGGAATTTTGTCGGGCTGGCGGTGCTGATCGTCGGCGTGCTGCTGCTTTCGGAAATGCGCGCCGGGCTGACGGACGCTGAATACCGAAACCTGCGTACGCAGGGCGAACTGATCACCAACCTGCTGATCGAAACCGGCACGGTGCAGGGTGACCCCGATCCCTACATCAATGGCGACGCGGTGCGCGATGTGATGCAGAGGCTGCTGCCGCCGATCGCCGAAGGCGGCAAACCCGGTCAGGCCGGCCCGCGTATCATTGTCGCCGGCAGCGACGGACGCCCCATTGCAGATAGCGATGTGATTTACGATCGCCTCGAAGAGCGCGCGCTGCCGCCGCCGGGGCAGAACACTGACTTCGCCGCCAATCTGCAGAAAACCATGCGCAACATCGAGTATGTGCGCCTGACGCCGTGGCACGCGACCACGAGCCTCGCAGAAGAACGCCAACGCGCCATGCACGGCGAGATCGCCGGCGGTGAACGTCTCGATGAAAATGGCGACCGCGTCGTCTCGGTGACGCTGCCGATCCGTCGGGTGCAGGCGGTGCTGGGCACGGTCACGCTGGAAAGCGCCGATGTCGAACGTATCCTGGTGGCCGAACGCGCCAGCATGATCCCGTTCATGATCGGCGCGGCGGTGGCGATCTTTCTGTCGTCTTTGCTGCTCGCGTTGTTCATCGCCACGCCGCTGCGGCGCCTCGCCTGGGCAGCGGACAGATTGCGCCTCACAGGCGCCACGCGCCTGCATCTCCCAGAAGCGCGGCGCAAGGACGAGATCGGCGCCTTGGCGCACTCGCTCGAAGCCATGACCGGCGCCTTGGCTGATCGGATCGACGCCAACGAACGCTTCGCCGCTGACGTGAGCCACGAAATCAAAAACCCGCTCGCCTCCATCCGCTCCGCCGTCGATTCCGCACGCGCGGTGAGTGACGAGGATCGGCGGGGTAAATTGCTCGGCATCGTCGCTCAGGACGTGAAGCGGCTGGACCGCCTGATCACCGATATATCCCGCGCCACCCGTATCGAGGCTGAGACCGCACGTGCGGATTTGGATCAGGTGGATCTCGGCGCCATGCTGTTCGAGTTGGCCCGCGCCTACCCGGCGGCGGAGGACGAGCCGCATCATGTTGAGGTCATATTCGCCGGCCCCAAGCCCGCGGGCGCGGTGGTGCTCGGTCAGGCCGGGGCGCTGGGACAAGTGTTCCGCAACCTGATCGACAACGCGCGGTCCTTCAGCCCCGATGGCGGGCGTGTGAGCGTCGCCGTTGAGGTGCTGCGCGGCAAGGAGGGGCCATTTGTTCGCGCCAGCGTCGAGGACCAAGGGCCGGGCATCCCGCCTGAAAACCTCGAGACCATATTCCGAAGGTTCTACACGCAGCGCCCAAAAGGGGCGGCGTTCGGCGGCAATTCCGGTCTCGGGCTTTCCATCGCCCGCCAAATCGTCGGCGCCCACAATGGCCGCATTTATGCGCAAAATGCCGAACGCGACGGAGCCATTTCCGGCGCGCGGTTGGTGGTCGAGTTGCCTGTGGCGCCGCCCCCAAAGCTCTAGGCCGGGCGGTTTATCGCTTCGCAGGTGAAAACCGCAGGCGCCGTGCAGCTTTAGCTTTTCTCGCAACCGCGAAGGACTATTGTGCGGCCCCTGCCAAGCGGGCATGGCGGGGGCGGGAGACGTGAATGATTGGAGTCGTCGTGGTGTCCCACGGCCGCTTGGCGGACGAGTTCGTCGCGGCTGCGGAGCACGTGCTTGGCCCCCAAGAGCAGATGCGCGCTGTCGCTATCGGCCCTTATGACAACATGGAAGAACGCCGCGCCGATATTATCGACGCCGTGAAGGCCGTCGATCGCGGCCAAGGCGTGGTCATCCTCACCGACATGTTCGGCGGCACGCCGTCGAACCTTGCCATCTCGGTGATCAACCAGGTGAAGATCGAAGTGATCGCCGGCGTGAATTTGCCGATGCTGATCAAGCTCGCCGAAGTGCGCGACAAGATGAGCCTGGCCGAAGCGGCGCTGGCTGCGCAGGATGCCGGGCGGCGCTACATTCGCGTCGCGTCGGTGGAGCTGGCCAGCGGCGCGGCCTGACGCCGCAAATTCACGGGCAGAGCATGGGGCTTAAGCGTACGCTTCTGATTACGAACTTGCGCGGCTTGCATGCGCGCGCCTCCCGCAAGCTCGCCGAAATCGCGCTGAGCTATGACGACACCGAGATTTTTGTGCGCCGTGAGGACGAAGAGGCCGACGCCCGTTCGCTCATGGACTTGATGATGCTGGGCGCCGGCCAGGGTTCGGAAATCGAAGTGCGCGCTGATGGCCCGCAAGCGGAAGCGGCGTTGGACGCAATCGCTGCGTTGGTGGCGGACAAGTTTCAGGAAGGCGAATAGGCAGGACACAGCTTTGTGATCCCGCGGCGCATCCTTGCCGGCTGCGCGCGCATCCTGGTGAAGCCAGGATTGGCCGCCGAACCGGGGGAGTGAATGCGATCTGCGCTGAGGGTGTTTGCTGTCGTCGTCGCTTTGGTGGCGCTGACGGGCTTTGGTATTCCGCGCCAACGCGTTGAGTACACGCTGACCCCGCTTCTCGATCATGGCACGCTCAAGGCGGTGCAGGTCGACGTTATCTTCCGCGGCGAAGCCAGCGGCCGCACCATTCTCAACCTGCCGAACGAGTGGGGCGGACAAACCGAACTTTATCACGCGATCCACGATCTAAAGCCGATTTCTAACGCTGCGATTGCCGATGGCGAAGACGCCGCGCAGCGCGTGCTCACGTATCGCCCGCGCGCGCTCGTGCATTTTCAGTACGTGGTGTTTCAAGATTGGGTCGGCGAACCGCGCGCCGAGAACGGTAATCCGTATCGCCCGATCGTGCAGCCCGGCTATTTCCATTTCATCGGCAGCACCTTTCTGGTGACCCCGCAACTCGATGACACAACGCCGACGTCGGTGCAGATTCGCGATCTACCGCACGGCTGGCGCTTTGCGTCTGATCTTGAGCATCATGGCTTGGTGCTTGGCCGCGTTGCGCCCAGCGTGGCCGTCGCCGGCGATTTCCGCGTCATGCACGCGCGCGACCACAACATCCGCGTCGCCATGCGCGGGCAGTGGTCGTTCACCGATGCCGAGTTCGCCAACGGCGTCACCGACATCATGTCCGCCGAGCGCGCTTTTTGGGGCGATCCGTCAACGCCGTATTTGGTAACGGTGATGCAGCTGACGTCACCGAACAATAATTGGCTAAGCATCGGCGGCACTGGCCTTGGCGATGCGTTTGCCTTCTTCGCCAGCCCTAACGCCGGCTATCAGCAGATCGCCCGCACGCTGGCGCACGAAGCCATTCATACGTGGATTCCGGCCGAAGTCGGCGGCATGCCCGATGGCGCGGCGGAAATCCCCGACTATTGGTTTTCCGAAGGTTTCACCGATTTCTACACCGGCCGGCTAATGGTGCGGGGGCATTTGTGGACCCCGGCCGCGTTCGCCGCCGATCTCAATCAGATGCTCAGCGAATACGCGTCCTCGCCGGTGCGGACGGAGCCGAACAGCCGCGTGGTTGCCGATTTCTGGAACGACGAGGAGGTGTCGAAACTGCCGTATCAGCGTGGGCGCCTGCTGGCGACGATCTGGGACGCGCGCCTCCGCGCCATGCCCGCACATCGCGACATGAACTGGATCGTGCAGGAAATGCGCAGCCGCGCCCGCATCGGCCCAGCGCTGCATGCAGCACCGCTGTTCGAAGCGGTGATGTTTGAGCAGGGCGTGGATGTGTCGGCCGACGTTGAGCAATTCGTTGACCACGGCGCGCCGATCCTGCTGGATGAAAACATCTTCGCGCCGTGCGGACGCGTGACTACACGCGACGTGCCGTCCTTCAGCCGCGGCTTTGACATCAACGCCACCACCGCCAACAACAACGTCATCAGCGACGTCGACCCCACGCTGCCGGCCTACGCCGCTGGTCTGCGTGACGGCATGGTGCTGGTGCGGCGCGATGCCGGCACAATCGGCGATTCCATGCACGAGCTCGCTTATGTCGTCCGCGACGGCGAGACCGAGCGCACCATTCGCTACATGCCGCATGGCCATGGTCAGATCACCTTGCAACAACTGGTGCTCGACGATGATCTCTCCGGCGACAAGCTGGTGCAATGCGAGCGGGTGATCAGCGGCGGCTAGGTGAGCAAGGGGAATGCATGCACGCGGATGGGATTGAGGGCATCGGTCTGGTAGCGGGTTTTCTCGGCGCTTTTGCCTATCTGCCGCAGGCGCTGAAGATCATCCGGGATCGCGACGCGTCGGGCGTTTCCGCGCTCACCTACGTCATGGTCCTCGCCGCGGCGTCGCTGTGGTTCAGCTACGGTCTTCTGCGCGCTGCGCCTTCGATCATTCTTTGGAACGCGGTCGCAGCGACGATGGCGGGAGTGGTGCTCGTCCTGAAATTTCGCCAATCCAAAGTGTAAGCACGATTTTACGGGAACCTCGCCTTCCGGGGTGACGTTATGTGGGCACGGAGTATGCACACATGACCCTTGAAGCCCTTCTCATCATTCTCATTGTCGGCGCGGTTGCCGGCTGGCTCGCCGGCCAAGTCGTGCGCGGCGGCGGATTTGGACTCGTCGGCAACATCGTTGTCGGCATTATCGGCGCGTTTCTCGGCAGCTGGCTGTTTGGCGCGATCGGATTCACGTTCTTCCCTGGCATCATCAACGCCATCATCACCGCAACTATCGGCGCAATAATCCTGCTGCTGCTGATCCGCGTGATCAAACGCGCCTGAGCGGGCGGCACATGGCGGCGCCGGACTGGCTCATCGACGCATTCGGCGTCGCCGCTGGTGTTTGCTCAATGACCAGCTTTGTGCCGCAAATCGTCAAGATCGTGCGCGAGCGAGACGCTGCCGGCGTCTCGCTCGCCATGTATGGCGTGACCATCCTCGGCTTCTGCTGCTGGGTGACGTACGGGCTGTTACGCGGGGTGTGGCCGGTGGCGCTCTCCAACGGCGTTTGCGTGGCGCTCACGGTGGTGATCTTTGCGCTGCGCCTCAAATTCGGGGACGATTCCCCGAAGCAGTGATGGTTTGAGCGCGCTTCGCGCGCGCGAAGCGAAACCTTCGCGGTCGCAGCATCGAATTGACACGCCTCGTGCGCGCAAGTCCTTCTTAAAAGCGGCGTTTCCTCCATCCTTGGGTATCTTAACGGACCCCGCGAGGAGGGATTCGCGAT
>DASZWS010000376.1:0-10194 GCA_035546515.1 Vitreimonas sp. | reverse complement strand
CGATCGTCATTCAGGCTCGGCGTCACCTCCGATGCGCCGTCGAACGCAAACGCGAGCCGCGTGTATTCCGGTT
This sequence comes from Vitreimonas sp., assembly GCA_035546515.1. Taxonomy (GTDB): domain Bacteria; phylum Pseudomonadota; class Alphaproteobacteria; order Caulobacterales; family Aquidulcibacteraceae; genus Vitreimonas. Next base: position 10,121 of record DASZWS010000376.1, on the reverse strand, counting down.
GTTCGCCCACTGTCACCGTAGCCCCCGGCGCGGGCGCCATGCGCGGCGGCGCCGGCGCGGTCGCGGCTTGCACGACGTGCGCGGTTGGCGGCGTTGGGGCCGGCGGCGGGGGTGGTGGCGGCGCGGGCGGCGGCAAGTTCACCGCGAAATCCTGCGGCAGCGCGCCGCTTTCCCCGCGCAACGGCGCCAGCGGCGTCGCGGCCTGCACATGCGGCTGTGTCGGCGGCGCCGGCTGCGCAACGCTCGGCGGCGTTGATTGCGCCGGCTGCGCCGTATGCGCGGACGCGGCATGCGTTTGCGCCGGCGGCGGCGCCAGCGACACAGGATCGGCCACTGCCGGCGGCGTTGCGATCATCGCCGCCGCGGCAAGCGCCAAGGGAGAGTTGCGCGGTTTTTTCATCGGCGCAGGTGTTGTCTCTCCAAGTTTCGAACTGCCGCCGTTAAGCGCGCGTTTACGGCTGGCCCGTTGCCGCGGCTGGCGCTGCGCCGTTAGCTTGCGCCAGCAGCGACGCGCCATCCGTCGGCGGACGCGCGCGATCAGCCAGCATTTGCGTGAGATGGCGGGCGCGATCCGGGCTCATATTGCCCATCACTTCCGCCAGGTTCTGATTCCGCATCCGGCTCGCCACCTGCACCAAGGTGCCGTCGTCGAGCCCGTCGAACACGTGCGCCGCATCCTTGGCGCGCATGCGCGTATAAACGTCGACCAAGCCTGTGAGCCGCTGCTCCTGCGCCGCATCGAGCTGTCCCAGCAGCCCATTCACCGTATCCTGCAAACGATGCAGCTCAGCGATACGCTGATCCAGCCGCTGCGACGCAGCCGTCATCAGATCGTCCTGCGTCTCCATCGACGTGGCGCGCTGATCCAGCGCCTGCCGCCGCGCTTGCAGGGCCTGCAGCACTTCCACCTCCGACTGACTCAAGCCCGCCATCTCCGCGATCGAGGGCGTGCATTGCGGCCCCGCCGCCGCAGCCGGTGGTGTGGATACGGTTTGTGCATTCGCAGCTGGCGGCGTGGCCGGCGGTTGCGGCGGATTTTCCTGCGCGTTGGCGGCGACGCCCTCAGCCATGCCAAGCGCCTTCAGCCCCAAGAGCAGCGCCACCGTCACCATCACCGGCGGCAGCAAGCGCACGCCATCAGCGCGCGCCGGCTTCGCCGCCTTCGGCTTTGGCGTCAGCAAGGAGAGCAGCCAGTCCATCAGATATGCCCGCGCGGCGCGCGCACATCCGCGCTCGAACGCAAGCGCCCAGCGCCTAAGCCAAGGCGGTCCGCGGTGACGCGCGCGTCGTTGATGCGCGCCTGCAGATCGCGTCCGGCTTCGGCTGCGGTGAGGCGCAGCGACCGCACCGCGTTTTCAGCATGCTGCGTGGCCTGCACCAATTCCGCCGCGGCGGCGCGTATGCCGTCCTGGCCATTGCGCAGCGCCGAGAGCTTGCGGTCAAGGCGCCAGAAGAAAAACAGACAGGCCGCCAGCATTACCGCAAGCAAACCCTCGATGGTGAGCGTGATCGGACTCATCCTCCGCCTCCAAGTTTCATAACGGCCTGTTGCGACGCTGGCCCCAGCGCTTCATCCACGCGCACCGCAAGCGCGTGCCCCATGCGGCCCACACGGCCGCGCGAAAGCTCCACCTGCCCGCACTTCAGACTGACGACTGCGTCCGGCGTTGCATCCAGCATCAGCGTGTCGCCGACCTTGAGATCGAGCATTTTGCGCAGCGGCTGCTTCAGCTCATCCAGCACCGCGCGCACTTCAAGTTTGGTGTTCCACAGCTCGCCAGCGAGGTGGCCTTCCCAGATATTGTCGCGCCCGAACTTCTCACCCATGAATTGCTGCAGCAGCATTTTGCGGATCGGTTCGAGCGTTGCGTAGGGCAACAGCAATTCGAGCTTGCCGCCGCGGTCTTCCATGTCGATGCGCAGCTTGACGACGATCGCCGCGTTCGGCGGCCGCGCGATCGCGGCGAAGCGCGGGTTGGTTTCGATCCGATCGAGTTGAAAGTCCACATCCGTCAGCGGCGCGAACGCTTGCCGGGCGTCCTGCAGCACCACCTCGATCATGCGCGTCACCAGCATGCGCTCGATCGTGGTGTACGGACGCCCTTCCACCCGCGTCGCTGCGCCGCCCCGGCGCCCGCCCAGCAGCACATCGACGATCGAATAGATCAGATTGGAATCGACCGTGACCAGTCCGAAATTGTCCAGCTGCACCGCGCGAAACACCGCAATGATCGCCGGCAACGGAATGGAATTGAGATAGTCGCCGAAGCGGATCGAGCTGATCTGATCGAGACTGACCTCCACATTGTCGGAGGTGAAATTGCGCAGGCTTGTCGTCATCAACCGCACCAGGCGGTCGAAAACAATCTCCAGCATCGGCAGGCGTTCGTACGACACCAGCGCCGAATTGATGATGGCGCGCACGCCGGTGCGTCCGCCGGCGTCTTCCTCGCCGAGGCCAAAGCCAAGCAAGCTGTCGATCTCATCCTGATTGAGGATGCGCTCGGTCGTCGGCGCTTCGCCGTCCGGCGCGGCGTCTCCGCCTTTCCATTCTTCGTTTTCGGGAGCGGCTTCGGCCGCGTCGGCGCTCATCACTGCACCAGCATCTCTTCGATCAGCACGGCGTTAATCTGCGCCGGCGCGATCACCAGATTCACGCGCCGCAGCAATTCCAGCCGCAATCGATAAGCGCCCGCGGAGCCGACAAGATCGTCGGTGCGCAATTCGCGCAGGAAGCCATTATACTCGTCACTGATGCGCGGCACCGACGAGGTCAACGTCGTCACCACATCATCGTTCGGCGCTTCCAGCGTGAGCCTGAGTTTCAGATAGCCAGGCGAACCGTCCGGCCGTGTGATGTTCACCAGCATTTCCGGCAGCGTGACGAACACGACGTTCTCGCCGTGGATGATCGTCGTGCCGTTCGGGCCCGGCGTTGACTCGCCCGGCCCTTCGCCTTTGCCCCTTTCCTTGCCGGCTTCGGCGTGCTGCTCTGCATGTGAAGCGCCGCCGCCATGGCCAAGCAGCATGAACGCCGCTGCGCCGCCGCCGCCAAGAATCAAAAGCGCCGGCAGAATGACGAAGAGCACGAGCGTCTTGCCCGACATCTTCTTCTTGGCTTTGCCCTCGCCTTCGCCTTCCGCGCCGGCTTCGCCGTTCGCCGCTAGCGCGCCATCGGTGTCGTTGGCGGGCTCGGGCGCGTCTTCGCCCTTTTTCTTCTTCTTTTCTTTCTTCGCCGCAGCAGCCATCGGAATCGCTCGCAATCCTTCTCCTCCTTGGTGGGAGGCGCGTGGTTAAGGATTGGTGGAGAGCCCGGCAAAGTTTGCCGCCTCGCCGGCAAAAATCGCCCCAGCATTCACCATGTCGGCGGTGCCTGACTCATACATTTCAACAGCTTAGCCTCTGGCCTGAGCTTTGCAGGGTTAACGGCGATGGATAACGCTCAGCTTCTTGGCCTGCAGACACAACGGGTGCTGCAAAGACGCCTGGACGTTGCCGCCAACAATCTCGCCAACGTCAACACCACCGGCTTCAAGGCGGACACCTTGGTGCTGGAGGAAGCCGACGACACCGATGCGCACACGGACGACAATCCGAGCGACATCCGGTTCGTGCGCGATCTTGGCGTCACCCGCGACATGCATCAGGGCGATATCGCTCATACCGGCAACCCGTTCGACGTCGCCATTCAAGGCGACGGCTTCTTCATGGTGCAAGGGCCGAACGGGCAAACCATGTACACGCGCGATGGCGCGTTCACGCTTTCGAGTGACGGGCAATTGCAGACCTCAGACGGTTATGCGGTCCTGAACTCTGGGGGAGCGCCGATTCAGATCGACACGACGGAGGATGCCACTCCGACGATCGGTCGAGACGGCGCTATCATCGCGGCCGGCGTCGAAGTCGGCCGCATCGGTGTTGCGAACTTTGCAGCACCGGGCGCGCTCTCAAAGGTCGGGGACAACCTTTGGGAGGCGCACAATAACGCATCGGCGCCGTTCGACGGCGTGCTCATTCAGGGCGCGCTGGAAAATTCGAACGTGCGTCCGGTGGTGGAGCTCACCCGCCTGATCGAAATTTCGCGCGCCTATCAATCCGCTGCGAATATCGTTTCGGGAACGGATGATCTGCGTCGCCGTGCGATCCAAACGCTCGGCCAATAGGAAGGTCCCTAGCCAATGAACGCGCTGTCTATCGCCGCGAGCGGCATGCAAGCTCAGCAGCTGAACGTGGACGTGATTTCGCACAACATCGCGAACATGAACACGACCGCCTACAAGCGCCAGCGGGCCGAGTTCGCGGACATGCTGTACCAAAATCTGCAGCGTCCGGGCGCGACTTCCTCGTCAGACGGGCGGGTCATGCCGCTCGGGATTCAAATCGGCGTTGGCGTGCGCACCGATGCGGTGGCGCGCCAGACCGAACAAGGCGGCATGAACAAGACCGACAATCCGTACGACATGGCCGTCGATGGGCGCGGCTATTTCCAGCTGACGCTGCCATCCGGTCAGATCGCCTACACCCGCGCCGGCAACTTTGCGGTGAACGCCGACGGCCAACTGGTCTCCTCGGATGGCTATCCCGTCGAGCCGGCGATCACCGTGCCGCCGGAAGCCACCGCGGTGTCGATCTCGCGCGACGGCATCGTCGAAGCCACCCTCACCGGCCAGACTGCGCCCCAACAACTCGGTCAGCTGGAGATCGCCAACTTCATCAATCCCGCCGGCCTCGAAGCCGTCGGCGACAATATGTTTCTGGAAACTCCTGCGTCCGGCACCGCCACCACGGCAACACCTGGTCAACCTGGCTACGGTACCTTGATGCAAGGATATCTCGAAGAATCGAACGTCAACGCGGTGGAAGAAATCTCATCGCTCATCGTGGCGCAGCGTGCGTATGAAATGAACGCGCGCGTGATCACTGCAGCGGACGAAATGCTGCAAACCACGACCCAGGTGCGCTAGCCGCGCTTTGGGAAGGAGCTGAGTGATGCTGCGTGCGCTTTGCCTTCGCACAGTCTTGGGCGCTTGCTTGATGTTTGCGTGCGCGTCCGCCGCGAACGCCGACACGGTGACGCTGCGCTCACGCGTGGAGGCCATGGGACAATCGATCACCCTGGGCGATCTCTTCGTCGGCGCCGGCGACCTCGCCAGCCGCGCCATTGCCCCTGCACCAGCTGCCGGGCAGATCACCACGCTGCCGATGACCATGGTGTCCATGGCCGCGTCCGCCGCCGGCTTCGACTTCACACCGCCGCCCGGCGTCACCGATGTGCGTGTGGTGCATCCCGCCGGCGCGCGCGCCACGCTGCAGCCCGACAACGCGCAAACGACACAAGTCAGCGCGCAAGCGCCGCAAGGCGGCGCCAACGCCATCGCCGTGCGCCGCGGCGACGCCGTGTTGCTGGTGTATCAAGTCGGCGGCATCTCGCTCAGCACGCGCGCGCAAGCCATGGAAAACGGCGCTGTCGGACAAAACGTGCGCCTCACCAATCCAACATCCAACCGGATCGTCGTCGCCACTGTGACCGGTCCGGGCGCGGCCAGCGCGTCGCCGTAACTGAATTTTTGGGGGACGAATATGCGTGGACTAGCCCTACTCGCTCTAGCGATCGGCGCCTCCGGTTGCGCGACGGCGCCCAATGTCGGCGTCATGGCGCAAGATACGCTTGCAGCGCCGGGCGCTGCGTACAACGCTGCGCGCCGCGCATTCGGGCCGCCGCAAATGAATCCGGTCGGCAATCCCGCCCCGCTCACCGGCGGCCAGCAGCAAACCATGCCGATGCCGCCCGAACCTACTTCCTACGAACCCGCGGGCCCGAACTCGTTGTGGCGCGCCGGGTCGCGCAGCTTCTTCAACGATCAGCGCGCGTCGCGCGTCGGCGACATTCTCACCGTCAACATCGAGATCGACGACAAGGCAGAACTTTCCAACCAATCTTCGCGTCAGCGGTCATCGAGCACCGACGCCGGCGTCACGCACTTTTTCGGTCTGGAGCAAACCGCCGGCCGCTTGTTCGGCAACGGCTTTGATCCCGAACATATGGTTGGCGGCGCCGGCACGTCCGACCAAAGCGGACAAGGGGCGATCAACCGCAAAGAGAAAATTCAGCTGACGGTCGCCGCGGTGATCGTCGATCGTCTGCCCAACGGCAACCTCGTCATCGCCGGGCGTCAGGACGTGATGATCAACGCCGAACTGCGTCAGCTCACCATCAGCGGCGTGGTGCGCCCTGAAGACATCAGCCCCGACAACACCATCAATCACACCCAGATCGCCGAGGCCCGCATCTCCTACGGCGGACAAGGTCAGCTCAGCGCCGTGCAGCGCCCGAGTTGGGGCCAACGCATCGCCGACGCGATCTCACCCTGGTGAGACGCGCCGGCGTTCGCTGAACTGCTTACTGGCTGCGGCCTTGCACTTGGCCCATTTGATGGATGTCGCGCGTGGTCTGGTCTTGCGCGCTTTCCCACTGCTGACGCGTGGCGCACACGCGCTGACGCGTGCGGCGCAGCCGGCTCTCAGTTGATTCCACGTAGTGGCAAACCATCTGGTGGTCGGCGTCGGTGGCCTGCGTCTGCGACTGCACCGCATCCGGCGTCGCGGGCGCGCCGCCTGTAGCTGTTGGCGCCGGGCCTGACGGCTCGGTTGCGGGCGGAGGCGTCGCCGGACCAGAGGCGGGCTCGGTTTGGCCGAACGCCGCCGGCGCGGCCAACAAAACAGCTGCCGCCAACACACTTGCAAATACGCGCATGAAGCTCCCCTGACAGGTCGTCCCGGTGACGGTATAGCGGCGGCGCTAAAGCCGTAAAGCCGGATACAACAGCCAAAAGCGGCTATTTCCTTGCCGGCATACCGCCTCAGTCGTCGCGGTGGACGCGCTCGCGGCGCTCGTGCCGCTCCTGGGCTTCCAACGACAGCGTGGCGATCGGGCGGGCTTCCAGGCGCGAGAGCGAAATCGGCTCGCCAGTCTCCTCGCAATACCCGTAGGAGCCGTCATCGATGCGGCGGAGCGCCTGATCGATCTTGGCGATCAGCTTGCGCTGGCGATCCCGGGTCCGGAGCTCCAGCGAGCGGTCGGTCTCGCTCGTCGCCCGGTCCGCCAAGTCGGCCTCCGGCACCGTATCCTGTTGCAGCGAAGCGATGGTGCCGCGGGACTCCTCCAGGATCTCATCCTTCCAGGCGAGCAGCTTGGCGCGGAAGAATTCGCGCATACGCTCGTTCATGAAAGGCTCGCCGTCAGTGGGGCGATACGGTTTCACGGTCGCTGCCATGGGGTACCCGCCATTCCTATCGCCCTCGCGAGGCGCCGCGTTATAGCGTCGGCCCTGGGCGGCGTCCATGGAGCAAGGACGGCGCCAAACAGTGCCAAAAATCCGTCACTTACGCGGCAAAGTTCAAATTTTGCCGAGCTGCCGGTCCAGCTTCGCCACTTCCACGGCCAGGCGCGTGTCGATCTCGCGCATGACCTCGTCCAGGCCGTCATCGCCGGTCACTTCGCGCCCCCGCTGCAGACGTTCAAGCTCGGCGCGCAGCGCCCCTGGCGCCACCCCCTGAACAAGGCCCTTTTCCAATTCTTCCAGGGCGTCGAGCACCGCCCCGCCGCGCCGGGCCTGGCGGGCCCGTCGCTGCGCCGGCTGCTCCTCCGCTTGCAGCGCAATGACCGCGTCGAGCGCGGTGACGCCGCCGACCCCGGTCACCGCCTGCGCCCGCTCTGGCGCATCCGTCTCGGGCGCAAAACCCGAGGCCGCCGCCCCTCCGGCGCGCCTAGCGCCGGCGGCGCCAATACTGCGACCGCTCTCAACCTTCATGGCGCGCGACCATCGGCTGCTGCTGTTTCCAATGCGTTAACCATGCTGAATTGAACGTCCCATTAACCAAACCCGCTTCTGATCGCGCTCATGCGAAGAGCTCCCAGTGCGGCGCGCCATGCTTTGGTCGCCGTAGCATCCGTCGCCGCGATCACCGCGCCCATCTACGCGCCGCCCGCAGACGCGGCCCCGCGCATCAAGGACGTGGCCGACTTCGAAGGCGTGCGTGATAACCAGCTCGTCGGCTACGGCCTCGTCGTGGGTCTGGCCGGCACCGGCGACAGCCTCCGCAACGCCCTCTTCACCCGCCAAAGTTTGCAAGCCATGCTCGAACGCCTCGGCGTCAGTACCCAAGGCGGCAACCTCAACACCCGCAACGTCGCCGCGGTGATGGTGACAGCGAACCTGCCGCCGTTCGCCGCGCAAGGTTCGCGTATCGACGTCACCGTCTCCGCCATGGGCGATGCGCGCAGCCTCGCCGGCGGCCAACTGCTGGTCACGCCGCTGATGGGCGCGGACCAGCAAGTTTACGCTGTCGCGCAAGGCCCGTTGGCGATCGGCGGCTTCGCCGCGCAAGGCGCGTCCGGTTCATCGGTCACCCGCGGCGTGCCGACTGCGGGGCGCATCGCTTCCGGCGGCTTGGTGGAAAAGGAAATCCACTACGACATCGCCGACCAGACCGATCTGCGCATTTCCCTGCGCAATCCCGATTTCACCACCGCCCAACACATTGCCGCGGCCATCAACACCTCTGTCGGCGGCGATGTTGCCCACGCCACCAGCCCTGGCGCGGTCGAACTGCATCGCCCGGACGGTTATCAGGGCGACATGGTTTCGCTCGTCGGCCAGATCGAAAACCTCGAAGTGCAAGTCGACACGCCGGCGCGCATCGTCATCGATGAAAGCTCCGGCATCGTCGTGATGGGCGAAAACGTCCGCGTCTCCACGGTGGCGATCGCGCAAGGCAATCTCACCATTTCCATCACCGAGGATCCGTTCGTCAGCCAACCGGCGCCGCTCAGCCAAGGGCAGACAACGGTGGTGCCGCAAAGCGGCGTGCACGTTGACGAAGATCACGGCGGCCTCGTCGTCGTGCCCGGCGGCGTGCCGCTGCGCCAACTCGTCAACGGCCTCAACGCGCTCGGCGTCAGCCCGCGCGACATGATCTCGATCCTGCAGGCGCTGAAGGCCGCCGGCGCCATTCAAGCCGACATCGAGGTGATGTAAGTGGGCGACGCGCTCAGCCGCCCCACCCTGCAAGGCATGCCCTTGCCGCAGCAGCCGCTGCCCGGCGCGCCGCTGCCGACGCATCGCACCCTGACCGCGTCCGCGCAGACCGAAGCCATGAAACGCGCGGCGCAGGAATTCGAGGCGGTGTTCCTGAACCAGATGCTGGCGCCGATGTTCGAGGGCCTCTCCACCGACGGCCTCGGCGGCGGCGGCGTCGGCGAAGAGATGTTTCGCCCCATGCTGATCGACACCTACGCCAAGTCGATCGCGCAATCCGGCGGTGTCGGCGTCGCCGCCAACATCGTCGCGGAATTTACCCGCATGCAGGCGCAAGCCGCTGACGGCGATGCGCGCGCCTCCAATGCCGACACACCGGCGATCCCGATCAATCCGCCCCAAGCACCAATTTCATTGAGCGACGAAGATGGCCCTGCTGGCAGATGACGCGCGCGACCGCGCCGAGCAGCTCCTCCTGATCACCGAGCGGCTCTCCGCCATGGTGGCCGAGGAGACCCGCCGCATCGACGCGCGCGAGCCGCCGATGGAAGGCGCGGAAGCCGACGAGAAGAACCGCCTCGCCAACGCCTATCGACTCGAACTCGCCCGCATCAAACAGGAGCCAAGCCTGATCCAGGCCGCGCCGCAGCCGCTCCTACAAAAGCTGCGGGCCCGCACCGAGGCGCTTCACGCCCACCTCGCCAAACACGAGCTTTCGCTCAATGCGGTAAAAATCATCAGCGAGGGCCTAGTGCAGGCCATGGCTGAAGAGATCGTGCGGCAGCGCAACAGCGCCGCCAACTACAGCGCCCAAGGCGGGCGCACCACGCCCGTCAGCCCCACACCGGCGGTCGTCGACCGCAACGCCTAGCTGCAATATCCCTAGAACAACCTGTTTCGGCGATGATTTCGCCTTTCCTGTAATTCATCTTGCTCTCTGCCGCCCCGGACGGCTTTGTATTTTCTGGTTCCCGTGGGGGAGAGAGTGAAGCACGACACGCAGTCGCGTGATTGGCTGGCCGTTGATGCGCATACCGTCGAGCCCACCAGCTCGGCGAACCGTCATCGTCCCCGGCACGGTAT
>DASZWS010000375.1:0-6191 GCA_035546515.1 Vitreimonas sp. | reverse complement strand
AGCCGCCGCCACCACCGCCGCCGCGATAGCCGCCGCCTCCGCCGCCACGGTCACCACCGCCGCCGCCGTAACCGCCGCCGCCGCCGCCGAAGCCGCCGCCGCCACCACCGCCAAAATCACCGCCGCCAAATTCCGGGTTGCTCTCGCCGCCTCTGTGGCCGCCGCGCTTCTTGTCCTTCTTCCGATCGTTGTCGTCGTCACCGTCGTCGTCGTCGAAACTCATTTCCACTTGTCCTGATCGAGCCGTGGCACAACGCCATCGGCCGCGCGCACGCGAAGGCGCACGCACGTAAACGCGAATTTCTGCTTTGCTTGGGAGAGAGAACTTGGCCGCACGCCGCGGAATCTTCGCAACCTTGCCGGACCCTTTTGCCGGCGCTTCACAACCCATCTATGAGCGAGCGGGTTCCGCGAGGCAAGCGGCAAGTGTTAGATTTACGGCGGATTCATCCTGCTTTTCAGGCCGTCGGGTGACCACTGTCACGGCGGTTTTGCACCTGCGAGATTAGCTTTTCTGACAACGCGATTTGACCGGGCGTGCGTCCTTGGCGCACAAGTTCCGCCGCAAGTTTAGCCGAGGGCTGCAGCCCAGAGCTTCACGAGGCCAAGCCGCGAAAGCCGTCGCCCAGTGCGTGCGACGCGCGTGGCGAGGGGGAAGGGCGCGGAGCAATCCGCGCCCTTTTGCCTGTCAGGGCGTGGTGATGCGGAAGCCGGCCGCGCCGCGTGAAAGTTTCGCGGCAATCACCGGCAGCGCCTGCCTCAAAGTTGCATCCAGGCCGAACGGCGGATTGATCACCAACATGCTTGACCCGTGCAGCCGTCCTGCGGGCGCCGGAGCATCCACCCAAAGATCAGCGCGCAACAGTTTGTCGGCGCCGCTGGCGCGTACTTCCGCGTCGGCGCGGCGAAGCTCGCTGTCGTTCTTCAGCGGACGCCACCAGAGATAGACGCCATGTCCGAAACGTTGCAGCGCCGGCCCCAAAACCTGCGCGGTTTTGAAAACCTCGTCGGGCTTCTCGTAGGGCGGATCGATCAAAACCAAGCCGCGGCGCTGCTTCGGCGGCAGTAGGGCCGTCAACGCCTCGAAGCCGTCGCGCGCATGCAGATGCACGCCAGGCCGGCGGCCAACGGTCTGGCGGAGCGCGGCGTATTCCTCCGGATGCAGTTCGCAGGCCTCCAATGCGTCACCCTCGCGTAGCGCGTTGGCGATCAGCAGCGGCGAGCCCGGATAGTGGCGCAGCGCGCCATCTGCATTGTCCGCAAGGATCGCCCGCTTCAGGCGCGCAACCGCCGGCGGCGCGTCCGGCCAATCCCAGAGTTCGCCGATGCCGTGCTGCCATTCGGGGCTGCGCATGGCCTCGGCGCTGAACAGGTCGTAGCGGCCGCCGCCGGCATGGGTGTCGAGCACGCCAAACGGTGTTTCCTTGCGCTTCAGCGCGTCGAGGCAGAACAACAGCACGACGTGCTTGAGCACATCGGCATGGTTGCCAGCGTGGAAGGCGTGGCGATAGTTCACGTGGGTTCAGTAGGCGGGAGCATGGATCATGTCCAAGGTGCTGGGGATCGGCGGCGTGTTTTTCAAAACCGCGGACCCAGCCGCGCTCAGAGCCTGGTATCTGCGTGTGCTGGGCTTGGAGATTCCGGACTGGGGCTGCTTTTTCACTCCTGACGCTGTGGCCGCCAAGCCGGGGTCTGGAACTGTATTCTCGCCATTCAAGGCCGATACGGACTACTTTGCCCCTTCGGAAAAGGAGTTCATGTTCAACTTCATCGTCGATGACATGGACGGCATGCTCGCACGCTGCGCGAAAGAGGGTGTGACGCCGATCAAGAAGCAGGATGAATCTTACGGGCGCTTCGCCCACATCATGGACCTTGAAGGCCGTAAGGTTGAACTCTGGGAGCCCAAAGAAATGCCGGCGCAATCATGAGCTTTCGCGATAACGCCGCGGCGCACCGCTACGAAATGGACGACGATGGATTTCTGTCGTTCGCGGACTACCGCGATGTGGGCCAGGCCCGTGTGATCTTGCACGTCGAGACGCCGGTTGCGGCGCGCGGGCGCGGCTATGCCTCAAAGCTGATGGCGGCGGTTGTTGAAGACGCAAAAGCGCGGAACTTGAAGCTCCGCGCCAGTTGCGCTTTCGCCGTCGCCTATTTCAAGCGCCACCCCGCCGAGGTCGCGCCGATCCAGGCTTAGCCCTTCGGCTGCGGCACCACGCGCAGATAAGGCTTCAAGGTTTTCCAACCGTTGGGGTAGCGCGTCTTGGCTTCCTCGTCGGAGACTGACGGCGCAATGATGACGTCTTCGCCGTTCTTCCAGTTCACCGGCGTCGCCACTTTGTGGTTGGCGGTGAGTTGGATCGAATCCACAAGGCGCAGCACTTCATCGAAGTTGCGGCCCGACGACATCGGATAATAAAGCGTCGCTTTGACCACCTTGTCGGGGCCGATGATGAATACGGTGCGGACAGTGGCGTTAGTCGCCGCGGTGCGGCCCTGGCTGGTGTTGCCTGCATCGGCGGGCAGCATGTCGTAGAGCTTCGCCACTTTGAGGTCGCTGTCGCCGATCATCGGGTATTGCACGTCGCCGCCGGTGACCTCGCGGATGTCGGACTTCCAACGGTCGTGATCGCCGACCGGATCGACGGAAAGGCCGATGACCTTCACATTCCGCTTCTTGAACTCAGGCTCAAGTTTGGCGAGCGCGCCGAGTTCGGTGGTGCAGACCGGCGTGAAATCCTTCGGATGCGAGAACAGCACCCCGTAACTGTCGCCCAGCCAGTCGTGGAATTTGATGCGGCCTTGGGTGGTCTCGGCTTCGAAATCGGGGGCTTTATCGCCAATGCGCAGCGCCATGGGAATCTCCTCAAGTGGCCGGTCGGGTAGGATGCGCCACACATAGGCCTTCGGTCGTCTTTGACCAAGCGATCGGCGCTTAACGTAAGCCTCAAATCTCTTTAGCAGCGCTAACGGGGAGATTGGCGATGTTCGTGTTCAGGTGGTTCAACGCCAATCCATTGCGGCCGGCGCTGGCGTGTATCGGTCTCATTCTGCTGCTGGGCGCATGGGCCAAGATGACGACGCCGCCACGCACCGAGCGCGATTGGTATCCGTATCTTGCGCGCGAGAGCCTGGTGCAGATGAACAGCGAAGGCTTCTCAGTCGCACCCGTTACGGATTGGAGCTACGGACCGGCAGGTCCGCGCAATAACGCCTACACGGCGGCCGCCTATAAATTCTCTGACGTGCGCGCCGTGTGGTTCGTGGTCGAGCCCGATCCAAACCTCTCCTTCGCCGCGCACACATTTCTTATGTTCGAATTTGCCGGCGATCGCTTGCTCGGCGTCACCATTGAAGCGCGGCGAGAGGCCAACGAGGATTACTCTCCTGTCGGCGGCGCCTTCAACGAATTTGAGCTCTCGTATCTGTGGGGTACGGCGCACGATCTGCTGACCCGCCGGACCGTCATGTTGCAGCACAAAGTGCGCATCTATCCAATCACGGTTACGGATGCACAACTGCGCACGCTGCTCACCAATATGCTGCAGCGGACCAAGGAGCTCGAAACTCAGCCGCGATTCTACAACACGCTGTTTTCCAACTGCACCAACGAGATCGCCTACGCGGCCAATTTGGATTGGGGGCCTGAGTTCATCCTCACCGGCGAGGCGGATGAATACCTGTTCAAACGTCACATCATCCCAGGCGGCAGCCTCGAGGATGCGCGCGCGCAAGCGGATTTCACTGACGTGATCAATCGCCTGAACGCCGCTCCGGAGGCTGGCTTCGATGCAGCCATTCTCGCGGAACTACGCAAACGTCGCGCCGCGCTGGCCGGCTAGGCTTTCGCCGCCTTCACCAGCTTCTCGCGTTCAGCGGGAGCGAGCGCGCGCCATTTGCCTTCTGGCAGATTTTCGAGCTTCAGCGGCCCGATGCGCACGCGCAGCAGGTCGACCACGTCCAATTCAACCAAGTCGCACATGCGCCGGATTTGCCGCTTGCGGCCTTCGCGCAGAATGAAGCGCAAGGTCTGGCCGCCTTCACGCGTGACTTTGGCGGGCTTCAGCACTTTGCCATCGAGCGAAAGCCCGTGTCGCAGCTTGACGAGTTTGGCTTCGCTGATCACGCCATCGACCCGCACCAGGTATTCTTTGTCGAGCGCTGAGTCCGCGCCGATCACCGCTTTGGCGAGCACGCCATCTTCTGAAAGCAGCAACAGCCCGCGTGAGTCCTGATCGAGCCGACCGAGCGGGGCGAGGCTCGTGGTTTTTGTCGGCGTGGTCTTAGCCGCACCGATCAAGTTGTCGCGCGTGAGCAAGCGCGCCGCGGGAATTTGCCCCGCCTCGGGCTGCGCCGACACATAGCCGACCGGCTTATTCAGCACCGCCGTGATGGGCGCGGGCGCACCATCGTCAGCCAGCGACAAGGTCTGTCCGGGCTCAATCTTTCGGCCTGGATCGTCGACACGGGCGCCATCGATCCGCACCAGGCCCCGGGCGATCAAGTCCTCCGCCTCACGCCGCGAGCAAACGCCTTCGCTGGCCAACCACTTGTTGACGCGCTGCGGCTCGGCGCCGGTAAAGGTCTTGCTCCAGATCATCGCGCCTGAGCATACAGCGCAAACCCCCTTGACCCGAAGCCTTCGCTTGCGGGACCAAGCGCGGATTAAGGAGCAGGTGTGTCCGCCGAAGCAGAGGTCGCCAAGATCGTAGAGCGCAACAAGCGCGCGCGGATGCTTGCGGCCCAGGGCGCGACCGCTGATCCGGCCAATCCCGGCATACAGGCGGCGGCAGCCAATGCTTACGCGCTCTCCGGCGCGCATGATTTGGCGCTGGAGCGCTTTCAGAGCGCTGCGGCTCTCGCGCCCGCGGACGCGCGGATCATGGTGTCGCTTGGCGACGCCGAACAGAATCTCGGGCGCTTCGAAGCGGCGGCGCACGCGTTCCGGCGCGCCATCGCACTCGATCCCGACAATCCCGAGCCGTATTATCTGCTCACGCGTATCGAGAAGCAGACTCTCGCCAACAATTGGATTCCCGCGCTTGAACGCGCCTTCGCGCTGCCCGACGCGACGGGCCTGCGCACGCTGGCAGCCGGGCACGCGCTCGCCAAGACCTACGAAGATTTGGGTGATCTGGAACGATCCTTCGCCTGGTTGGGCAAGGCCAAGGCGATCCGTGGGCGCAGCCGCCGCTACGATCTCCAGGACGAGATCAAGATCGCCGAAGCGGCGATGGCGCTCGCGGCGGGCGCAAGCGCTGGCGCGCAATCTGAAGAGCCGATTTTCATCGTCGGCTTGCCGCGTACGGGAACCAGCCTGGTCGATCGCATCGTCTCAAGTCATCCCTCGGTGGAGTCAGCGGGCGAGCTGAGCAACCTGCCGCAACTGATAAAGGCGATGACGCAAACGCCGGGCAATCGCTCACTCGATGTACCCACGCTGCGGGCCGCGGATAAGATCGATCTGTCTCGCCTTGGCGACGCCTATGTCGCCAGCACGCGCCCCGTCACCGGAGCCACGCCGCGCTTTATCGATAAGGCGCCGATCAATTATTTGCTTGCAGGCGTGATCCAGCGGGCGCTGCCGAACGCGCGGATTATTTGCCTGATGCGCGATCCCATGGATGCGTGCCTCAGCCTCTACAAGCAAATGTTTGCGACCGAGCACCCGTATTACGATTTTGTCTATCGGCTCGAAAACGTCGCGCACGCTTACGCGCTTTTCCGCCGCGTGGCCGAGCACTGGCGCGGCGTTTTGCCGGCGGACCGCTTTTTGCTGGTGAACTACGAAGACGTTGTCGACGATCTCGATTCACAGTCGCGCCGGATCATCGCCTTCTGCGGTCTGCCGTGGGACGACCGGTGTCTCACCTTTCACGAAAACGCCAGCGCCATTGCGACGCCGAGCGCCGCGCAAGTGCGTCAGCCGATTTATCGCTCGGCGCTGGGTCGCTGGCGCGCCTACGGGCCGCTCCTGACGCCAGCGCGCGAAACCCTCGCGCGGGAGGGGATTAGCGTGGCCGACTGAGGCGGCGATTGCAGCGGGTGCTTGCCCAAGGGCGCGCCGAACGGCTAAGCGAACGCTCGCGCCGCCAAAGTAAGTTCAATGAAACTACAAGCACGTTTCGTCCAATTGCCAATCCGCTTCGACGCGGACCTGCTCGCTGAGGAGATCGCAGCGATCGGCG
>DASZWS010000374.1:0-3016 GCA_035546515.1 Vitreimonas sp. | reverse complement strand
GGCCCGTCACTGCTGCGAGGACGAGAAAGATGAACATCCAGCGGAGCATGCCCCGGGCCCTTTCCATTTCCCCTTCGAACGCAATGTTTTCCAAGGGGTTCCGCGTGACGCTGCATCGCAAAATTTAGGGAACCTGCGCTGGCCCGCCCGAATTGTTGCAATGCACGCGGCGGGTAGCGCCGTTCAGAAAGTTCGGAGACCAGACAATGGGCCAGTCATATGAGAGCACGCGCGGAAAAAAGAACGGCGCCGCGCGAGATGCGTTCCGCGCACCGGCGGACGACGTTTTGGAAGATTTCGCGGAACTCAGCCGCGACGTGAGCAAGCTGGCGGAGGCCGCCGGACATGCCGCCCGCCAAGAGGTGGACCTCACGCGCGACCGTATCGAACGGCTGGGACGCGGCGTGCGCGAGCGCGCAAGCGAACGCGTAGATCTCGTCACTGATAAGGTGCGCTCGCATCCGGGTGCGGCGCTGGGCGCAACACTTGGCGTTGGCGTGCTTATTGGCTTGCTGCTTTCGCCGCGTCGGCGCTAACCGAGGGCGGCACGCTGATCCACAGTTCAGCGGGCCGGTTCGGATTTCTGCCCACCTCAGCCCCGACTTGGCGCGCAAACGCGTCGATCAAGCGGGCGCTGGGCGTGACGGCGATGTGGCCAGCGTAATCGGTGCTGACGGCGAACCGAACCGTTCCATCATCGGTTTGTTGCAGCCACAGCCTTAGTTCGGCGGCTTCCACGCCACTCAACGTATCGAGCGCCGCGGAGATAGCCTCGCCAACCATAAAGGCCAATGGCATGGCGCGATCGACATCCTCGCGCGCCGGGCCGATGTCAAACACCAGCTTGATGCCGCGTGACTGCGCGCCCCGCGATTGCAGCAATTGTCGTGCGATTTCCGCGACCAGATCGTCGAGCCGCAATTCCCTCAGTTCGCCGGACGCGTAAATGCGCTGATGCACCAGCGCCAGCAATTGCACGCGATCGTGCGCGCGCGCGAGGCCCCAGGCCTCCCCTTCATCAACGGCGCCGCGCGCTTGGATGTTTAGCAGGCTCGCCACCATTTGCAGGTTGTTCTTCACCCGGTGGTTCACTTCACGCAGCAGCGCGCGTTCCTCCGCGAGCGCCGCGACCAAACGCTGCTCGCGGCTGCGCAGGGTCTTGGCCATCGCCGCCAGCGTGCGACGTAGCGACCGGATTTCGTCAGGCGCGCCGGTGAGCTCAGCTGATTCCGGCACGTCCTCGCCGCGGGCATAGCCGCGTGCAGCGGTTTCGAGCGTCGACAATGGCTGTGCGACGAAAACCTCAATCGCGAACCAGCCGGCCGCCACCGCCAACATCCAAATCAACAGCGGCGCCGCGAGCGAAGCGGCCAGTCCCCAGGTTCTTTGCAGCGTGGGCTGCTGATCCGGCCAAACCATCACCGCATAGAGGTCGCGCGCGCTGAGAGGCGCAACAACAGCACCGCCATTGTCGACTTGGATGAAGGTGGGATCACGACCAAAGGCGTGCACGATTTGCGCCGGGTCAGGCAAGCTCAAGGCATAGCCGCCTCGAGGCCGCGAAGACTGCGCGACGATTGCGCCGCTATAGTCGACGATCGCAGCGCGCGCGCCCTCAAACGCAGGGTTCTGATCAAGCAGTGACGTAAGCGTCGCGATAGTCACCGAAGCACTGATAAAGCCTAACCGGCGTCCGTGCTCGTCGTGGATGGGTTCCGTCGCGGCGAGCACGGGCCCACCGCTGATGGCGCCGGTCTCAACAAAGCCAATGGTGAAGGCATTGCGCCGCATCGCACGTTCGCGAAGGCTTGTGGCGCCGGGACGAAAACCGCGGCGCACCGCAGGCACGCTGCACTCCACCGCGCCTGACTCATCAGTGACGGCGATGGTTCTCAGATACGAGTAGCGGGCAACAACGTCGCCGAGCCATTGCCGGCAATCGCCGGTCTGGATTTCCTGCATCGATGGCGCGGCTGCCAGTACGCGCAGCATTTCACGCATTTCGTCGATCGTATTGCGCTCAACCGAGAGTGATTGCAGGGCCCGTCTGCCAAGGGCTTCTTCATAAGCCGATTGATGCGCGGCAACGGCGTTCAAGCCAACTTGCATGGCGATGGCGCCGGCCGGCAACATTGCCAAGCCGAGCAACAAAGCCATGCGGCCGCGAATTGAGCGCAACGAGAGCGCCCGCGGCCACAGTCCGGATCGACGCTCCCCCGGCGCCTTCACACGCTAACCGTCTCCTGCACCATGGAGATGTCGCCGGCGCCGGTCGCACCTTCATCCTCAAGGCCGAGCAGGTCCGCCAGCTTGCGGCGCGCCCGGTTGACGCGGCTCTTGATGGTGCCGACGGCACAGCCGCAGATTTGCGCGGCTTCTTCGTACGAACACCCAGAGGCGCCGACCAGAGTTAAGACTTCGCGGTGGTCCGGCGCCAGTTGCGCAAACGCCACTTTAAAGTCCTCAAGGTCAACGCTGCCGTCTTGCTCGGGGCGGACAGCGATGCGGCCCGCGTAACGGCCTTCCGCATCTTCCACCTCGCGCTTGGCTTTGCGAAGCTGCGAATAATAATGGTTGCGCAGGATCGTAAAGAGCCAGGCGCGCAGATTGGTGCCAGGCTCAAAGCGATCGACATTGGCGAGCGCCTTCACCAGCGTGTCCTGAACGAGATCGTCCGCTTGCGCGACGTTGTGCGTCAGCGAACGCGCGAACGCGCGCAGGCTTGGGAGCAGTTCGATCAGCTCAGATTTGAAGCCTTGCGGGACGGCGGTCATGACTTGACCTCCGTCTCGTCGATCTGACTCAGCAGATCCTGCAGATTCTGCGGCAGTTGCTCGCGGGCGATGTCGTCATAGACGAGCTTCAAGTGCCGCGCGATCAGCGTCTTATGCGACGCCTTGGTTTCCTTGGTCGGCTTACGAGGGCCGGCGCCGGATGGCGGTTTCTTACTCACCAACGTATCCATATCGCTCTTTTGCCTCGTTATGTGTTCACATTCCCGTCGCGCCATAAAAAT
>DASZWS010000373.1:0-21660 GCA_035546515.1 Vitreimonas sp. | reverse complement strand
CTGGGCGTCGAACCACGCGCCGAGCGCGGCGATTTGCTCAGCTTCGTTGGGGAAATGAAAATGCACGGTGCGCAGCGAGACGCCAGCGCGTTCGGCGGCCTCGCTGGGCGAGAGCTTGTCTCGCCCAGGTTCGGAGAGCTGCTCGGCGAAGGCTTCGAGGATGGCCGTGCGCGTGGCTTGCGCCTGTGCTTCGCGCTTGGGGCTGACATAGGCGCGCACGGTGCTCATGCGAGAAAGGTTATCCCGTGCTTCGCGCCCACGCGCACCATCCCGGGAATGTCCGGCGGATTCATTTCGACGTCGTCAGCCAGTTCCTTGAAGAACTTCGACGCATTGCCTTTGCTGACGATGGTGAGGAAGTGGGTGTTGTCGAGCGTGGTGTAGCCGTGCGGGGTATCGGCCGGCACATGCGCGAAATCACCTGCCTTGAGATGCGTCTTCTCGCCGTTGACGAACACGTCCATCTCTCCCGAGAGCACGACATAAATCTCTTCCCACTTGTGCCGGTGTGGCGGCGGACCGCCCCCTGGCGTGCCTGTCACATCGAAAATTTCGAACGCAGAACCCGTCGCGTTAGTGAGCTTCGGCTTCATGGTTTCGCCGACGATGAAATGGCTTTCCTCTGTTTTTGGGTTGTTTTCCGCCGCACGCATGGCCGCCCTCCTACCCGGAATATTCACTACACTTAGATGCAGCGAATTGGTTTTACAATTCACTGCATCTGAATACAACGATTATTTTTTGGGGGTCAGTCAAGCAGGCGTGAGAGCTTCTTGGGCGCGACGGTGATGTAGCTCTGCTTCAGCCAGCCTTTGAGCGTCGGCATCTCCGCGAAGGGATCGTCATCGGGGCCGAAATGCGCGGTGACCCAGTTGTGCTGCTTGAACCACCCTTTGGCCGGCCGCACGAACGGCAGCTCTTCGGCCATCTCCGCGGAGATCGGCAGCTTCATGATGATGGTGAGCGCGTCGAGCGGCTCGCCCTTTTCGCCGAACACGGCGAAGGATTTTTTCTGGACGTTGAGAAAGCGCGTGGTCGCCCAGCCGGGACCGATGGAGGTCTCCGGAAACGTGAGACCATAGGCGGTGAGCTCCGCCTCGGCGCGCTGGTGCGGCGTTTGCTGCTTCGGCATGGCGCGGGAGCTTATCGCAACGAGAGCGGATTGTGCAGGCGCAGCCGCGACAGCATAACCGCACGCATGTCATCGCTGCGCGCCGTCGTTGAAACGCTTGCTCCTGAGGGAGAGCAATTTGTCATCCAGGCCCCGGAGGATTGGGGCCAGGGGCGCACGCTTTATGGCGGCATGACCGCAGCGCTGGCGCACGAGGCGGTGCGGCGCGGATTTGAGAATTTGCCGCCGCTGCGGAGCGTGCAGCTGGCGTTTGTGGGCCCCGCGAACGGGCGCTTGCGATTTGCGTCGACCCTGCTGCGGCGCGGACGTTCGTCGACCATCATCGCCAACGATTGCGCCAATGACGACGGGCACGTGATGCGGGCGACGTTCGTGTTCGGCGCGGCGCGCGAAAGCAAGGTAACGCACAATTATCTGCCTGCGCAGGCAGTCACGCCGCCGGAGGCGTGCGAACCGTTTCGCAAAGCCAGCGCGAGCACGCAGCGCGGGTTTTGGAACAATTTCGACTCGCGCATCGCCGCCGGCGGCCGCTTGCTGGAGGCAAGTGCGCCGAAGCCGGAGTTCACGGTGTGGACGCGGTTTCTGGACGCGGGGGGCGCCGATTCAACCACGGCGCTGCTGGCGATGGCCGACAACTTGCCGCCGGCGGCGATGGTGCACTTTCCCGCCCCGGCGCCGATCAGCACGATGACCTGGCAACTCGACATCGCGCACGTGCCGGCGAGCGCCGAGGGCTGGAGCTTGCTGTGGTCCGGCAGCGAAGAATCCAGCGACGGCTACTCGCTGCAGAACATGGCGATGTGGAGCGAAAGCGGCAAGCTGGTCGCAGTGGGGCGCCAAGCCGTCGCGATTTTCGCTTAGCTCGCGCCCTTGCTGGCGATGTTGTCCAGTTCACTGAGCGCTTCCGGCGAGAGCTTGAGCTGGGCGGCGTTCAAGTTCTCGCTGAGATGCGCAACCGACGATGTGCCTGGGATCAGCAGAATGTTGGGTGAGCGATGCAAGAGCCAGGCGAGCGCGACCTGCAATGGCGTCGCGCCGAGACGCTCCGCAAGGCTCGACAGCGCATCCGATTGGATCGGCGAGAAGCCGCCGAGCGGGAAGAACGGCACGTAGGCGATGCCGTCGCTAGCGAGCGAGTCAACCAATGCGTCGTCGTGGCGATGCGCCAGATTGTAGTGGTTCTGCACGCAGACGATGTCGGCGATGGATCGCGCTTCCGCGACTTGATTGGCGGTGACGTTGCTCAGTCCGATGTGGCGCAGCAGCCCCTGCTCCTTCAGCTGCGCCATGACTTCCACCTTGTCAGCGATCGAGCCTTCGCTCGGCTGATGCACCGCGCCGATGATGCGAAGGTTGGCCACCTCCATCACGTCCAGATTTAGACGCTTCAAATTGTCTTCGAGGCCGCGCTTCAGCTCGTCGGGCGATTGCGCGGGCAGCCACGCGCCCTTGTCGTCGCGCTTGCCGCCGAGTTTGGTGACGAGCACCAAATCTTTTGGGTACGGATAGAGCGCTTCGTGAATGATCTCGTTGACGACGTAAGGGCCGTAATAGTCGCTGGTATCGATGTGGTTGACGCCGGCTTCGATTGCAGCGCGCAACACGGCGATCGCCGCGGCGCGATCTTTCGGCGGCCCGAACACGCCGGGCCCGGCAAGCTGCATGGCGCCGTAACCCATGCGCTTCACCGTGCGGCCGCCAAGTTTGAAAGTGTCTGCCACGTGAAGTGCTCCTAGAGGTGACGACGAAGGACCGGCGTGGCGTTCACGCCGGCCCCTCCTGCGATGCAACGTAGATCAGGCGAAACGCTCGCCCACCATTTCTTCGCTCTTTGCCCAGAGCGCCTTGGCGTGTTCAGCGTCGAGCGCGTACGCGCGCACGCCGCCGCTCATCATGTTGTCGCTCTGGACGAAGTCGGCGACGTGACAGTCTTCGCAATACTTGCCGCCGACATCCTCCACGGGCGCAACGACACCCGCCCACACGCTGGTTGCGGCGCCTTGCGGCACGGTTTTGAACTCGTACGCCGGCAAGCCCTTCTGCTTGGCGTCTTCGGCGATGCGTGCGCGGAGGGCTTCGAGCGCGCCCGGGGCCATGTGCCGCGAGAGCTCGGTTTGGATGCCGCCTGGATGGACGGCGGTGGCGCGGATGCCTTGCGCTTTGTGGCGGCGATCGAACTCAACGGCGAACAAGACGTTTGCGGTCTTGGAGCGGCCGTAAGCGCCGAAGTCGGAGTATTGCGTGGTTTCGAAGTTCGGATCTTCGAGGTTCACGTCTGCAAAGCGATGGCCTGCGGACGAAAGGTTCACCAAACGCGAGCCGAGTTTGAACAAGTTCGCGATGCGGTTGACGAATACGAAGTGTCCGAGGTGGTTGGTGCCGAATTGGGTTTCGAAGCCATCTTCAGTGAGCGTCTTGGTTGGGATCGCCATTACGCCGGCATTGGCGATGACGAGATCGAACTTGTCGCCCTTTGCGTTCAGTTTGTCGGCGGCAACGCGAACACTCTTGAGCGAGGCCAGATCCATCTGCACGAGCTCGACGTTTTTGGCGCCAGCTTTGTCAAGCGCTTGCTTGGCTTTGTTGAGATCGCGCGCGGTGCCGACGACGGTCGCGCCGTGCGCTGCAAGCGTGCGGGCGGTCTCGACGCCGAGCCCGGCGGAAACGCCGGTGACGAGGACGCGCTTACCTGTGAGATCGACGCCGGCGAGGACCTCGTCGGTGGTGGATTTGGCGCCAAATTGCTTAGCCATGGGGAGCCTCCTAATATTTCTGAGCGCGGGGCAGCCCGTCGCTCGCCTTGCCTAAATGGCGCCCTGCCCCCTTCCTGGGACGCCTGATCGGGTCGAATTCTTGCCTATTCCTCTCAACGGCTGGGCGGAGTGACTTGTCAGGCGCGGCGGACGCGCCAATCTCGGAGCCATGCAAGAGCACCTCGAAACTCTCAAAGCCCTCGCCCTGCGCCATGCCAAGCCAGGCATTTTCGACACGCCCGTCCCCGGCCTCAACATTTCTATGGTGGGCCAGCGCACCCACCCGGTCATCGGCATGTATCAGCCGCGCTTTTGCCTGGTGCTGCAGGGCGCCAAGGAAGTGACGATCGGCGAGCGGCGCATGCGTTACGACCCGAACAATTATTTCATCGCTTCGCTGGAAGTGCCCGCCACGGGCTGCGTGATCGAAGCGACGCAGAGCGCGCCGTATGTCGGGCTGAGCATGGCGCTGGATGCCGAGATGCTGGCGCAGCTGATTGCAGAAACGCCGGCACGCGACGACGGCGAGACGGTGAGCTTTGCGGTCAGCCCGGTGACGGCGGAGCTGCTCGATCCCTGCGTGCGGCTGATGCGCCTGCTGGACAGCCCCGCCGACATTGCGGTGCTTGCGCCGATGCTGCAGCGGGAAATTTTCTATCGCCTGCTGCAAGGTCCGCAGGGCGGCGCGCTTCGCCAGATCGCGCGTGGAGACAGCCGCCTCGGACAAGTGCGGCGCGCGATTGCATGGATCCGCGATCATTTCGATCAGCCAATGCGGGTGGAGTCACTGGCGGAGATCGCCGGCATGAGCGCGGCGTCGTTCCATCGCCATTTTAAAGCGGCGACGGCGATGAGTCCGTTGCAGTATCAGAAGAGCATTCGTTTGCAGCAAGCACGGCGCATGCTGGCGACCAAGCAGGATGCGGCGCGCGTTGGCTATGCGGTTGGCTACGAAAGCGCCTCGCAGTTTAGCCGTGAATATGCGCGGCAGTTCGGCTTGCCGCCGGCGCGCGATGCAGCCCGGCTGCGGGCTGGCGGGCTTGAGGCTGGCGCTTAGGGTCACCAACGCATCTAAACCGCATCGGAGTCGCATCTTGGCGCCGAAGCACCAAGGCAAGGGACAAAAGATGCGAGGTTTGATCGCGGCCATTTACATGAGCGCGCTTACGGCTTGTGCCCACGCGCCCGCGGCGCCGGATGCCTGCGTGATGGCGGCTGGCGCGACGCGTGACGCGCCTGTGCGCGTGCCGTTCGAGATTGTCGGCGGACGAGTCTATGTGCAGACGCAGGTCAACGGCGGCGGCCCTTATCGATTCGCAGTTGATACAGGCGCCAGCGGCATGGGACGGGTCGATGCATCGCTCGCGACAGCGCTGCATTTGCAAGTCACCGGCGTCGCGCAATCCAGCGACGGTGTGACGACGGCGGACGTGAACACCGTGCATCTTGGATCGGTCGCCATCGGCGATCTGCGTCGTGCGGATCTCGATTTAATTATGCGCGATTACAGCAGCAGCGTGCCGCCAGAAGCCGCGATCAGCGGCATACTCGGGCGTGATTTCTTCAGCGACGGCTTGTTGGTGCTGGACTTCCCGGCGCGGACGTTGAGCTTTACACGCAGCAGCGGCTTGGCGCCCGGTGACGCGAACGCGTTGGCCTATGAACGGCCTTTTCGGGTTGCGGCACAGATCGGTGATTTGCCTGTGACAGCAAACCTCGACACTGGTGCTGCAGTGACGTTGGTTCTTCCTCAAACAACATACGCAAAGATCGAAGCGAGCCCATTGGAAGCGGCGGGACGCGCGCGGCTCACAAATGGCGCGGTCGACACGAGCCGCACGATCGTACACGGGCCTGTGGTCGTCGGCGCCGCCAGCGCGAGCGGCGTCGAGGCGCGCGTTTCCAATCACTATCCCGAGGTCTTAATCGGCGGCCAAATCCTGCAGAACTATGTCGTCGCCATTGATCAGCGCTCACGTTTGGTCGCGGTGTGTGCGCCCAACCTTAGCCGCTGAGTTTCACGCCCAAGCGCGAGATGGCGTGAACGAAATTATTTGGCGCGATGTCGATATCGCCGGTCCACGTCGCGTTGGGGTAACGGGCGAGGATTTGCTTGTAGGCCTCCTCGAGCTGAATTTGCGCCACGCGCTTGCCGAGGCAGACATGCGGGCCGTAGCCGAAGGCGATGTGTTTATCGGCATTCGGGCGCTCGATGTTCAGCACGTCGGGATTTTCAAACACAGCAGGGTCGCGGTTGGCGGCGCCGTAATACATCAGCACCTTCTCGCCTTCGGCGATCTCTTGGCCGCCGATCTCGACGTCGCGCGTGGCAGTGCGGCGCATGTACATGACGGGACTGACGACGCGGATGAACTCGTTGGCGGCGTTGGCGCCGAGTTCGGGCTTGGCGGCCAGCAGACGGCGCTGATCGGGAAATTCGGTCAGCCACTTCATCGTGCCGGAGAGCGTGTTGCGCGTGGTGTCGTTGCCGGCGAACACGATCAGCAGCCACGATCCATCGAGGTATTCGTCGGTGAGCAGCTCGTTGTCGAGCTTGGCGTGGGCGATGGCCGTGAGCAGGTCTTCCTTGGGATCGGCGCGGCGCTTGTGCAGAATTTCGCGGCCATATGCGAACATGGCTTCGACATTGGTGTTGAAGTCCTGGATGAACTGCATCAGCGCCGGCGAAAATTCGAGCGCGCCGATGCGCTGCTGCATCGCCAAATCCTGGGCGCGCTCCAGATAGTGCATCCACTCCAGGAACTTGTCGCGATCCGCTTCCGGCACGCCGAGCAATTCGCACAGCGTGAAGAGCGGCAGGCGCGCGGAGAAATGCTCCACCATGTCGATCTCTTCGGTTGCGTGCGGCGCCATGGCGTCGAGCAGCGCGGTCACCTTTTCGGCGATGCGGCCTTTGAGCTTCTCCAGATACTTCGGCGTGAAGAACGCCATGTGCTCGCGACGCAATTCCAGATGCCATGGCGCATCCATGTTGATCATCTGGTCGAGCGAGGCGCGGGTAAGGATGGGGTGGCCCTGCTCCGGCTTGGGTGTGACCATCAGGATGCCACCGCGCTGCGAGGAGAAGGTTTGCGGATCGCCGTTGACCTTCATCACCTCGGCGTAACGGGTGAGCGCCCAGAAGCCGGCGCCGCTGATGGGCTCATCCACCCACACCACCGGCGCCTTCTCGCGCAACTCCCTGTAGAGCGCGAAGGGCTGGCCTTTGGCGAAGAGATGCAGATCGGTGAGCCCTGATGCGTCCGGCTGCGGCGCGCGTGCGGCGTGCGCCGGACCGGGGCGGCCTTCGACGGCGGTTTGACTGATAAGTTGCATCGCGCGCCTCCGTGGGTCGCGCGAGAGTAAACCCGCGGGTCGCTCGCGCAAGGACGCGACGTTGCGTGAAGCTGCGCGTTTGCTGCGAATTACCAGGGCAAAGCTTCACCGGTGGTGGCATGCTGAAAGCGACCGCTGGTTTCGAGTTTGAGATCGTCGATGCGCGCGAGGATGCCGCGCACGGAGTCGGCGGGCGCGATGCCGTTCTTGCCGGTCATATCGGTGGCGACCATGCCGGGGTGGATGAGCGCAACGGCAATCTTCTTTTCCCGCAGATCGTGCGCGAGCGAGACGCCGGCCGCGTTCACGGCCGCCTTGGACATGCGATAGCCGTAATAGCCGCCGGAGCCATTGTCGGCCATTGAGCCCATGCGGCTGGTGATGATGACGATCTTGCCGCCTGCGGGAATTTGCGGTGCGAGCGCGGTGCTGACGCGCAGCGGCCCCATGGCGTTGACCTCGAATTGCCGCGCGACGGCGTCGAACTTGAGCGCGTCGAGGCCTTCGAACACGCCGATGCCGGCGTTGTTGATGAGCACGTCGATCTTCACCCCCGCGAGGCGCTTGGCGAGCTGAGCGACATCTTCGCCCTTGCTGACATCGATGCCGGGCTCGACGCGGACGCCGAGCTTGTCGAGTTCGGCAGAGGATTTGCGGCACACCGCGATCACATCGTCGCCGCGCGCCTTCACTTGGCTGGCCAATTCCAAGCCGATGCCGCGATTGGCGCCGGTGATGACAAAAGTGGCCATGATGTGATCCCCTCACTGAACTAGACGTGTCTCGCGCGCGGCGCTCGTCGAGGATATGGTGGCGCGATGCGTAGCAATCGAGTGCTCACCAGCCTCATTTTCGCCGCGGCGCTGGGCGCCTGCACCACCGCCGGCCCCGGCGATCCCGCCGCAGACGCGAGCGACAGCGGCGCAGTCGCAACAACGGAGGCGCCGGTGGGTGCGAGCGACTATGAAACCAGCCTCTATCGCCAAATCGCGCAAGCCGACGGCAATCAGCTGATTTCACCGTTCAGCCTGAAGGCGGCGTTCGCGCTTTTGTATCCGGGCGCGCGCGGCGCGACGGCGGATGAAATGACCGCGGTGTTCGGCTTTACCGGCAATGACGATCCGGCCGCGCACGAAGCGCGCCTGGCGCATGACCTGGAATCGAGCGGCGTGTTCAACTCGGCGGACGCGGTGTGGATCGATCGCCAATTCACGCTCACGCCGGACTACACCCACGTCGTGCGCGACGGTTTGCATGCGCAGGTCGAAACGCTGGATTTCCGAGGGGCGGCGGAAGGCTCTCGTACGCACATCAACGCCTGGGTCTCCGCGCAAACCAATGACCGCATTGCCGATTTGCTGCCACGCGGCTTCATCACACCCGACATGCAGATGGTGCTGACCAACTCGGTCTATTTCAAAGCCGATTGGATGCAGCCGTTTGCGGCTGGCGCGACGCACGATGCGCCCTTCCATCCCCTCGCTGGCGCCGATCAGACGGCGCAGATGATGCATAGCACGCGGCGTGTGCGCTATTTCGAGGGCGATGGCTTTCAAGCGGCGGATTTCGATTTCAAGGACGGCCGCTTCGCGCTGACAATTTTTCTACCGCGCGAGCGCGATGGTTTGACGGCGTTCGAGCACGATCTGAGCGGCGACCGGCTGCATGGCTGGCTCAACCAAATCAATGGCGCGCAGGAATCGCGTCTCGATGTGAGCTTGCCAAAGCTGCGACTGGAGCAGCGCTACGATCTGGGAGCGCCCCTGCAGGCAATGGGTGTGCACGCCGCGTTCAGCAACGCCGCCGATTTCAGCGGCGTCTCGACGAGCGGACGCCTTGCCGTCAGCCGGGTGGTGCAAAACACGTTCTTCGCCATGGATGAAGTCGGCGTCGAAGCGGCGGCGGCCACGGGCGTTGGGGTTGTGGCGATGGCCGCGCCAATGCCGCAAGCGCCGCCGATCGTGTTCAACGCCGATCACCCGTTCCTGCTGGTGCTGCGCGACCGCACTACAGGAACTATCGCCTTCATGGGGCGTGTGACGACCATCCCAGATGGCGGGAACTGACCATCGCCGGCGCGGCGCCTTCGGCCTCGGCAAGTTCCTGTGCTGAAACCGTGAGCGCCGCAGCGAGGGCGTTTTCGGTCGGTGGCGTGGCAATGGTCTTTTGCCGCAACAAGACGAGAATGGCGCCGTGCGTCAGCAGATGGATGTCATTGCTGTCGTCTGTGTAATCGCGCGCCATACCGCGCAATGTTTCAGCCGCATCGATCAGCCATAAAGCTACTGACATCGCGCACCTCCGTACGTCTGGGCGCTTGCAGGAAATGCGAGGGTCGACGCGCGATGTGGCGAGAATTCGCCAACCTTGTGCAGCGTGGTTGCACGCGCCCTAAACTTTCGTTCAGCTCAAGCTGCTTTGTGCGACGGACGCCAGACAACGTACATGACGTGGCGTTCGTCGCGCGCAGCGAAGTGTGGCGCAGAAACCTCCATTACGCTTTTCTCACCAACGGCGTGAATTTGCGATCACAGGCGCATCTTTGAATCTGAAATCGGTATCAAATGCGACAGAAACGCGACTTCGTGATTCACCGCTTTGTTGGGGAGAACAATGCACAACAGTTCACGCCGTCAGTTGCTCAAATCGAGCATTCCAAACCGTCTCATTCTTAGCGCCCTTGCCGCCGCTGGCAGCTTTGTCGCGCTGAGCAGCCCGGCTTTCGCGCAGGACGCGACTCCACCGGACCAAAGCGAAGAAATCGTCGTCACGGGTTCGCGCATCCACACTGACCCGCTGACCAATCGCCAACCCGTCACGCAAATCGGCCAAGAAGACATCGCACGCACGGGCCTTTCCGCGACGGCTGACGTGCTGCAGCGCCTGCCGATTTCCGGCGGCGGCCTCAACACCAAAACCAACAATTCCGGCAACATCGGCAGCCCGCCGGACGGCGGCGGCGTCGGCGCTGGCGCGGCGGAAGTCGATCTGCGCTTCCTCGGCGCGCGGCGCGTGCTGGTGCTGGTCGACGGACTGCGTTGGGTCGCGGGCACGGCCGGCTCAGGCATCCCCGGTTCGGTGGACCTCAACACCATTCCCTCGGAAATGATCGACCACATCGAAGTGCTGCAAGAAAGCGCTTCGCCGATCTACGGCTCTGACGCCATCGCCGGCGTGGTGAACATCATCACCCGCACGCATCAAGACGGCCTCGACGTGCATGGCCAATACGGCAGCTACTACGAGCAAGGCGACGGCGCGATCACCGACATCGGCGCCAGTTACGGCTGGTCCGGCATGGGCGCGCACATCGTCGCCGGCTTGAATTATCAGAAGCAGGAATTGATTTCGTCAGCGGACCGTCCGTTGTCGGCATTCCCGGCGCCGTACGCCACGAGCTGTGCGGCGGGCGGATGTTCATCCGGCGCCGTGAACGGACGCTACGACGTTCTGGGCTTGAGTCTGACGACCGGCAATGTCGGCGCGACGCCGCTGTTCGATCCGCTCGCGCCGCATACAGTGAGCGCCACCAACACGTTCCGCGACTTCATCACGCCGGACGACCGCTTCAATTTCGGCCCGTACAATTACATTCAAACGCCATCGGAGCGCTGGGGCGGCTTTGTATCGTGGGAGCAAGAGCTCAACACGACGACAACCTTCCATGCGCGGCTGAGCTACGCGGACCGCAAATCGGCCAACCAAGCGGCGCCGCTGCCGCTGTTCCTCGGCCAAGACGCCGGCAACGGCACGATCCTCGACGACACCGTCATCGACGGCACCAACCCGTACAACCCTTTCGGCACGCTGGATGCGAGCAACTACTCTTTCATCGGCCGCCGCATGGTCGAGGCCGGTCCGCGCCACTTCGAACAAGAAGTGCAAACCTGGGACTTCGCGGCGACGCTGGAAGGCCAGCTCAACGCGTTTGGCCGCGACTGGTACTGGGATGCGAACGGCACCTACGGTCGTAACCGCGCCAGCCAAAGTTTCACCGGCGACATCAACGTCGCGCGCGTGCAACAAGCGCTTGGCCCGATCGCCAACTGCACCGGCAGCTGCGTGCCGCTCAACATCTTCGGCGGCCAAGGCAGCATCACCCAGGATATGCTCGATTTCATCGGTTACACCGAACACAACTCAAGCATGGCTGAGCTGGGCGACTTGTCGTTCAACATCACCGGCGACTTGATGCAGCTGCCGGCGGGTGCGCTCGCCGTTGCGGCAGGCGTTGAGCGGCGTTGGGTTTCGGGCGAGTTCAATCCCGATCCGATCACCGAGGCCGGGCTGACGTCGGATATCCCGGCGCGTTCTGGCCGCGGCAGCTACGACGTCAACGAGCTTTACGGCGAGTTGCGCATTCCGCTGCTGGATCAAAGTCCGTTTGCGTACATGCTCGAAGCCTCGGTCGCGGGCCGCGTGTTCGATTATTCGACCTCCGGTTCGGACTCGACCATCGAAGGCGGCCTGCGCTGGCGCCCGGTTGAAGAAGTGCTGCTGCGCGCATCCTGGGGCCAAGGCTTCCGGGCGCCGTCGATCGGTGAATTGTTCGGCGGCGGTTCGCGGTTCGACGCCACCATCAACGACCCGTGCAACGACTTCAACGCAACGGTCGGTTCGGCCAATGGCGGCCGCGATACGCCGCAATCGGCCACCATCATCAACAACTGCATCGCCAACGGCGTGCCGTCGAACGGCTCGTACGTGCAGAAGAACCCGCAGCTGCCGGTGTTCGTGCGCGGCACCACCACGCTGCAGCCGGAGACCAGCGAAAGCTGGAATTTCGGCGCTGTGTGGCGGCCGCACTTCTTCGACAACACGGCGTTTAGCGACCGCGTCACCTTCGAAGTGAACTACGGCAACATCTCGATCGACTCCGCCATCCAGGCGGCGGACCCGAACACGGTGATGAACATCTGCGTGAACACCGGCAATTGCTCGGCAATCACCCGCTCGGCGTCGGGTGCGGTGCGCGCGATCGACGATCCGCTGACCAATGGCGGCTACGTCGACACGCGCTTCCTCGATCTGACCTTCACCTGGCAATCGCCGGAATGGGCGCTGGGCCGGTTCAGCCTGACCAGCAACGTCAACCACCTGGTCGACTTCATCGACGGTTCGACCACGCCGCACGTTCATCGTGAAGGCACCGAGCGCGGTAGCCCGTCGCAAGGCTATCCGTCATGGAAGGCGCAAACGACGTTGAATTGGGAATTGTCCGATTGGGGCGCTTCAATCACCGAACGTCACATCTCGGAACTGACCGAGACCGCCAACGGCGACAGCAAGATCCCGGCCACCAATTACTGGGATGTGCAGCTGCGCTGGACGCCGGGCTTTGTCGCCAGCGGCCGCGTGCAGTTCGCGCTGGGCGTCAACAACGTCACCGACGAAGACACCCCCGGGTGCTTCAGCTGCGACGTCAACAACATGGACCCCACCCTCTACGACGTGCCGGGCCGCTTCGGATATTTCCGGGTCGCCTTCAAGCAATAGAGGCGGAAACATCGCCATGCGAATGGCCGGAGCTCACGCTCCGGCCATTTTGCTGTTGATCAGACGATGCCGGCGTCAAGTCGCGGAATGGGCGGCGTCGGCAACCTGAATGTTCGAGCGGCGGGCCGTGCGCATCATCTTGATCGAACGCGACAGGACGTCTGAGAAGAATGTCGCGGCGATCGCGGCGATGACGATGGCTTCGGCCAGTTCGATCATTTCCTACTCCAACTCAATCAGCGTGTTGTTGCGACGCAGCGCCGCCGCCAAAACCCATCGAGCCCAGAATCGAGTTCAGCGCTTCAGGCTCCAGCGGTTTAGGCACGAGCGGATGACGGGCGAATTGTTCGGGCAAGTTGCCCCAGGTGCGACCCGAAGAAAACACGAACGGCACGCCGCGCTGGTGCAGCTCTGCTGCAATCGGAAATACCAGCGCGGGGCCGATATTGATGTCCAGGATCGCGAAGTCAGGCGGCGTGCGACGAACGAAATCGGCTGCAGTCTCCAAATCCTGGGCGCAGTCCACCTCTTCGACGCCGATGTCTTCAAGCATCTGTTGTAGGTTCAGCGCGATCAGAAACTCGTCTTCGACGATCAGAACGCGCGGGGGACGGCCTTCTCGGCGCATCTTCTCAGTTCCCTCGTTAGTCCAACGCTGACTAAACCAAATTGCCCCTCCATTGGTTCCCAATGGCGCGAAAATGACATATTTCCCAAACACTTAACGGGTGTGTTCGGCGTGCTTGAGCGGTGTCGGCAGAGCGCTCGTGACGAATTGTGTCGACAGCGCCGCCAGACACAGAATGTCACCACAATGATCGGTTTCTGAACCTCGCCCGTGTGCCGCGTTCAGGGGGTAAGGCGCATCTTGCGACCAACGAGAACGAACTCTCTCGTTTGAGGAGCAAGATCATGAAGACCACCAAACGCATTGCTGTTGCCGGCCTGAGCGCGCTGACGCTGGCGGCTGGTTTCGCCGGCACCGCTTCGGCGCAAACTTATCGCGGCGACTGGAATCGCAGCAACCACAACGATCGCAACGACCGGAACGACCGGAACGATCGCAACGACCGCGGCCGGTATGACAACCATCGCAACGACAACTGGAACCGCCAGTGGCGTCGCGGCGAACGTCTGCCGAGCGGCTACGCGCGCTACTATCGCCAAGTCGATTGGCGCCACGAACACCTGCGCGCCCCGCCACGCGGCTACCACTATGTTCGCGACAACCGCGGTGAAACTCTGCTGGTCGGCATCGCCACCGGCGCGATCCTCGGCATCATCCTTGGCAACGCTTTCAACTAAGGCTGACAGCTGACGAAAACGAACCGCCCCGGGCCCGCAGCTCCGGGGCGGTTTTGTTTTTGACTTGCGCTTAGGCCGCGGCGGTACGCGCCAGCATCATCGGCAGATACTGCTTCCACTTCGCCAGTGTGACGTTCTCGCGATAGCGCGCGCTTTGCACCGGATCGAGCACCTCGATCATGAAGGCGTTATCGACCCAGATTTCCGCCAGCCCGAAGATGCCGCCGCCGCGCTCGCAGTGACGCGCTGTCCAGCCGGCGCGTTGCGCGATTTCGATCACCTCTGCTTCCGGACGATCGACGCAAAGCGCCATGTGGCATTCGCTGGTGCGCTGCGGATTCGGGGTGGTTTTCCAGCCGCCCTCATTCTCGGCGAACGCAACCAGATCGCCGCGCTGCACGACCTCAAGATCGACCGCGCCATCGCCGGAAAACACTTTCCAGGCTTTCGGACCGCCCGGCGGGAAACGCGCCGCCTCCCCGTTCATGATCTCAGCCAGAACCTGCGCCGTCTTCTCCGTGTCATCGGCGGGCAGCGAGATGTGCATGATGGTTGTGGTCATGGCTTCTTCCCCTTGGCTTTGGCCGGCGCAGCAGCCGGCATGTTCAAAAGAGCGCGCGTCGCTTCCGCGGCCGCACGCCCCGCTTCCTCACCATCCAAATCCCAGGCCTCTTTCATGATGGCCCAACCGTAAGCGCTGCCGATCACGTGGACGACGGCGGCAAGACGCTTAGCTTCGCCTTCTTTGAGCTCCGGCCGCGCTGCGCGCACGTTCGCTAGGATAGCCTTCTGGCGTTCGTTATTGCTGGCGCGGCGCAATTCGCGGCCGGCGCGTGAAAAGAGCGAAGCGCGCACAGCGCCGCCCTCCTTGTCGAAGTTCGGAAACAGCCAGAGTGGCTGATCGGCGAAGTCTGCCGGGTTCTTGGGAAATCCCGGCGAACCAGCGCGCGCCTGCAGCCGCGGCCACATCGCTTTGAGAAGATCGTCGCGGGTGGCGAAATGGCGGTAGAGCGTGCGCTCGGTGACGCCGGCCTTGGCGGCGATGTCGGCGAGCTTCAACGCTTCCAGCTCTTCGTCCTTCAGCAGGTCGATGGCGGCTTCAAGGATGCGCGTGCGGGTGAGATCCTTATGCGCGTCCCGGAGCGGCGATGTCTGTCCGACTGCACTCATGTCAGCTTGTATGACATTCTGGCGCGTGAGCTGTCAAGCCAGCGTTTCGACCTGACTTTTCAAAGCTTAGGCCCCGGCGCGCCGGCGGAAGCCGCCATGGGCGGCATGGCAGAGGGCGACGCCCAGCGCATCGGCGGCGTCGGCGGTAACATCGCCGGCGGTGGGCAGCAGACGGCGCACCATGAAGGCGATCTGGGTCTTGTCGGCATTGCCTGCGCCGACGACGGCCTTCTTGATGGTAGTTGGCGCGTACTCGGCGACCTCCACCCCGCGCCGGGCAGCTGCCGCAAGCGCTACGCCGCGCGCCTGCCCGAGCGCGAGTGCTGCGCGCGCGTTGGAATTGACGAAGGTTTCTTCGACGGCGGCCTCGTGCGGCTGATGCTGCTCGATGACCGCGTTGAGGCCTTCGAACACGTCATGCAGGCGCGACGCCAGTTGCTGCTGCGCGTTGGGTTTAATGACGCCATGAGCGATGTGCGTCAGTCGCGAGCCTTCGCTCAACACAATGCCCCAGCCACAGCGATTGAGGCCGGGATCGATGCCGAGAATGAGGATGGCGCTCATGGCGCGGCGCTCCGTTTCGCAGCGCGCGCGTCCAAACTTAGTTTGGCGGCGACGGCGACGTAGATGATCCAAAACAAATCGTTGGCGGTGAGCACGTGCGTTTCGCTCGGCGTATAGAGCGCAAACATGGCGAGGAACGCCGGCGCCCAAAGGCCGGCGACGCCGTCGAAGATCGCGCGCGCACCGCGCATAAATGTTGCGATCAGCTGCAGCGCGAAGGTGGAGACGCCTGCAAAACCGACGCCCAGTGCAGTCTCCAACCATCCCGAATGCGCCGACTGCACAGGCCAGCCTACGGCTTGGCGCACCCAGTAAGCCGGGCCGTCCGCTGGCAGCCAAAACACGTAGTAGCCGTAGCCAAACCAGGGATGCGCGGCGGCGGCGGCGCCCGCGGCGTGCCAGATGTCGGTGCGGCCAGTGAGCGTGAGATCGCGGCCGATGGCGTCAGCAAGAATGCTGGGCGCAAACAGGAAAATTACGCCAACGACGATCGCCGCCAGCGCACCGCCCGCTCCCATGAGCAGAGCTTGCAGCGGGCCGCGCCGGGCAATGGCGCATGCCGCCATCACCGCGAGGCCGAGAAGCGTCGCCAGCAATGCAGTCTTCGATGTGGAGAGCAACACCAGCGCGAACGCACCAAGCGCAACGCAGAACCAAAGTCTGCGGCGCGTTGAATCCGCAACTGCGGCGGCGATACCGATGGCGACGCCCAAAGCCATGTAGCCACCCAGCATGTTCTTGTGGGTCCACAAGCCCGACCAGGCGCCGGGGTGCTCGGTGGTCATCACACCGACGCTCGGCGCGATCAGCGCTGTGACGAATGAACCGACGATGAGAACGAGATAGGCGCCGGCGAGCACGCCCATCAGCGCGCGCCAATCATAGCGCCACGCGAGATAGCCCGCGAAGCTCATGCTGGCGGCGAGCCACACACAGCGGCGGAAGGTGCCGCCGGCGTCGATCGACCAAAACGTCGAAGCGAAAGCGAGCGCGAGCAGCGCGAACAGAAATGGCGTCGCGCGTACGGCGGCGGCGGCTTTGTCTCGCTCGCGCCACAGCGCCCAGATGAGGAAAGCATAGACCGGCAGAAAGAAGATACGCGCGTATTCGGGCGGCTCGGTGAGGCCCCGGCTTTGTGCGATCGCAGCAAAGAGCGGCTCGGAAAATTGCGCCAGACACAGCGCGGCGGCGAGCTTTTCCCAACGCCCCGCAGCAGCGACGGCGCGGCGCGCCGGCTGCAGCGCAGCATAGTGGGGCGCGTAGCTGGTGGTCATGCCCTACGCGTGCGCCGCAATCCTTGCCAAAGCGCTAAGAGCAACGCATCACGGAGGCCAAACGAAGCAAGGGCGATCTGGGGGAAGCATGCGATTCTTGAAACGAGCCGCTGCGGCGATGGCGGCGATGGCGCTGTGCGGCGCTGCCTCAGCGCAAACCGCGCAGATGGCGCCTGAAGCGGACCAGCAAACCAAGGCTCTGGCGCGCGATATCTTCCAGCACATCATCGCCATGGACACCTCTGTCGAGGGCCATCAGGTCCCGCAAATGGCGCAATATCTGGCGGGGTTGTTTCGCGATGCGGGCTTCGCGGAGAGCGACATCCATATCGTTCCGGTTGGCGATACCGCGTCGTTCATCGTGCGCTATCACGGCGACGGCAGCGGCGGGCGGCCGATCATTCTGATGGCGCATATGGACGTGGTGACGGCGCATCGCAGCGACTGGCAGCGCGATCCGTTTCAGCTGATCGAAGAGAATGGCTATTTCTTCGGGCGCGGCACGTCCGACATCAAGAATGGCGTGGCGATTTTGAGCGCCACCCTGCTCCGGCTGAAGGCTGAGCATTTCACGCCGACGCGCGACCTGATCCTCTATTTCAGCGGCGACGAAGAGACCTCCGGCGCCAGCACGCTCAACGTGCTGGAGCATCATCGCGACCTGGTGGACGCGGAATTTGCGCTCAACTCGGACGCCGGTGGCGGCGTGCTCGATGAAGCGCACGGCGCGCCGCAAATCTATTCAATCCAGGCCGCGGAAAAAACGTTCGCCAGCTATAATCTGACTGTGCACAATCCCGGCGGCCACTCCTCGGCGCCGCGAGCCGATAACGCCATTTACGACATCGCCGACGCGCTGAAGAAGGTCCAGGCGTATCAGTTTCCGCTGCAGTGGAACGACACGACCATTACCAGCTTCCGCCTGGGCGCCGCATACGTGCCTGCGCCGTTTGGTCCGGCGATGGCGGCGTTCGCGGCGCACCCTGGTGATCGCCGCGCAGCGGCGACACTCTCATCCAACCCGTTCTTCGTTGGACAAATCCGCACGACCTGCATCCCAACCCTGATCCAGGGCGGACACGCCGACAACGCGTTGCCGCAAAGCGTGGTGGCGACCGTGAACTGCCGCATCTTTCCAGGCGTGAGCGTGGAATCGGTGCAGGCGCAGCTACAAACGCTGGTCGGCGACAAGGTTGAGCTGTCGCTCTATGACGGCCCCTATCATTCCGCGGATGCCTCGCCGCTGCGCGATGACGTGATGGCGGCGACCGCGGACGCGGTACATGCGCGCCATCCTGGCGTGCCGATCATCCCGTCCATGGCGGCGGGCGCATCAGATGGCGTGTTCTTCCGCGCCGTGGGCATCCCGACCTATGGCGTCAGCGAGAATTTCATCAAGGAGAGCGACGACTTCTCGCACGGCCTTAACGAGCGCACGCCGGTGCAAAGCTTCTATGACGGGCTGGTGCACTGGCGGGTGATGATCATGGACCTGGCGGGCAAGCATTAACGGCTTGGACACCGAACTTTTCGATAGAACCGAGCAGCCGCGTTAACGCGGATTTACACATGACCGTGCAAGGTCGTGGGTTCGGAGCACGGGTTTGGGTTCGGTACTATCCGTCGTTGATTACAAGCTGGCGACCGCCAATCAGGATCAGCTGATGGCGCAATACCAGCGCTCGCCCGATTACAAGCAATCGGTGGCGCAGTATCAGGCCGGCGTTTCGAAGATCACCACGGTCGATCAGTTTCTGAACAACTACAATGTGCTGAAGGTGGCGCTGCAGGCCTACGGCATGAGCGACCAGATCAGCTCGAAGGGCCTGCTGAAGCAGCTGCTCACCACTGATCCGGATAGCGCGGATTCTGTCGCGCAGAAGCTCGGCAATCAAAAGTGGATCGCCTTCGCCAAAGCGTATCATTCGTTGGCGACGGATGGCGGCGCATCGCTGCAGAGCCCGTCCAGCGTGAACGCCACGATCGCCCGGTTCACCGCCGCAGGCTATCAGAGCTGGATCGGCAACAAGGACAACGACACAGCGCTGACGACGGCGCTGAACGCGCAGCAGACTTTGCAGGACGCGGTGAACATCTCTGGCGTCGGCAATCTCTACGCGCTCTACCAGAAGCAACCGGCGGTGCAGAGCGCGGTGGGCTATTATCAGCGTAACATCGTCAACGTGAAGAGCGTCGCCGATCTGGAGAACGATCCGAAGCTCTTGAACATGGCGCTGACGGCGTACGGCATCGATCCGACGACGATTTCGGCGGACACGGTGGACAAACTGCTGACGCAATCGAAGACCGACAAGACTTCGGTGTACGTCAACAACCCGCAATATCAAGCGTTCGCGGACGCGTTCGCGCAACTACGCTCGCCCGGCGGCAGCGGCACGATCTCAACCGCCGCCGCGATCAAAGCGGTGACCGACGGCTACCAGCAGAAATCCTTCGCACAAGCACTTGCCACCAATACGCAAGCGCAGAACATTTCCATGTTCGGTTCGAACAACGCCGCCAAGATCACGCAAATCCTGGGCGACGCTAAAACGGAAGCGGGCCTGGGTCTGGCGACGACGTATTACGGCGCCAATATTTCCAAGGCGCGCACGGCGACGCAGTTCATGGCCGACAAGCAGCTCGTTGATGTAGCTGAGCATGCTTATGGCTTCGACTCCATTCCGGCCGACACGCTTTCGAAACTGCTGACTCAGGATCCCACCGCCTCGGGCTCACTGGCGCAGACAAACCCGCAATATGCCGCGTTCGCCAAAGCGTTCTCGTTCTATGGCGCCACTGGGGGCGCTTCGTTGACGACCAAGGCCAACGTTACTGCGATTCAGAATGCGTACATCACCAATCAACTGACGACGACGCTGCAGAGCGACGTGACAGCAGCAGCCGCCCAAATCAAACGCAACACCGACATTCGCGAGAAGACAACGGCGCCGCTCAACCTTTACCAGATGCTGGGCGACGGCAACCTTTCGACGGTGTTGCTGGGCGCTTATAACCTGCCCGCGCAAGTGGGCGCGTTCGATCCGGATCAGCAGGTCGAGACGCTCACGCACGCAGGGTTCAAGGCAGCAAATCTGACGACGTCAAAATCGATCGATACGTTGGTGCAGCGCTATCTCGCCAACAACGACGTGCAGAACGCCAGCGCCAATGCATCGAGCTCAGCGATCCTGATGGCGTTTCAGTCGAGCACGCCTGGAACGTTGCAGACGATCGACCTTTCTTCGTATTTCAATCTCGCCAGCGGCGGCGCCTCGGCCATCGCAACGACATCGCCGACGGCGTATTTGCTGAACGTGTTCGCGTCGTCCTAGCGGCCGAACTGCTTGCGCAGCTCATCCTTTGCGGCCTCGAGCGTGCGTTTGCGCGAAGCC
Source organism: Vitreimonas sp. (assembly GCA_035546515.1). Classification (GTDB taxonomy): domain Bacteria; phylum Pseudomonadota; class Alphaproteobacteria; order Caulobacterales; family Aquidulcibacteraceae; genus Vitreimonas. Next base: position 1,235 of record DASZWS010000373.1, on the reverse strand, counting down.
GGCAGAGCAGCGGGCAATGCGTTCCGGTTTAGCGCCGCGTCTGGCGCCTAAGCGCTGGCGAGCTGCTGCTCGGTCCCGTGGCAGTATTTGAACTTCTTGCCGGAGCCGCACGGGCACGGGGCGTTGCGCGAGACTTTGCCCCAGGTCGCCGGATCGTCGCGATTGAAGCCATCCGGCGCCAGCGGCGGGGTATCTTCGCGCACCACCATCTCGTTTTCGCCGGTGTCGGGGTTCTGGTGGATCTCGAAGGTCTGCGCCGGCGCACGCGGCTGCAGCGCCGCTTCATCGGCCTGGCCGATCTGCAGGCGCATCAGCATGCGGGTGACGGGGGTGCGCAGGTCGAGCAGCATGCGCTCGAACAACGAGAAGGCTTCGGTCTTGAATTCGTTCAGCGGGTCGCGCTGGGCGTAGCCGCGCAAGTGAATGACTGAACGCAGGTGGTCGAGCTGCGAAAGGTGTTCGCGCCAGCGCATGTCGACGACGGAGAGCAGCACTTGCTTTTCCACAGCGCGCAGACGCTCAGGGCCGAGCTGCGCAGCCTTTTGCGCGTAGCCCTGATCGACCTCGCGGATCAGACGATCGACGATTTCCTGCTGGGCGATGCCCTCTTCGGCCGACCATTGCGTGAACGGCGGATTGATGCCGAAGATTTCCTCGGCCTCGATCGCGAGTTCGGCGACGTTCCACTGCTCGGGATAGGCCTTCTCCGGCATCATCCGCCAGACCAGCTTCTCGGCCACGTCGTGGCGCATATCCTTGATGATCGGGGCGACGTCGGCCGTGCGCATGAATTCGATGCGCTGCTCGAAGATCGCCTTGCGCTGATCGTTGATGACGTCGTCGTAGCGCAGCAGATTTTTGCGGATTTCGAAGTTGCGCTGTTCAACGCGGCGCTGCGAGGTCTCGAGCGCCTTGTTCATCCACGGATGGACGATGGCTTCGCCGTCCTTGATGCCGAGGCCGCGCATGATGGCGTCCAATCGATCGGCGGCGAAGATGCGGAGCAGATCGTCTTCCAGGCAGATGTAGAATTTCGACTTGCCCGGGTCGCCCTGACGACCGGTACGGCCGCGCAGCTGATTGTCGATGCGGCGGCTTTCGTGGCGCTCGGTGCCGAGCACGTAAAGACCGCCCGCGTCGAGCGCCTGCTTTTTCTTGACCTCGATGTCGGCGGCGATGTCGCGCTTCAACGCCGCGATCTGGTCGGGCGTTTCGTCGCCCTTGAGCGCAGCTTT
>DASZWS010000372.1:0-2334 GCA_035546515.1 Vitreimonas sp. | reverse complement strand
CCAGCTGGCGGGCCGTCAGGTCCGGCGCGTCTGACCGCACCGTGGACACCGTCACCCGGCGCCACAAATCCAATGCTTCCACTTGATCTCGGACGAGCTCCATCTCGCTCCCCTCTCTCTGAAGATGGGCAAAAGTTGCCGAGTGATTTGAGTCGGTTCAAGCCCGAAACACAATCTGTTGTGGGAAACGACCCGCCCCCAACACAATCTGTAGGTTCCGACCTCAGAACGATGCGCCAGCGGATTGGCTTCCACGCACGGTAAAGGTTGCAGCCGCGCGAATTGTTATCCACAGGTTAACGCCGGGTTTCGGCGTGGAGGGCGGCATGTTCCGATTTTTGTCCGGCCTATTGATGGGCGCGTTCTTGGCGTTTTGCGGCTGGGTGATGGGAACGTTCTATCCAGCGCCGGCAGCGCTCACCGATTTCATTCAGCAACGACAGGTCTTGCTGGCGCATCGGTTGGGCGAGGTGAACCTGCAATCGCTGCAAGGCGTGCTTTCACCCGATCAGCTCCACGCGCTGCAAACGCAAGCGTCCGATCTCGCAGCACGCGCGGGGCAGGCGATCCTGGTCGAGCACGTCAGCGACGAAGACGTGCGCAATGTCGAAGCCGTGTCGATGACGCCGGTGTCGATGACGTTGCCGGGCGTCGCCGTGCCGCCAACAGCACCGTCGGCGCCCGCGGGCGCAGCCAGCGCGTTTGACGCGGCGATCTTTCTCTGCCCCGGCATGACTGTTTCCAACGCACCGGCCGCGGATGCAACGCGCCGCGTGTTGCACTACACGCCGACCGTCGATGTCCAAGGCGTGGCGCTCGGACTCGATCCCACCCATGGCGCATGTCTGTCGTCAGGCTTCGGCGCGCGCAGCAGCGGCGTGCACAAAGGTATCGACTATTATTCGGCATCCGGCGGTCGCATCGACGCCGCCGCGGACGGCACCATCATCGAGCGCGTCTATCGCGACGATTACGGCAACATGCTGCTGATCGATCACGGCCACGGCGTCTATACACGCTACGCGCATATGTCGAGTTTCGCGGACGGCATCGTCGAAGGCGCGCACGTGCGCGCGGGCCAGCAGCTCGGCCTGATGGGAAACACCGCGAGCTACCAGATCCCCATTCACTTGCACTACGAGCTGCTGCTCGGCGACTACAGCAATCCGAAAAAATCCTTCGGACTGACGCCGCACTCACCGTTCGAGTACATGCGGGGTTAGCTTCCGAACCGCGTCTTCAGCACGCGCCACACCGCGCGCAGCGCTTGCGCGTCGCCGCCTTGCGGGCGTGACGGCTTTTCCTTTGGCGACCACGCGTAAATATCAAAGTGCGCCCACGCAGGCGCATCGACGAAGCGGCGCAAGAATAGCGCCGCATAAATCGAACCCGCCATCGCGCCATCGCCGGTGTTTTTCAGATCAGCGATCGGCGAATCCATTTCGCTTTCGTAGGCGTCCCACAGCGGCAGCCGCCAGATTGGATCGTTCGTCTCAACCGACGCCGTTGCCAGTTCATCCGCAAACGCATCGTCATTGCTGTAGAAGGGCGGAATCTCCGGCCCCATCGCCGTGCGCGCTGCACCCGTCAGCGTGGCGAAATCGATCACCAGCGCCGGCGAATCTTCCGAAGCGCGCGTCAGCGCATCGGCAAGGATAAGCCGTCCCTCCGCGTCGGTGTTGTCGATCTCGACAGTCAGTCCCTTGCGGCTCTTGATCACGTCGCCGGGGCGAAACGCGTCGCCGGCGATGGCGTTCTCAACCACCGGCAGAAACACATCGAGCTTCACCGGCAGCTTTGCGTCCATGACGATCTGCGCCAGCGCCAGCGCGTGCGCGGCCCCACCCATATCCTTCTTCATGATGCGCATGCCCGAGGAGGGCTTGATGTCGAGCCCGCCGGTGTCGAACGTCACGCCCTTGCCGACCAGCGCTACGCGCGGCGCGCCGGCATCGCCCCAGCTCAAATGCAGAAGCCGCGGCGCCTGATCGGACGCGCGCCCCACCGCGTGAATCAGCGGATAGTTCTGCTTCAGCAGCGCATCGCCGACGATCGCTTCGAACGACGCGCCGTATTTTTCAGCGACAGCTTCGGCCGCGGCATGTAGCGCTTCAGGCCCCATATCGTTGGTCGGCGTGTTGACCAGATCGCGCGCCAGCCATGACGCTGACACCAGCCGCGCCGCCTCCGCCATATCGGCGCCGTCCGGCGCAGCGAGCCTCGAGGCAGGCCGCTTGCGCTTCTTGTAGCGGTCGAAGGCGTACGAGCCCAAGCCCCACGCCACTGCCACCCTGGTTGCGGAAAACTCTCGCGGCGCGGCGGCAAAGCGATAGT
>DASZWS010000371.1:0-1722 GCA_035546515.1 Vitreimonas sp. | reverse complement strand
CGCAGGGCGGGTTCACATTTTTCTATCCGGTCGATTCAAGCGGCGTGTTCTTCGACATGAACGGCGCCGTCGCCTCGGTGTTTTTTGCCGACGCCGATTATGATGAGGCGCTGCCGACGATCGAGGCGGCGATGAAGCGCGCCTATCCCAAGACCAAGCAGATCAAGGACGGCCTGCATCCGCGCAAAGAGAAGTTCAAATACCGCGCGTATGAAGTCGATGTCGGCAATGGCAAGCTGGCGCTGGTCGAGTTCGACATTCCGACATCCGGCGCCACGAAGAAGCGATTTGAAGCGCGCGTGATCGCGCAAGCCCGCAAGAACTGAGTGAGACGATGGCCGATAAGCTGATGTTCGCCCTGGTGTCGCCTGAGCGTGAAGTGTTTCACGGCGCGGTGGATCATGTGGTGGTGCCGGGCACCGAAGGCGAGTTTGGCGTGTCGCCAAACCACGCGCCAGTGATGAGCGTGATCAAGCCTGGCGCGCTGCGCGTGTTCAACGATGGCGCCGAGAAGCGCATCTTCGTCGATGGCGGCTTTGCCGACGTGACGCCCGAAGGCCTCACGGTTCTGGCGGAGGATACTGTTGATCTCTCCGAGCTGGACTCCGCTACGCTAGAGCAACAGCTGAAGGATGCGCAGGATGACGTGCGCGACGCCAACGGCGACGCTGCACGCGCCGTGGCGCAGCACAAGCTGGAGCGTCTGGAGATCATGCGCCAAGCGATGGCGCGGTGACGCCGTAGCGGACCGCCGCCTTCTTGGCCCGTGCACCCTTCGACAAGCTCAGGGTGACGCTATTTTGAAATTGCGTAGTTGTTCGATGGCGTCAGCCTGAGCCTGTCGAAGGCTGACGCTTGCGCAGATACCACCAAGAAGGCGGCGGTTCGCTACGGTGACGCGGAGACGCCGGCGTTTTATCTGCGCTAGTCTCAATCCATGTTCTCTAATCCGCATCTGTGGCCGATCCTCGCGTGCGTTGCGGCTGGCTTCGTCGTGGTCGCGGCGCTGTGGTCGCTGTTGCTGCGGCGGTGGGACAAATCGAAACGGCGCTGGATTTGGGCGGGCCTCGCGGCGCTGGTGACGGCGTTTTACCTGGTCAATGTCGATGCGTGGCTGATCGAGCCGGAATCGCTTGTGGTGCGCCGCCTCGATGTCGCCAGCGCCGATTGGCGCGGGCCGCCGCTGACCATCGCCGCCATCGGCGACACGCATGTGGGCGGGCCGCACATGGATGTGGCGCGCATGGGCCGCATCGTGCAGCGCATCAACGCGCTGCGGCCTGAACTGGTGGTGCTGCTGGGCGACTACATTTACGGGCATGCCTCCGTCGATCTGCGCACGGAAGCCGAGCGCAAGGAGGCGATGGGCGGCATCGCCACGTTTGCGGCGCTTGATGCGCGCTATGGCGTGGTCTCGGCGATCGGCAATCACGATGTGTGGTACGATCGCGAGGCGGTGACGCAGGCGTTGCAGGACGCTGGCGTCGCCGTGCTGTGGAACCGCAACATTCTCATTCATCGCGCAGGCGGCGCGGTGGCGATCGCTGGCATCGCCGACGCGATGACCAGCCATCCCGATTTTGACACCGCGCTCGATGGCGTGCCGCCAGGTACGGACACGATCGTCATTAGCCACTCGCCCGATCCGTTCGCGCACTTTCCGGCGGGGCCGGCTGTGATGCTGGCGGCGCATACGCATTGCGGGCAGGTGACGATTCCGTT
>DASZWS010000370.1:0-1542 GCA_035546515.1 Vitreimonas sp. | reverse complement strand
GCCTGGCGAACCCATGAACGACGTCGAACACGACGACATCGGCGGCATCTGGCGGCGCGAAACCGAGATGCAGCTGCGCAAGAAGTACGCGCCGTTCTTCGCCAGCTTCGACGCCATCGTCTATCTGCAAGCGCCGAACTGGGAGATCGTGCGCAAGTGGCGCGGGCAACAGGAGGAACAGACGCTGGGGCGCAAGCTAACAGCGGAAGAGGAAGCCAAGCTCGACCGCTTCCTGATGTTCTACGAACGCATCACCAAAAGCATGATGGCGGGCAACCATTGCGCCACGCATGTGGTGAAGCTGGACGAGGCGCGGAATGTGCTATCGTCAAAAGCCCTGGCATGAATCAAATCCCCCATCCGATACGGACCGCGCTCGCGCTGGTCGCGGCGGCATTCGCAACCGCGGTCTTGCTGTGCACAGGTCTGGAGATATGGTACGTCGTCAATAACGCGGCGCTGGATGACAACATCGCTAGCATGATCTTCGCCGTATCGACGGTGATGCTGATATCTTGCATCGTGGTCGGGACCACGATCCATGTCGTCGCATCGATGCTGCACGCGCGTGCGCTTTGGTTTTATGTCCTCTGCGCGTGTCTCTCCGGATGCCTGTTGGCGTTGATGCTGCAAAATAAGATTCTGTCATCCACCTTTTCGATGACTGCATGGACGGCCGCCTTGCGGACCGAAATCGTCGCGTTCGGCGCTGTCCCAGCGCTGATCGCGTCTACCATCTTTTGGCTCATCCGCCGCCCCGATCGCGACGCGCCCGCGAATCCCGCTAGCACCGCGCCATGACCAAGAACGTGGACATCTGGACCGATGGCGCGTGCAGCGGCAATCCCGGCCCCGGCGGCTGGGGCGCGGTGCTGCGCTATGGCGACAGCGAGAAAGAACTCTCGGGCGGCGAAGCGGCGACCACCAACAACCGCATGGAGTTGATGGGCGCCATCGCCGCGCTCGAGGCGCTCAAGGGCGAGGTGAAAGTCACGCTGCACACGGACAGCAAGTACGTGATGGATGGCGTCACCAAGTGGATTCACGGCTGGAAGAAAAACGGCTGGAAAACCGCCGACAAAAAGCCGGTGAAGAACGAGGATTTGTGGAAGCGCCTCGATGTCGCGCGCGAGAAGCACGACGTCACCTGGAAGTGGGTCAAAGGCCACGCCGACGATGTCATGAACAACCGCGCCGATGAATTGGCGCGCGGCGCGATTACGAAGCTGTGATTATGAACCGCCGGCGTCCTCGCCGGCATTTGCGCAAGCGTCAGCCTTCGACAGGCTCAGGCTGACGCCGTTTCAAACTGCGCCAATTCCAAAGTAGCGTCATGCTGAGCTTGTCGAAGCATGCGCGGCCCAAAGATGCCGGCGCGACGCCGGCGGTCCATGGACTATACCGCCTTCTTCACCGTCACGGTCGTGCCGTGCACTTCAGCGATTTCAACTTGTTCGCCGGCGATCAGCGGTTCGTTGCTCACCGCGCGCCAAATGCTGTCGTTGATCTTCACTGAGCCGACGCCATTGGCGAATGCCGTCA
>DASZWS010000369.1:0-6230 GCA_035546515.1 Vitreimonas sp. | reverse complement strand
TCGACGCGCTTTGGATCGACTGCAACATTGCCACGATGACGCCGGGCGGCGCCCCCTACGGTGCGATCCAGCAAGGCGCGATCGGCGTGAAGGACAAGCGCATCGCCTTTGTTGGCCGGCGCGCCGACTTAAAGGATGAAAGCGCGCGTGACGTGCACCGCTGCGACGGCGGCTGGATCACGCCCGGCCTAATCGATTGCCACACCCATCTCGTGTTCGGCGGCGATCGCGCACGCGAATTCGAAATGCGGCTCGAAGGCAAAAGTTACGAAGACGTCGCGCGCGCTGGCGGCGGCATCGTCTCCACCATTGCCGCGACGCGGGCGGCCTCACGCGAAGACCTGATCGACAGCGCAGCATCACGTCTCGCCGGCATGACTCGTGAAGGTTTGACCACGGTTGAAATCAAATCCGGCTATGGCGGCGATCTCGAGACGGAGCTGAAACAGCTCGAAGCCGCAGGCGCATTGGCGGAGCGCGCCACGGTGCGGGTACGGCGCACGTTCTTGGGCCTGCACGCATTGCCTCCTGAGTTCAAAGACGATCGCGCCGCTTACGTGCAACTCGTCGCTGACGTCATGATCCCCGCCATTGCGGCGCAGGGCGCGGCAGATGCGTTCGACGCGTTTTGCGAGGGCATTGGCTTCACCGCGGAAGAGGTGGATTTGGTTTTCGCCGCCGCGCGCGAAGCTGGGCTGGACGTCAAATTGCACGCCGAACAGCTAAGCAATCAGCAAGGCGCGGCGCTAGCGGCGCGGTATCAAGCGCTCTCAGCGGATCATCTCGAATATTTGGACGATGCAGGCGTCGCGGCGATGGCGAAGGCCGGGACGGTCGCCGTGCTGCTGCCTGGCGCGTTCTACTTCTTGCGCGAGACCAAGCTGCCGCCGATCGACAAGCTGCGCGCCGCAGGCGTGCACATGGCCGTCGCGGGCGACTGCAATCCCGGCACCTCGCCCATGACGTCGCCGCTGATGGCGCTCAATATGGCATGCACGCTGTTCCGTCTCACGCCGGAAGAAGCGCTGGCAGGCATGACGCGTGAAGCGGCGCGCGCGCTCGGCTTGCACGACGAGATCGGAACGCTGGAGGTTGGCAAAGCTGCGGATTTGGCGATCTGGAATATCAAACATCCCGCGGAACTGAGCTATTGGCTCGGCGCGCCGTTGCTGCGGCAGCGTGTGTTCGGGGGCCGCGTCGTCTAGCGCCGCATCACCTGGCGCACATCATTCGACTGCAAGGCGTTCACGCGCGCCAGCGCGTCCGCATCGCCCGCGGCAAACGCCAAAATATAATCTGCGCCGTTGTGCATCGCGTCCGGCCCGCTGGCGTCAGCGGCGAGCTGGCCGCCGATCAGATTGTGATGCCCACCTGCGTACACGAGCGCCATCTTGTTGCCGGCGGGGCTGGTTTCGTACGGGTAGAGATGATCGTGCCAATCCGTGATGTTGGCTTCTTCAACCGTATCCTGATCGCCAGTCACCAACAAAAGGGGCGCCGTCAGACTGGCATAGCTCCCCTCGTTGATCAGCGTCGCCGGCTTGCCCGCCGACGAAAACGAGACCACGGCCTTGATGTTCGGGACGAGCGGTTGCGGCACGACGGGTGGACAGCCGCCGGCGGTGATCAGCGACATCAGCGAGCCGTAAGAGTGCCCCGACACCGCGCGCGGCGCATCAGCCGCAAGCGTGTCCAGCAAGCCAAAACCGGCGACCATATCTTGGCACCGCGCACGGAAACTGCCGACGCGGTCATAATCGGCGTGATGCGGATGATCGAGTGAATCGACGTGCAGAGGCGCGGCGATCAGAATGCCGGCGTCGCGATAGACGGAGGTGAGTGCTTCGTAATTCTGCGGCTTGCCGCCGGCGCCGTGGCTGAACACGATGGCCGCGCGAACCGTCTGAGGCCGCCAGATGCTGAATGTCACCACGCGCCCATCCGGCAACGTGACGTCCGTCTGGTCATCCTGCACAGCGCGCGCAAGAGAAGGCGCCAGGACGGTTGCGCCGAGCGCTATCGCGCCAGAAAGCAGAGTGCGGCGGGAAGCGATAAGCTTGGTCATGGCTGTTCCTTAGCGGCTGCGGCGCAGTGGCGCCACATCTTAGCGACGCATCGTTGGACGCAGCGTCAAGATCGCGCTAACACGCGCGAAAATTTCTGGAGCAGCGCATGAACCCCCGCCGCGATACCTCCCGTGTCATTCGCGCACCGCGTGGCAACGAGCGCACCTGCAAGAGCTGGCTGACCGAGGCGCCGCTCCGGATGCTGATGAACAATCTCGATCCGGAGGTGGCCGAGCACCCTGAAGAGCTCGTCGTGTACGGCGGCATCGGCCGCGCCGCGCGCGATTGGGTAGCGTTCGATCGCATCGTCGAAACGTTGCAGCGATTGGAGGAAGACGAAACGCTGCTCGTTCAAAGCGGCAAGCCCGTCGGTGTGTTCAAGACGCACGCCGATGCGCCGCGCGTATTGTTGGCCAACTCCAATCTCGTGCCGCGCTGGGCCACCTGGGAGCATTTCGACGAACTCGATCGCAAAGGCTTGATGATGTACGGCCAGATGACGGCCGGCTCGTGGATCTACATCGGCACGCAAGGGATCGTGCAGGGCACGTACGAGACATTCGCGGAAATGGGCCGCAAGCATTTCGGCGGCGACTGGTCCGGCAGATGGATTCTCACCGCGGGTCTCGGCGGCATGGGCGGTGCGCAACCGCTCGCTGCGGTGATGGCGGGCGCGTGCTGTTTGGCAATCGAGTGCCAAAGCGATCGCATCGATAAGCGCCTGCAAACGCGGTATCTCGATAAGCGCGCCCATTCGCTTGATGAAGCCTTGGCGATGATCAACGACGCCTGCGCGAAGAAGCAAGCGATCTCGGTCGGACTGCTGGGAAATGCTGCGGAAATTCTGCCGGAGATGGTCAAACGCGGCATCAAGCCGGACGCCGTGACCGATCAGACATCGGCACATGACATCGTCAACGGCTACCTGCCGATTGGCTGGAGTGTCGAGCGCTGGGTGCAAACGCGCGAGCAAAACCCGGAAGCGGTGCGCGAAGCGGCGCGCGCGTCGATCGCCGTGCATGTGCAGGCGATGATCGATTTCTGGAAGCAGGGCATTCCGGTAGTCGATTACGGCAACAATATCCGCCAGGTCGCGAAGGACGCGGGTGTCGCCGATGCGTTCGTTTATCCCGGCTTCGTACCGGCCTACGTGCGCCCGCTGTTCTGCCGCGGCATTGGGCCGTTCCGCTGGGCCTCGTTGCGCGGCGATCCGGAGGACATCGCCAAGACCGACGCCAAGGTGAAAGAGCTCATCCCGAACGACGCGCATCTGCATCGCTGGCTCGACATGGCCAAAGAGCGCATCGCTTTCCAAGGCTTGCCGGCGCGCATTTGTTGGGTTGGCTTGGGACAACGCGACAAGCTCGGCCTCGCGTTCAACGAGATGGTGGCGAAGGGCGAGATTGGGCCGATCGTCATTGGCCGCGACCATTTGGATTCCGGCTCAGTCGCGTCGCCGAACCGCGAAACTGAAAAGATGCGCGATGGCAGCGACGCCGTCAGCGATTGGCCACTGTTGAATGCGCTGCTCAACACCGCGTCCGGCGCGACCTGGGTGTCGTTGCATCATGGTGGCGGCGTGGGCATGGGCTATTCGCAACACTCCGGCGTGGTGATCGTATGCGACGGCACCGAAGCCGCCGCGAGACGGATTGCGCGTGTGCTGTGGAATGATCCGGCCACCGGTGTGATGCGCCACGCCGATGCCGGGTACGAAGAAGCCATCGCATGCGCGAAAGAGCAGAATCTTGATCTGCCGTCGCTTGGCTAGGGCTGCATCGGCTGCGTCCGGCACTTGTGATCCTTCGGTACAAGCCACCCGACCAGATTGCCGTCGTCATCGGTGCTGATATTGCTGGCGATGCAAGGGTCCGCCGGCGTTGGCGCCGGCGCGCGAATGAGATCTAGCTCGCCTTCGCCGCCAAGACGTAGCGTCGTATCCCGCGGGCTCTTAATGAGTTGGCCGTTGATGACGCGGCAATCGACGCCGCCGTTTGCGCCGCGCAAGCGCACCAGCATCGTCCCATCACCGCTCACCTGAAACAGGGTGATGCGCTGGGCGTCCGGCCCGACAGGCGCGCACGCATCCGCGATTCTGACCGCGGCGCGCGCCCGGCCGTCCCATTGTTCGAAGCCGCAGCCGCTGAGCTGCGGCTTGCCGGGGCGGTCGATCGTCGCCGAAAGCGGATAGCGCACGCCGCCGTCGACGCAGTCCATGCGCGTAACGCCAACACTCACGTCCGAGGCGAGATAGCGGAAGGCGGCGCCCGTGCCGCCGGTGATGAGCCGTTCGCTGCTGCTGAACGTGCTGACGCCGTGCTCCACCATGCCCATGCCGTAGAACGGATTGGCGTCGAGCCGCCAACCATCGCCGACAACGACGATGCCGGTGAGGCTTGCCGTCACGTCGGTTGGGCTGGGGTAGGGCGAGGGAGGTACGGCGGGCGCTTGCGGCGGCGCCTTGCTGCAGGCGGCCAGCGCGGCGGCGACCATCAATGCGCGAAAGCTCCGCATTTCTCTCCGCGCCTCTTTCGATTCTGCCGCCGTTCAGGTCAGAGTGTTAGAACGGCCTGGGATGGCAGGGGAAGCACTATGAGCGCACGATTTTGGCGTTGGCGGATGTTGGCGGCGGCGTCCGCGGTTGCGCTGGTGGCGGCTTGCGAAACGCTGACGCCCGAGCAGTTGGAAGCGCAATCGTGGGGCCTGGCTCAAAAGGCCGACACGCCCAACGCATACCAGCAATACGAGCAGCAATATCCCGGCGGCCCGCATTTCAGCGACGCGCAGGCGCGCATCAGTCAGTTGCTGGCCGCCGAGCAGGCGGCTTGGGCGCAAGCGCGACGCATCAACACGGAGCAGGGCTACATTGATTATCTGCGAGCGTTCGCGTGGGGCCCGAATGCACAAGAGGCCGATCAGCGCCGGGCCGTGCTGGCCGCGCCGCGTTTGGCCGCGGAAGAAAATGACGCTTGGGTTCGTATAGAAGACAGCGACGACATCGGCGACTATCAGGCCTTCCTGAACGATTGGCCCGATGGCGCGCACGCTTCGGAAGCGCGTTCACGGCTGGATTATCTGTGGTCGACCGATCAGGGCGCATGGCTGCACGCGCAGCAATCCGATTCGCCGGGCGCCTATGCGGATTTCTTGCGCGCGTATCCGCGCTCGCAATACGCCTATCTGGCCAGGCAGGCGCTCGATAATTTTTCGCGCCAAGACGACGACGCCTGGGATCGCGCGCGCCGGCGCAACGGCGTGGACGACTATGAACGTTACATCCGCCAGTTTCCGAACGGCGCGCATCGGCGCGATGCAGAGCGCGGCATAGACCGGTTGCGGGCCAACGATCGCAGCGATTGGGATCGCGCTGTGGGTATCGATACGATCGCGTCGTATGAAGCCTATCTGCGCACCGATCCTGACGGCGCCTATCGCGATGAGGCGCAGCGGCGCATCCGGCAGCTTCGCGACTCGCAAGCGACGCCGCCCCCACACGTGCCACCGCCCCCGCCGCCGCATTCACCGCCGCCGCCGCCGCCACCGCCACCGCCATCTCACGGCGGCGGAAACGGAAACACCGGACCTTTCCCGCCGAGCGGAGGACACGGGCACGGCGCGCCGCCACCATCACCACCGCCGCTGCCGCATGGTCCGCAAAACCCCGGGCATGTGCCAGGCGGCGGCGCTGGGCATCCTACGCCGCCGCCGCCGGGTCCATTGCCAAGCCCACCATCGCCACCGCCACCACCACCAGCGCCCCCGTCGCCACCAGCAGCGCCACCACCGACGCCGCCGGCGCATCACGCGACGCCGGAAGACGACGATCCGCCGCCCCATCAGCCTGGCCACGCCACGCAGCCGCGGTGACGCACGCGAAACGATTCGTGTTTTGCTGCAAAAAACTGCCGAACGCGATCGCGCCGCGCCGTGCGTGCGGACGCCACGGCGTCGAAAACAGGCGTTTTCTGCGGAAAACCGCGGGGGTGCTGCGACAATCGCGGCCAAAACCCCCGTAAATCAGCTTTTTTGCGTTGCGCGACTCTGCGGCAAATGCAACGGAGTCCCCGCGATAACGTCGAAAACCGCGAGAAATAGCGGTTTTTGGCAGGTTCGGGAGGAACGCGGTCAACGCTCTTTCAAGAAATGACTGGCATTCCCTGATGC
>DASZWS010000368.1:0-3919 GCA_035546515.1 Vitreimonas sp. | reverse complement strand
CGATTTCCAAACGCAACATCCCGTTCACTCCCACGCCGGAATTCGCACGCACCGTAGCGGTGCTCCGTGGCGCGCCCAAGGCGCATCTCAACTTTTTGTTTTGGTTTCAGAAACGTCGTGTTCACGCCGTTGCTGCATTGTTGTCTTCAACAAGATGCCTCGAAGGCAACGGGATGGGTGGTTTAGCAGACGCTGGTGTTTGGGGCGCTGCGTTGTGGGCGGTGTTCGCGGTAGCCGCAGGCTCGGGCCTGGCGGTTGCCGCGATAGCTCCTTTCCGGCGGATCACCGCGGAAGACCCGGTCGAATGCGACGTCGGCTACAACATGCTCGCGCCCATGCTCGACCCGCTAAAGTTCCCCCAGCGAACCTAAAGACGAAAATCTAAACGACATCGCCGGCAACGCCGTTAGGATGCGCGCTCCGCTTTGGAGGCGTTCGAATGAAGCGTGCTTTGATCTGCGTTTTGGCGCTTGCGGCGTTGGTCGCGTGCAAGCCCAACGGAACGACCACGCCTGAGCAGGTCAACAACCCGCAGGACCTGCACATCGAAATCGGCCGCTATGGGGTGATGCTGCACCAAGCCGCGGATCTGACCGCGCAGAAGCCCGGCACCAGCATGGCTGATCCGGCCGATCCGAAGGAATTGGCGCGTTCGCTCCGAGAGACGGTGTGGCAGTACAATGCGCAGCGCTCTGAGCTGTGCGGGCGCAATCTCTATACCGACGTCACCTGCGGCCCGGCGCTGGAGCCGGTTTGGCTCGCAGAGCCCGCGGACGCGGCGCCGAGTTTCGATGAATTGAAGCAGCGCAGTCAGGCGGTGGGCGCAGAAGTGATGAAATTATGGAATGCCGTCTGCGACGACGCGCGCCGCGGTACGACCGACACCACGCAGCGCCAGTTGGTGTGCGCGATCGAGTAGGCTGCGTTATGGGCCGCCGGCGTCCTCGCCGGCATTCGTGGTCCGCGCACCCTTCGACAGGCTCAGGGTGACGCTACTTTGAAACTTGCGCCACTCTCGATGGCGTCAGCCTGAGCCTGTCGAAGGCCGACGCTTGCGCAAATGACGGCGAGGGCGCCGGCGGTCCATAGTCATTTCAGCCTCCACACCGCCGCGCGTTTGATCTCTGCATCCTCAAGCGCACGCGTGACGGGGATGGTGTAGGCGGCGATTTGCTCGAGCTTGTCGCGCGGCAGATAGGTGCGCCCCGGATCGCCGATCAGCACTTGCTTGCCGTCAGCCTGCAGCTTGATGAGCCAATCGAGTACCCGCGGCGCGAGATCGCGGTCGTAGAAAAGGTCGCCGACGAGAATGAGGTCGCACGGCGTTGGCTGTCCGATAGGATCGGCGTTGCTGGTCTCAATGTTCACCTTATTGAGGGCGGCGTTGAGATTGGCGGCTGCGCCGGCGAAGGCGTCGATGTCCACGGCGACAGCGCTCTTGGCGCCGGCCTGCATAGCGGCGATGGCGACGAGACCTGAACCGGAGGCGACATCGAGCACGTCGCGGCCGTGCACGATCTCCGAATTGTCGAGCAGATACCGCGCCAATGCTTGTCCGCCCGCCCACGCGAAGGCCCAGAACGGAGGCGGCAGGCCGAGCTCGCCGAGTTGTTCTTCCGTCAGCTGCCAGAGCGCGACGGCGTCGTCGGCAAGATGCAGTTTGATCTCCGGGATATAGCTCGCCGCGAGCACGCGCGTATTTTCGCGGATGAAAGCTGGAATGTCGGCGATCATGTGCGGTTAGGCGGGCGCGGAGATTTCGCGCGCCGCCGGCTTATCCGTCGCCATGCGCAGCACCTCGGCGTAGCCGCCGGCGATGCGCATGCGCGACCAATAACCTTTTTCCATCAGCAGCCGGTGCATGCGCTCAAGCCGATAGCAAGGCACATGCATGAACACGTGATGCTCGCCGTGGAAATGCACCCAGTATGGCGCGAGCAGCAGACGTTCGATTGGGTTGGCCAGCGTGGTGCGTGCGTGCGTGAAGGGATCGTCTTTGGTGTCGACCACCGCGTGCTCGCCGATGTTGCGGATGCGGGTGATGAACTGGAACCATGTCGCCAGCGGCACGAGCCATAAGGCGGGATACGCCCACCAGTAGCCGCTAGCGATGCAGATGCCGAGCAGCAGCGCATTCGTCAGCAAGAAATGCCAAGTCGAAGCGTTGACCACCTCGCCATCCTTGCGGCCGCCAAACAGCTGCGCGCGGCGTTGCTTGAGGGCGGTTTGGCCGGTGAGATCGCGCACGATTTTGCGCCACAGCGATTGGCGCGAAATCGGGAAGGGCGCCGAGAGCGCAAGGTCCGGGTCTTCCGGTTGCTCGGTGAACTTGTGGTGCTTCAGATGATAGTTGCGGTATGAAATGAGCCGCGCTCCCACAGGCGCAGCGCACAGCCACTCGCCAACCCAATCGTTGATCTTCTGATTTGAGTGCAGCGCGCCGTGCGCCGCGTCGTGCATCAGGATGGCGAGCCCGAGCTGGCGCGCGCCGATGATCATGACGGCAAGGATGTACGTCAGCGGGTTTGGCCAGGCGATGAACATCGCCGCCGCGGCAACGATCAGCGCCCAGGCGCCCGCCACGCAGGCCAGACCCAACCACGACGAGCGCGCAGCGAGCGGCGCCCATTCTTCCGGCGTGAACACCTCTTTCGGGTCGATGCGCGCAACCGCTGGCATGAGTTGAATCTAGCGCAAATCGCGCTGGATTTCGATGCCAAAGGTGCGGCGGAAGGCGCGTTCGCCTGCGCTTGTGAACTCCACCACGCGTGTTCCGCTGCGGCGCCGCGCCCAGCCTTGCCCGTAAACGTGCTGCAGAAGTCCCGCGCCGAGGCCGCCGGCGAGGTGGTTGCGGCGCACGCTCCAGTCCAGACAAGCGCGGCAAAGCGGGCGATTGGCGCCCTCCAGCGCCTCGATATCGAGGCCGAGCGCTTCAAAGGCTTCGCGTCCGCGTTTGCTGAGCGTCACCTCGCCCTCGCGTTGCGCCAGCCAGCGGGCCTTCACCAGCGCGTCGAACAATTCGACGCCCATGTCGCCAGCAAGGTGGTCGTAGCAGACGCGGGCGTGGCGCAGCGCCGGCTCCTTCGGGCCGGGGCGCGTGCGCAACGCTTTGGCCCGCGCGGCGACGCCCATCAGGCTTTCAAGCGCACGCGCGACATCGGCGTCGGCGAGGCGAAAGTAGCGGTGGCGGCCTTGCGCTTCGGCGGTGATCAGCTCCGCGTCGGCGAGTTTCGAGAGATGTGCGCTCGCGGTCTGCTTGGTGACGCCCGCCTCAAGCGCCAGCTCGCTGGCGGTAAGCGCAGCGCCATGCATCAGCGCGGTCAGCATATTCGCGCGTGCCGGGTCGCCGATCAAAGCGGCGATTCCAGCGATCTTAGGTCCGTCTTTCATAGTTCGACCGTAAACGAACCATGCGTGCCGAGCAATGCGCTAGTGTGATGCTCGGAGGTTCCGATGATCACTTGCTTCATCCGCTACGAGATCGATCCGTTCAAGCGCGACAGGTTCGAAGAGTATGCGCGCCATTGGGGTCAATCCATTCCCGCCAACGGCGCCGATCTGATTGGCTATTACGCGCCGTACGAGGGCTCGCTGACGACAGCATACGCGCTCTACAACATCGAGGATCTCACCGCGTACGAATCGTACCGGAAGCGTTTGGCCGCAAGCGCGGAAGGCAAAGCCAATTACGAATTCGCCAAACGCGAACAATTCATCAAGAGCGAAGATCGCATTTTCCTGAAGCTCGCATCCGCGCCACATGCCACGCTGATCAAGCCATGATTGCGGTCATCTTCGAGGCAACGCCGGGCGCGGCGGAGCGCGATGAATATCTCGCCATCGCCGCGGAATTGCGCCCGTTGCTCGATGGCATCGACGGCTTCATCTCCATCGAGCGTTTCGAGAGCATCTACGAACC
>DASZWS010000367.1:0-17531 GCA_035546515.1 Vitreimonas sp. | reverse complement strand
CACGTTCACACGCTGCTCGAGATCAGCGATCTGGTGAACAACTTGCGCGCGCGCCTGCGTGGCGGCGTCTTGAGCCTGGTCGACCTTTGCTTGCAGATCGGTCAGCCGGTTGGTGATCTGTTGGTTCTCGCCGCGCGCGGCGGCCGATTCCGAGCGCGACTGCTCGATCAGGCTGTTGATTTGCTCAAGCTGTTTGAAATCCACCAGCCCGCTGGTGTTGGAAAACTGGGCCACACCGAACTGGAAATCGCGCGCACTGAACACGAGCGCGCTCAACGACAGCACCGCGATCATCGCGATCGTCAGCACGAGGCCGACGAGAAATTTGTACAGCGTCATGTCCCTCACCCTCACCACCGCGCTGCCCCGGCGCGCCGCTTCAGCCATTTCTAGGCGGAAAAGCCGGCGCGCCAAAACTCAGTTTGTCCGTCAGGTGAGGCGCGCAGCGGCTCTAACCCCGCCTGCACCCGGCGCCAGCCCCCGATCGGACGGGCCATCTCGCCCGAACTCACTCCTTCGTGAATAATTTTTGATATGTTCATTTTTCTCTTGTCAGAAATCAGCAATCAGCGGTAAGTTCCAAATCGAGCGCTCCTCCCCAGTTGCGCGAACCGTCCAGGAGACCTGAGCTATGTCTTTCCGCACCTTCGCCGCCGCCGCAGTTTTCGCCGCCAGCTTTGCCGGCGTGGCCTTTGCCCGAGACACCGTCGTCACCGCCACGCTGCAGGCGCCCAGCGCCGATGCACGCATTGTCGCTGACAGCGCCATCTGGAACTGCGCCGACGCCACCTGCCGCGCCATTCCGCAGCATGCCGTAAGCGTGCATGGCTGCCGCGATTTCGCCCGCCGCTCGCATGCACGCGTGACGGCGTACGGCTCCGACGAACGTCAGCTCAACGCTGACGAACTCGCGCGCTGCAATGGCGACGCGGCTTCAAGCACGTTGCAAGCGAACGCCGCTGGCCACTAAGCCAGCTAGCCGCCGTCGGCCGCGCCGCGCAAAGCCAGAGGCTGGAGTGCTTCTCCGCATCTGCTCAGCGTGAGCGCGGCCACCGCCGGATCTCCGACGAATTGCAAGCGCGCCGCGCCAGTGCGTGCGTCGAGCAGATTGTGCACCAGAGGCGCGATGCGCCCATCGGGTTGCCGCCCCAAAATCACCACGCCGCGGGCGCCCACGCTGTACGCACCGCCTGGAAGGCGCGGCAAATCATAGACAATACGCACGCGAAACATTCTGCCGCCGCGCAATAGCGTGTAGCGCGGGTTTTCGAACAGCGTCTGGCGCTGGCGGTCATACACCGCTTCGATGGCGTTGCCTTCAAAGCGTACGCCCACGCCGGCCTCGCACGCCGCCGGCCCTGTACTCCACACGCCAGCAAGCTCCGCCGGCGGTTTGGCGCTACACGCCGAAACCGCGAGAATGCCGATCAGCGCCGAAATCACGAGCGTACGCGCCACGGCGTACGGAGCTACATGGCGCCGGTTGACGAGGTCTGAATCGCCCGGATCAGCAGGAGCGGTGGATGAGCCAACCGTAACTGCCGGCTGCTTCTACTGTTCGGCAGCGTTGCGCCGCAGGCTCCGCGCCGCCGCGTTGAAACTCAGGATCGCCTTCGCCGCTGCGCCGATCAACGTCTGACACAGGATCATACGAACTCACGGTCGTTCCGGCTGCATCGGCGAAGCATTCGCGCCGTGAGCCGTCAGCCTCGCGGATGCGCACGCTCACTTGGCCGTCATCGACAGCGCCCGCATAGGTCACACGGCCTGGCTTCGAGGAAACGTGGGGAAGGCACGCATCGATCGCCGGAATCAAATCCGGCAACACCGACGCCCACGTCGCGCGCGGGCCTTCGTCCACGCCTTTGCGGGCGCAGCCTTGGTAGTTGACGCCCTCGAACAAAACCCGCGCCGTATAGGGCAATTGCAGACCGCTGGTGGTGCACGGCTCTTGGCTGATGGTGATGGTCAAGTCGCCAGCGACGACGCGCATGCCGTGTTGGCGGAAATCACGCGGGCCGGTGGGACCGCCATCATCACCTAAGCCGGGGCGCGTGAACTGGGCATAATCACCCAGCAACCGCAGCTCCCATGCGCCTGCGTCAGCATTGCCCTCAACGCCGCCCGACGCTTGAAAATCACCCGCGAACGCGGCGCGCGTCGCGGCATCTGCTGGACCGCCCAGGGCCGCCAGCTGTTCGGACGCCATCTGCGCTTCGCGCTGCTGATCGCTCGGCGACGAACTGGACGCTTCATTGGTCGTCGCCGTGTTTTGGTTACACGCCGCCAACGCAAGGCCCAGCCCAAGCGCCGCACTGATCCAGACTGAGCGGATCGATGTCCGCATCGGGCTTCCCCCCGCTCTTCATGACGCCCATCTTGGACGCCAAGACCGCCGCGACAAGCTATTATAGCCGCATGCAGCGTGATTCCGGCGCCCCACTTTATGAGTTTTTCGCGGGCGGGGGGCTAGCGCGCCTGGGGCTGTCGCCGGACTTCGCCTGCACCTTCGCCAATGACATCGAACCGGCCAAAGCCAGGGCCTACGCCGCGGCGTTTCCGGGCGACGAAATGCGCGTGGGCGATATCTGGAACCTTACCGCCGGAGATCTGCCGGGGCAGGCCGCGCTCGCCTGGGCGTCGTTCCCCTGTCAGGACCTTTCCCTGGCCGGCGCTCGTGCCGGCTTGGCCGCGCCGCGGTCGGGCGCATTTTGGGGCTTTCATCGACTGATCGAAAGGCTCGGCCACGAACACCGCGCACCCGACATTCTGGCGCTTGAAAATGTCACCGGCCTGCTGAGCTCCCATGGCGGCGCCGACTTCTCGGCGCTCATCCACGCGCTCGATGGGCTTGGCTATCGCGTCGGCGCGCTGGAGATCGATGCGGCGCTGTTTGTGCCGCATTCGCGGCCGCGGTTGTTTATCATCGCCGCGCGGCAGGCGCCGAATGCGCTCATTGGCGCGGGCCCCAGCGAGCCTTTCCACACGCCCGCGCTTCGCAATGTGGTCGCGCGCCTGCCGGATGCGTTGCGCAAGCGCTTCGTGTGGTGGCGCCTCGCCGCGCCGCCGAAGCGCAACACGCGGCTGGCCGATCTGCTGGACGACGACGCCGTGTGGAATAGCGGCGAACAGACAGCGCGCCTGATTTCGCAAATGAGTGAGCTGCAACGTGCCCGCCTGGATGCGCTGCGCGAAAGCGGCCGCCGCGAAGTGGGCGCTGTATTCAAACGCATTCGCATCGAACACGGCGAACGCGTGCAGCGGGCCGAGGCGCGGTTCGACGGCGTCGCCGGCTGCTTACGCACGCCCGCGGGCGGATCGAGCCGCCAGTCTCTTATTAGCGTTGAAGGCGAGCGGGTGCGCTCACGTCTCATTTCGCCGCGAGAAGCCGCGCGCCTGATGGGCGTGCCCGATCATCATCCGCTGCCGGCAAACCAAACTGCGGCTTTGCATCTGTTGGGAGACGCTGTTTGCGTGCCCGTTGTGCGCTGGCTCTCGCAGCACCTGCTGGGGCCGCTGGCGGGTGCGGCCGCGGTGCGCAAAACTGCGTGAGCATGCCGAGCCACGACGTCTTCAAGCCAGAAAAACGCTCCGACGTCATGCGCTCGGTGAAATCGTCGGACACTGCGCCGGAGCGCGCCGTGCGCGCGGCGGTGCGCGAATTGGGTTATGGCCGCCGCTACCGCCTGAACAGCAAATCCGCGCCGGGAAAGCCGGACTTGGTGTTCTCGACGCTTCGCAAAGTCGTCTTCGTGCATGGCTGCTTCTGGCACGGGCACGACTGTAAACGCGGCGCGCGTGAGCCGAAGACCAACGCCGCCTATTGGCGCGCCAAGATCGCGCGCAATCGCGCCCGCGATGCGGCCCTACGCACAGCACTGAAACGCGAACGCTGGTCGGCGCTCACACTTTGGGAATGCGAAACGCGTGACGCCGAAGCGCTCAAGCGCAAGTTGGCGCGGTTTCTCGGCTAGGCCGCCGCCGTCGCCCGCACCACGCGCGCGTCCAACGCGAATGAGAAGACGGAGCCCTGCCCAAGGTCGCTCTTGGCGGTCAGTTGCCCACCCATCAGCCGCGCCAAGCGCAGCGAAATCGAAAGCCCAAGGCCCGGCCCCTCACCGTTCGCCGCCATGCGCTCGCGCCCGAAAATCATGGCGAGTTGCGCGCGCGACATGCCCTGCCCGGTATCGGCGACCACGAACACCAGCTTTATGCGCCCCGGCCCGGCGCCGGCCTGCACGCCCAAGCGCACGCGCACGCCGCCATGCGCGGTGTAGCGCACCGCGTTGGCGAGCAGATTGAACAACACTTGCCGCACCCGCGCGGCGTCGATCTCCACCAGCGCGGGCGTTGTCGATTGCACGTCGACAAACAACTCCAGATTCTTGTCCTGCGCCGCCGTACGGAACGCAGCGACTACGGCGCGCAAAAGTTCGCGTGGATCCGCGGGCGCGGCGCTGATCCGCAATTGTCCGTTCTCAAGCGCATCGAGGTCGGAAAGATCGTCCAACACGAGGCGCAACACTTCGCCAGCTTGCACCAGAGTGGCGATGTGGCGGCGCGCTTCAGGCGACACCGCGGCGCGTTGCAGATGTTCCGCCGCGCCCGCCAACGCCGTCATAGGCGTGCGCAATTCGTCATTCATGCGCTGGATGGTGTCGCTTTTGGCGGCTGCGGCGGCGGCCGCAGCTTGGCGCTCGCGCATCACTGCGGCTTCAGCGCGCGCATGCGCTGCGTCCGAGGCAAGCAGGCTCTTCCAAAGGCTGATGCCGTAGCCAAGCAGCACGAGCCCGCCCACGAACGGCATCAGCGCCAGCGCGTTCTGTCCGCCCCCGATCGCAAAGTCGACAAGCGGCAGGCCAAGCAAAAACGCGATCGTCGGCGTCACCCCCGCGAGCGCCAACGGCGTCGACATACGCAGCGTCGTCGCTGCATTGGCGACCCCGCCCATGAGGTACATGACCGCAAGCGTGGACCCCGGCACATAAGGGGCAAACCACAACAGGGCGGCGAGCACATTGCCCAGCGCGCTTTGAAAAACCACCCAAGCGATCAGCCGGCTCCAGCGCGGCGGGTCGTTGCGCGCGCACCGCTCCGCGACGCGCATGAAGATCGTCCGATCAATGTAAATCAGCACGGCCATCACGCCGAACCAAACAAGCGGCGAAACATTGCCGATGATGGAGGTTGCGACGAGCGCGGCCACGCCTGTCGCGCTCATCCGCAGCCAGGCGTTAGCGACCCGCGCCTGCGCCACCGCGAGCATGCCGCGCGCCCGCTGCGCCTTGGACACGTACGCGTCCGCTTCATTTTGGATCGGAGTCGAAACGGCGTAGCTCACGGCGACATGACCATGCGGCCATCCGCCTAGAGTTTTGTTAACAACGCGCCATCTTGCGCCCGATACGGCAACTCGGCTTGAGTTGCGGGAACAGCTCTCTTTGGGGAGATTCCGATGCGCCTCGCGCTCGTCATGCTGGCCTTTGCGGTGTGTGCGGCGCCAGCCCGTGCCGACGTCGCTGCGGCAAGCGCCGGCGCTCTGTTGATCCACGAAGAAACCACGGTCGCAGTCCCACCGGCGCGCGCATGGACAGCCCTCACGCAGATCAGCAGGTGGTGGAGCGGCGCGCACACCTATTCCGGCGACGCGCATAATCTCAGCCTCGACGCGCAGGCCGGTGGCTGCTGGTGCGAGCGCTTCGGCGCCAGCGGTGTCGAGCACGCCCGCGTAATCGCGGTTTTGCACCACGACGGAACCGACATGCTACGCCTCTCCGGCGCGATCGGCCCGTTACAGGAAATGGCCGTCAATGGTGTGCTGACGTTTACGATAACCAGCGCGCCTGAAGGGGCGAAAATCGCGGTGACGTATCGCGTCTCGGGCGATCCCGGGCTAAACCTTGATCACATCGCGCCCGGCGTGGACTCCGTCCTGTCGGAACAAATCGCGCGGTTGGGACGATATGCCAATACTGGAAGGCCGGAATAACGGGCTCATTCATCGCCCGCTCATCTGGCCGAAGCCAAATTTCGCAAGCATCCAAAGCCCACAACGGCTGATGGAATATGGAGGGGACCAGAAATGATCCGCAGATTTTTGATCGGGCTCACCGCCCTTATGTTCGCTGCAAGCTGCACGACCATGGACCAAGTCACCGGCGAACGGACCGCAAACCGCACCGCCAACGGCGCCATCCTCGGCGCGCTTGGCGGCGCCGCTCTCGGCACACTCGCTGGCGGCAATGATCGCCGCAACGCGCTGATTGGCGCAGGCGTCGGCGCGCTCGCGGGCGCAGCCATCGGCCACTACATGGACGAGCAATATCAGAACTTGCGTCAGCGCCTCGCCGGCACCGGCGTCGGCGTGACGCGCGTCAACGAAAGCCAGATCGAGCTGAACTTCCCGGCCGATCTCACCTTCGACTTCAATCGAGATTCGGTGAAATCCGCCTTCGTGCCGACGCTCGCCAACGTCGCAAGCGTGCTCAGCCAGTATCCGCAGACGACGATCGACGTGTACGGCTTCGCCGACTCTGTTGGCACGGATTCGTACAACCAAGATCTGTCCGAGCGTCGCGCCATGAACGTTGCCTCTGTGCTCACGCAAAACGGCGTCATCCGCCAGCGCATCGCCGCGACCGGTTTTGGCGAAAGCCGCCCGATCGCCTCGAACGCCACCGATGAAGGCCGCGCGCGCAATCGCCGCGTCGAAGTTTACATCAGCGCTTTCCAAGGCTGAGCTGAGCTTCAACTGAAGAGAAACGCCGTCGCGGCGCCCGCGGCGGCGTTTTCTTTTGCGCGATTGACGAACCCAGCAGCGCGCATAATCTTCCTCGAACGCTGGGGAGCAGGACATGAAAATATGGATCGGCGCCGCGGTACTCTTGGCGTTCGCGGCGACGGCGCACGCACAAGCCGACAGGATAACACCAGCCCCCGCGGCCGAGACTGCGAACACCGAAGCGCCCACGCAATGTCCCGACCTCCCACCCGACCCGGCAATGCCGGACGGCGCTCACGTTCACATGTCCAGCATGAGCGCGGCGAGCGATGCCTACAAAGCTTGGGACGAAAGTGCGCGCGCGGTGCTGGAGTGTCGCCGGCTGCAATACAATGCGGTGATTGCGCGGTTGAATGCTGTCTCCGCGGCATGGCACACATAATTCACGGCGTTCTGTGGGCGCCATGACATCCGCTGTACGCCGGTACAGCAGCCAACGCCGCGGGCGGCCATGCCGTCGGCCCCAACGCCCTAGCGGCTTAGTTCAAGCCGTATTTCTTTTTTTCCGCTTTCGACAAAATCCGCTTGGACGTCGCCCGCAGGCCGGGGCGGCTGTAAAGCAGATCGGTCGGAATATCGCTCAGCGCTGCGGTGATCACCACATCCGGCAGCGTCCCATCGCCTCGCTTCGCAACCTTCACTTCCCACCACACGTCGTCGAAGCGATGCAGTTCGGTCTTTGCATCAATGACTCGCATGCGCGTCGCACGTTCCGCCTCACCAGCGAGCCGGGCCGCGCGCCAGCGCGCGTTCCAACGTTTGTAGTTCTTGTTTCTCAGCAACAACCCCGTGCGTGGATGCACGTAGTAAAGCGTGAAGCCCTGCTCCACCGGCTCCTCGCCGCCGAAGCGCCGCGCGGTCACCACAACGCCATTTTTCATGCGGGTTTTGGTGGCGACGAAATCCTCAATGTGATCGCGCACATGCTGTTGCACCGTCGATGTCGGTCGCAGGTGCTCGCTGATCTCAGAATAGACTTTGTTCCAAGGACGGCCAACGTTGCCCGCCAGGTACCTCTTCAGCGGGCTGAGATTCTCGTTCAGCGCCTTGGTTTTTTCGGGCTTGGCCCGCACTGGTTCGCGTACGCGCAAGGGTTCGCCGTCGTCATCGGTGACGACGCGCGTGCGGCCGGGTTTGCGCAGCGGCGCACTCCGTACGCCCCTGCGCGGCCGTTCAACAATGACTTTGGCCATGTCCTTGCGCATCGCCGCCAAATAGGCGAGCGCCGCGGCGCCAACAAGGCGCGTTGCAAATTTTCGTGCAAATCCTCGCAAGTGTGGCAAACGGCGCGCTGCCAAGCATGGCGCGCCCCGGCATGCTGAGGTGATACGGAGCCGCCGATGGACGAAACGTTTTCCGCGCAATTCAAACGCCTCGCGCGCCGGCTCCAGTACGAGTTCGATCAAACCATGGCGGCTGGCCCGCTGTCGCTGATCGGCTGGCTGGCGCTGATTTCGCTGATTGTGATCCTCATCGCCGCCATCTTCCTAGCCGCGACCCACATCGCCCCGCCGGACAACAAAGACGGCCTCACCTTCCTCGAAGCGCTCTGGGAAGCTGCGATGCGCACGATCGACGCCGGCAATGTCGGCGGCGACAGCGGCTGGGCGTTCCGCATTGTCATGCTGGTCGTGACCGTGTTCGGCATCTTCGTCGTGTCGAGCTTGATCGGCCTCTTGAGCGCCGGCGTGCAGTCGCAACTTGACGTGTTGCGCAAGGGCCGTTCTGTCGTGCTTGAGCGCGATCACGTCGTCATTCTCAATTGGTCGAACTCGATTTTCGACATCATGAAAGAACTGATCCTCGCGCATCAGCACGACAAGCGCTTCACCATCGTCATCCTGGCCAACAAGGACAAGGTGGAGATGGAGGATGAGATCGCTACCAAGGTGAAGGCGCCGCGCAATGTGCGCATCGTCTGCCGCAGCGGCGACCCTGGCGACCTGCACGATCTGGAAATCATCAATCTCGAACACGCCGGTTCGATCGTTGTCGTCGCGCAAGACGAGGAAGACGCCGACGCGCAGAACATCAAGGTGGTGCTGGCCTTAGTGCATGGGCCGGCGCGGCGCGAGAAGCCCTATCAGATCTCGGCGGAGTTTCGCTCTGCCAAGTGCGCGCAGATCGCGCGCGCCATCGGCAACGGCGAGGTGCAGGCAGTGGTGCCTGACGATCTCATCTCACGCATTATCGTCCACTCCAGTCGCCACGCTGGCATGAGCGCCATCTACTCGGAACTACTGGATTTCGAAGGCTGCGAATTTCACGCGGTGCAGCTTCCAGAGCTTGCCGGTCGCACCTTTGGCGAGGCGCTGTCGATGGTCAGCCCGGCCACGCTGATCGGCATTTGTCACGAGCACGGCAAGGTCGAACTAAATCCCGCCATGACCACCCCCATTTCCGCTGAAGCGCGTGTGGTCGTGATCGCGGAAGACGCTGAAAGCATCGGCGTCGTGGCGCACGAAACGCCGGCGATCGAGGAGAGCGCGATCCGTCCCCGGCCCGCGCCCAAGGAGTCGCCTGAGCGGGCGCTCATTCTCGGCTGGAACCGCCGCGGCGGCGATATCGCCCGCGAACTTTCCAACTACATGGCGCCGGGCTCGTCGATCGACATCGTCGCCAACACCCCAACATTTGCCACCGACATGGCCGCGCTATCGCTGCCGCAGCCAAACGTTGCGTTGAGCTATCGTGTCGCCGACACCCGCGATCGCCCCGCACTCGAAGCGGTCGACGCAGCCGGGCACGACCGCATCATCGTACTCTCTTGCAGCGATACACTGCCGACCCAGGCAGCCGACACCCAAACCTTGGTGACGCTGCTGCATTTGCGCGAGATCGCCACGCAAAACGGCAAACGCGGTATTTTGGTCAGTGAAATGGCCGACATCCGCAACCGCCAGCTCGCTAGCGTGACCCGCGCCGACGATTTCGTCGTCAGCAATCGCCTCATCAGCTTGATGCTGGCGCAAGCGGCGGAAAGCGAATTCACCTCCGCGATCTTCACTGAGCTGCTCGATGAGACCGGCTCCGAGGTTTACATGCGCCCGGTCGAAACCATGATCGGCATCGAGCGCCCGGTCGATTTCTACACCATCATCGAAACGGCCAAGCGGCGCGGCGAAACCGCGTTCGGCTACTGCCGCCCGCGCGGAGACAAGAGCAACCCCTCAGGGGTCACTCTCAATCCGTCAAAAGCACAAGCCGTCGATTTCCGCGTCGGCGACTACATCGTGGTGCTGGCGCAGGACTAGGCGCGCGACTTCTTGATACGGCCGCCGCCGCTGCGTCCACGACCAGCCGCCGGGCGTCCGGAATTGGACCACACGTCGTGGCCTTTACGGTCCCGACGATCGCCCTCATCACGCGAACGATTGGCGCCGTGGCCTTGCTTGGCGTGGGCCTTGCCATGCGCAGCGGAGCCATGGTGCGGCTTCGGCGCATACTTGCGCTGCGGCTGCTTCTGGCCCTGCGGACGCGGCTTCGGCGCGCGTTCGTCAGCCGCCGGCGTCGGCAGCGACATCTCGTGCATCATCACCGGCACCTTTTGCTTGGTGAGCTTTTCGATATCGCGCAGATAAGCGCGTTCGTCGGGCGCACAGAGCGAAATCGCCAAGCCTTGCGCGCCAGCGCGTGCGGTGCGGCCGATGCGGTGCACGTACTGTTCCGGCACGTTCGGCAAGTCAAAATTGATCACGTGCGTGACATTGTCGACGTCGATGCCGCGGGCGGCGATTTCGGTCGCCACCAGTATGCGCGCCTTGCCCTTCTTGAACGCGTCAAGTGCGCGCTCGCGCTGGCCTTGGCTCTTGTTGCCGTGGATCGCATCCGCCGAGAAACCGTCTGCCTGCAGCTTGCGCACGACGCGGTCGGCGCCGTGTTTGGTGCGGGCGAACACCAGCGCGCGCTTGATGTCCGAGCTGTCCAACAAGGCGTGAAGCAGGTCTTGCTTGCGGGAATGATCGACGTGGATCACCGCTTGCTCAACCCGCTCCGCCGTTGTGGACGGCGGCGCCACTTGAACCCGCTCCGCATTGGTGAGGAACTGTTCCGCCAACGCCGCAATCGGCTCCGGCATGGTGGCGGAGAAGAACAGCGTTTGGCGCACCTTCGGCACCAGCGTCGCGATCTTCCGCAGATCGTGGATGAAGCCCATGTCGAGCATGTGGTCGGCCTCGTCCAGCACCAGAATTTCGACCTTATCCAAGCGCAGCGAACGCTGGCTGATATGATCGAGCAGACGCCCCGGCGTCGCCACGACGATGTCGACGCCGCGATAGAGCGCCTGCTTCTGCTTGAACATCGAAGCGCCGCCGAACACGACAGCGGTGCTGAGGCCAAGGAAGCGGCCATAAGCGCGGAAGCTATCGCCGATTTGGGTGGCGAGTTCGCGCGTCGGCGCGAGCACCAGCGCACGGCAGGAGCGTTCGCCCGCGTGCTTGCGCTCCTTGTGCAGGCGGTCGAGCAGCGGCAGCGCGAATGCCGCCGTTTTGCCGGTGCCGGTTTGCGCAAGTCCGATCAGATCGCGGCCCTTGAGCACGATCGGAATGGCCTGCGATTGAATAGGGGTGGGCGTGTCGTAGCCCTCAGAGGCGAGCGCCTTGAGGATCGGCGTACTCACGCCGAGATCAGAAAATTGAGTCACGAATTCGCTTTCGAGCCAGACACGCGCATCGCGTGGGCTCACAATTCAGGAACGAGGCGACGGCGAAGAAAGGCGGCGAGCAAATTCCCCGATACTGGGGGCTCAAAGCCGAACGTCGATGGTGGCGTTCCGGGAGGACCGCGTTCACCACTATAGACAGGCGAACGGTCGCTAGGTGTGCATATCGCGGCGAAAGCCTAAAAAGTCAATAACTAGCCCGCCGGGCTTCTATGCAGGAATGGAGGCGGCCACACCTGCCCGGGCCCCGGTTGCGCAGCAGAACTCGGCACGCGCTAGCGACCTTGGATTGCTGCCAGCAATACCCAGACAGCCATCGCAATGACGATAAGCGAGCCAATGGAGTAAAATGTCGCTCGTACTTCGTGCCGCTGCGCGGTTGAGTAGGCAATCGTATGCGCAAGCCGCGCCGCAACGAACCCATACATGAGCCACTGCGCCGCTGCGAGCGGCGGATGGATCAGCACGAACAGCAGCCCGATCGCCAGAAATGCGGGAATATTTTCCAGATCGTTGCGATGAATGCGGCGCGATCGATCGACGTCGTCGTTCAGGTCCAATTGGCCTGCGCGCGGTTTCGGGTTGGCCGGACCGGCCTTCGCGTCTTCGGGGCTCACGAAGCCCGCGGCGTTCGACATCATGCGCACGACTGTCACCCAGCCCTGCAGCATGATCTTTAAGACCATAAGAGAGGCCGCAATCGCGTAGGTCGCAAACACCGGATTGGAGAGCGTTAGCGCATCCATCTAAGCCGCCCCCTTCGCTGCATCGCGCGTGCGCCACCAGGCAAAAATGAACAGCGCCAGCAACACGCCGTCAATCATGCCGCCGATGAGCGGCCCACCCATGGGCAAGCGTCCCGTAGAGTGCAGCCACATGGACGGGACAAAGAACGCGATTTTTTCCAGAAACGTAATCGGCATCAGCGGCCGCCACTTCATGGGATCGCGCGAGATCAGCAGAAACACGAACTGCCAGACCAGCGCCGAGCCGAAGAAGCCAAAATAGAATTCCGGGTGCGTCTCGGGCGGCGTCACCATCTTTTCGAGAAAGAACGACGGCAGGAGCGCGAGGATCCCATAGACCCCGGCTATCAAATAAATCCAACGCGCGACCTTCATGCGCCCCCTCCGCACAAAGCAGAACGGGCCAGTGCGAACACCGGCCCGTCTGACTTTCTCTGGCGTTACGCCGCCTTCTTTTCCTTGGCGCCAAACCGCTCGTAGAAGCTCTGATTGGTTTTTGCCATTTCGCGCAACAACGCCGGCGGCTTGAAGCGGTCGCCGTATTGAGACGCGAGACGATCGGCTTCTTCGACGAACTTCTTGGCGCCCCAGAAGAGGTCGATGTAGCTGATGGCGCCGCCGGTGTACGGGGCAAAGCCCCACGCCAGGATCGAGCCGACGTCGGCGTCACGCGGATCGGTGATCACGCCTTCTTCAAAGCAACGCGCCACTTCGATGCACTGACGGAAGAGGAACCGCTTGGTCAGCTCTTGCTTCAACTCCGGCGGGCAATCCTTCACCTTCACGTCGATGCGTTCGGAGAGGCCAGGCCAAATGCGCGTCGGCTTGCCGTCTTCGCCGTACTCATAATAGCCTTTGCCGCCTTTGCGGCCGACGCGGCCTTTGTCCTCGACGATCCACGAGAGAAGACCCGCACGCGGATCCTTCTTGTAGTCCTGCTGATTGAGTTCGGCGTTGGTCTTGCCGATCTTCAGCGCCGTATCGAGGCCGACCGAGTCCGATACTTCCAACGCACCCATCGGCATGCCGCACTGACGGCCGACGTTTTCGATGATCGCCGGCGCAATGCCTTCCATCAGCATCTCAACGCCTTCTGCCGGATAGGTGCCGAAGCAACGCGAGGTGTAGAAGCCGCGGCTGTCGTTCACAGTGATCGGCGTCTTGCGGATTTTCACGACATAGTCGACGGCCTTGGCGACGGTTTCGTCGGAGGTTTCCTTGCCGCGAATAAGTTCAACCAAACCCATGCGCTCAACCGGCGAAAAGAAGTGGATGCCGATAAAATTCTTCGGGCGCACGCTGGCTTCGGCAAGGCCGGTGATCGGCAGCGTCGAGGTGTTAGAGCCCATGACAGCGGTTTCGCCGAGGAACGCTTCGGCCTTCTTCGTGACTTCGGCTTTCAAGGCCGGGCTTTCGAACACCGCTTCGACAACCAGATCAGCGCCTTTGATCAACGAATAGTCGGTCGACGGCTTGATCAGCGCCAACAGCGCGTCGCCTTTTTCCTTCGTGGTCTTGCCGCGGGAAATATCCTTGTCGACGATACGTTGCGAGTAGGCCTTGCCCTTCTCCGCCGCTTCTTGGCTGACATCCAAGAGGATCGTCTCAATGCCCGCCTTCGCTTGCACGTAAGCGATGCCCGCACCCATGAGGCCGGCGCCGAGCACGGCGACTTTCTTCACGTCGTATGGCGCAAAACCCTCCGGACGATTGCCGCCTTTGCCCAGCGCCTGCATCGATACGAACAGCGTGCGGATCATGCCCTTGGCTTGTGGCGTATTGGCCGTCTTGACGAAGTAGCGGCTTTCGATGCGCAGCGCCGCATCGATCGGCACTTGGATGCCTTCGTAGATCGCCGAGAGAATGTTGCGCTGCGCCGGATAGTTGAGGTTGGTCTGCTTCGAGACCATCGCCGCGCCGCCTGCGAAGGCCATGCCGCCGCCTGGCGTGTACGGGCCATCCTTCACGCGATAGCCCTTCACGTCCCACGGCGCGACCGCCTTCGGGTTCGCCTTCACCCACGCCTTCGCGGCTTCAACGGTTTTGCCCGCGGGCACGACGTCATTGACGAAGCCCAAGCCCTTGGCTTCCTGCGGCGACTTATCGGCGCCCTGCAGGATCATCATCGCCGCGTTCTGCACGCCGATCAGCCGCGGCAGACGTTGCGTGCCGCCGGCGCCGGGCAACAAGCCGACCTTGGATTCCGGCAGGCCAAACTTGATCTTCGGGTTGTCCGCCGCGAAGCGCGCATGGCATGCCAGCGCGATCTCCAAACCGCCGCCCAGCGCCAAGCCTTCCAGCGCGCACGCGACCGGCTTGCCGCACGTTTCCAGCGTACGCAGGGTCTTGTTCAGCAAGAAGCTGCCCTCGAATTGCGCCTTGAGCCGCTCTTCTTCGCTCTTGGGCGCCGCCTCTTGCGCGGCGCCGCGTTGATTGAGTTCGCCGAGATCGGCGCCGGCGCAGAAGCCCGACGTCTTGCCCGAGGCGATCACCGCGCCTTTGATCTTGTCGTCGGTTTTGATCTTGTCGGCGATCTCCACCAGCTCGCGCATGACGCTGCCGGTAATGGTGTTCATCGAACGGCCAGGCACGTCGAAGGTGATGAGCGCGATGCCGTCGCTATCGACGTCGATTTTGAAATTTTCCATCTTACCCATCCTTCTCGGGCTTCGCCGGCCCCTGCTTCCCTTGAGTCTTTTGCGCAGTCGCTACACCCAGCGATGTGCCGAGGCCGGCGCCGATGGCGACGCCGACCCCCATCCACAATCCGAGGTCTTGTGTGACAACACCGAGCACAGCGCCAAAAACGACGCCAAGCGCGATGCACACCGCGAAGACCACGGTATTCATCAGTTTACACGCTCGATCACAGTCGCGGTGCCTTGGCCGCCGCCAATGCAGAGCGTGATGAGCGCGCGTTGCTTGTCCGCGCGTTCCAGTTCATCGACCATGGTGCCCAGGATCATCGCGCCAGTGGCGCCCAGCGGGTGACCCATGGCGATGGCGCCGCCATTGACGTTGACCTTTTCCATGTCGAGGTCGAGCGCCTGCACCCAACGCAGCACCACTGCGGCGAACGCTTCGTTCAGCTCCCACAGGTCGATGTCTTCCTTCTTCAAGCCGAGCTTCTTCATCAGCTTGGCGGTGACGAACTCAGGGCCCGTCAGCATGATCGACGGCTCCGAGCCGATCGAGGCGCCACCCAGAATCTTCGCGCGCGCCTTCAGGCCGAGCGCCTCGCCCATTTCCTTGGTGCCGATCAACACACCCGCCGCGCCATCGACGATGCCCGATGAATTGCCCGCGTGGTGGACGTGATTGATCTTCTCAACTTCCGGATAACGCTGACCAATCACCGCATCCCAGCCCGGCATCATCTCGCCCTGCATCTTGAATGAGGGCTCCAGCGCGCCGAGCGATTGCAGCGTGGTGTCCGGACGCATGTGCTCATCGTGGTCCAACAGCGGTACGCCGATCTGATCCTTCACTGGCACGATCGACTTTTTAAAGCGGCCCTCCTTCCAGGCTTTCGCCGCGCGCTGCTGCGATTGCACCGCGAAGGAATCCACGTCCGTGCGCGAGAAGCCCCACTTCGAAGCGATCATGTCGGCGCCAATGCCTTGCGGCACGAAATAGTGCGGCATCGCAAACGACGGGTCGGTCGCCATGGCGCCGCCGTTCGAGCCCATCGGCACGCGGCTCATCGCTTCGACGCCGCCGCCGATGGCCATATCCGCTTCGCCGGACTTCACCTTCGCCGCGGCGATGTTCACCGCTTCCAAGCCTGAGGCGCAGAAGCGATCGACCTGCACGCCGGCGGTGGTTTGTGCGTAGCCCGCGTTCAGCACCGCACTGCGCGCGATATCGCTGCCTTGCTCGCCGATCGGCGTCACGCAGCCGAGATAGACATCATCGACCTTCGAGGTGTCGAGGTTGTTGCGGTCGCGCAGCGCCTGCAGCACCTGCGACGCGAG
Source organism: Vitreimonas sp. (assembly GCA_035546515.1). Taxonomy (GTDB): domain Bacteria; phylum Pseudomonadota; class Alphaproteobacteria; order Caulobacterales; family Aquidulcibacteraceae; genus Vitreimonas. The sequence continues at coordinate 1,367 of DASZWS010000367.1, read as the reverse complement.
TGCAAGCGAGGTCTGCTCGTGCAGCGAGCCGTTCGATTTGCCTTTGCCGCGCGGCGTGCGAACCGCATCAAAAATATAGGCGTCAGCCATATCACTTCACTCCTCAACTTCATCTCCCCCGCTTTGCGGGGGAGGTGTCGCCGAAGGCGACGGAGGGGGCGTGTTGACTTGCCCCTCAGTCTCGCTTCGCTCGACAGCTCCCCGTCGTGGGGAGCATGGCCGCCCTGCACAGGACCGGAGTCGTCCCTGATACTTTCGCATCTACTCCGCTGACCGCTTCCGCCGGGCAGACGAAAGCGCGGCAAAACTAATCCTTCGCGCCCGCGATCTGCTGCTCGATCTGAGCAATCTCTACATCGAGCGCCTCAATCTCTTCTTTCACATTGCCGAGCTTCTCATTGACCTGCTCGTTGCCGAAATTGTCGTGCTTGCCATGCATCGCCTGCTGGCTCAGCGCTTTGAGCCGCTTGTCAGCTTCGGCGCGCAACGACTGCTTCTGCGCCAGGTTGGCTTGCAGGTGCTTGAGGTCAGCCATCGATCACCACCTCGCCGCGAAAGGAATTGGCGATATAGCACTCATGGTGCGATTTGTGGTGCAACGCGGCGACATCGGCTGCGCTCGGCCGCTTCTCGCCTGACCACACGATCGCCGGCTTCAAAGTCGCTTTGGTCATGGCGATGCGGCCTTCGGCGTTCTTACCCATTTCACCTGTCGCAGCATCGACATAGGAGTCGATCACAAATCCGGCGCGGCTGGCGAAATCCAAAAAGAACAGCATGTGGCACATCGAAAGCGACGCCACGAGCATCTCTTCCGGATCGGCCGCGTCCTCGCGCGAGAGCGGCAGCCTCACGACATGCGGCGAGGATGAGCCGGGCACCACCGTGCCGCCGTCGAACCTGATCTCGTGCGCGCGCGAGTATTTGCGATCGAGAAAATTCTGATCGCCGCGCTTCCACGTGACGGTGGCGGTGTAGGTCGCCACTAGAACGCCTCCGCCGAAAGCGCCATCACTGTATCAGCGCCACTCTTCAGCTTCGCCAAATGCGCGGCCGCATCCGGCAGCGAACGCGCGAGGAAATAGCGCCCCGTCGCTAGCTTGGTGTCGTAGTAAGGATCACCGGCGCCGCCGTTCTTCTTTGCCGCCAGCGCCGCCTTCGCCATCAGCGTCCACATATAGGTGAGCGCGGTGATGCCGAAGAGATCGAGATAGTCGTGGCTCGCGGCGCCCGCGTTGTCGAAGTTCGACATCGCATTCTGCATCAACCACATGGTGCCGTCTTGCAGCTGCGCTTTCACATCGCGCAGCGCCGTCACGAACGGCTGCAGCTCCGCGTCATCCTCATGCGCATGTACGAAATCGTCG
>DASZWS010000366.1:0-15235 GCA_035546515.1 Vitreimonas sp. | reverse complement strand
CTCTTGCCTGCATTGCATCAGCCCCCTGATCAGCATTTCTTAACTAGACTCGGTTCTGGCCGAAACCACGATCCCTTGGGCCGCGTGGCGAACCGTACCGCTATATATAGTGATGACACCGGTTAATTCAGGGTCAATGGCCGGGGCCGCTGCAGGCCAATTTTTGGGTGTCGAATCTGTGAAGATTGGTCCGTGGACGGTGGGTCGCGGTTAACCATAAGCCGAGTCTGGAAACCTGTTTCACGAGGCCCTTTGCCACCCTTGCGCGCCGCTGAAATCCGGCGTTTTTCGGGCAAATGAGCGGGCCGGCGGGGCACACAAAAGCGGCGCTGGCCGCGTTAACGGGCGCGGCCTTTATCGGGCTTTCCCCCATTGCCGTCCGGCTCTCGGACGTGGGTCCAGAGGCGACCAATTTCTGGCGATTCGTGTTCGCGGCCCCGATTCTGGTGGTCTGGGCGCTCCTGAGTCGGCCCAAGCCCAACCTCCGGCAGACCGGATGGCTGCTGTTCGCCGGGGTGCTGTTCGGGATCGAGGTCTCGCTCTGGGCGGCGGCGCTAACTCACACCACAGTCACCAACGCCACGCTGCTGGTGAACCTGACGCCGATCTTTGCGGCGGGGCTTGGGTGGTTGTTGCTGAAGGAACGCCTCAACCTGCCGATCGGGGTCGGCATCGCAGTGGCGCTGACGGGGGCGGTGCTGTTGGCGCTGTCGCACGAGCAGTTCGGCGGCGCGGTCACGCGCAGCACCGCCGATGGCTTGTTCGGCGATGGCCTCGCGTTCAGCGGCGCGCTTGGCTACGCGGGTTATCTGTTGGTGGTGCGAGCGCTGGGCAAGAATGTCGGCGTCGGCGGCGTGATGTTTTGGGCGACGCTGACGGCGGCATTGGTGGCGCTGGCGGCTGCGTTGGCGCTGCATGAGCAGATGCTGCCGCACTCTGTGCAAGGCTGGCTCATCCTGATCGGGCTTGGGCTGATCGTGCAGGTCGCCGGGCAAGGCTTGATCGCTTACGGTGTTGCGCGGCTGCCGATTGCAATGTCGACGGTGCTTTTGTGGATGCAGCCGCTGGTGGCGGCGGTGCTGTCGTGGATCATGTTCGGCGAAGCGCTTACGGCGCTGGCGTTCGTGGGCGCAGCGCTGATTTTGGGCGGCGTGTATGTGGTGCAGCGCAGCCGGGCGTGACGGCGCAAGCGTCGGCCTTCGACAAGCTCAGGCTGACGCCACAAACAACAGCGCAAGTCTCATAGCTAATGATGCAGCGGCTTCAGCCAGCGCGACATCGGGCACGACACGGTGGGATCGCGACCGCAGCTCGGGAATGGATTGACCCAGTAGATGACCTCGGCGCGGCCGATCAGATTTTCGATCGGTGCGGGGCCTTCTTCGGGTGAGCGGCTATCATTGGAGTTGTCGCGATTGTCGCCCATGAAGAAGATGTGGCCTGGCGGCACGATGTAAGGGCCGAAATTGTCGAACGGGCCGCCATCGCGGAACAAGTCGATTGCGTGCGTGTAGCCTTGCGGCAGCGCTTCCTCGTAACGCCGCACGAACTCTGGGCCGTTCTGGTAGGACATGCGCATCACGCTTTGGCCGCCGCTGACCGGCGCTTGCACGCCGTTCACCCACAAGAAGCCGTCACGGACCTCGATAGTGTCGCCGGGCAGGCCGACGGCGCGCTTGATCAGCACTTCGCCGCTGACAGGATGTACAAAGACGACGACGTCGCCGCGCTTAGGAAGCGATTCAAACAAACGATGCGCGCTCGCGGGCAGCAGACGGCCGAGATCGAACGGCAGCGAGTAGCGGCTGTAGCCGTAGGCAAATTTCGAAACGACGACGCGGTCGCCGACCTCGAGGTGCGGCACCATGCTTTCGGACGGAATCCGGTAGTTGGCAAAGGCGACGGTGGTGAAGGCAAGATACACCGCGAACGCGCCGATGATGGTTTTGCCCCATTCGATGGCGTCGGTGCGCCATCCGCCCGGCGCTGGCTTTTCCGCCGGCTTGTCGGTGTTCGTCACAATCTGTTCGTCGCTCATTAGTTGGCCGTCCCCTGGGCGCGGACCGTGCAGAGGCGCTAGGGTGGCGTCAAGCGCGGTTGCTGCGGGAGGGGAGCTTGGCGAGACCGGTTGCGGCAATTGGCGGCGCTGTGGGCGATATTCTCGGTGGGCGGCTGACTGGGCTCGCCATCGTTAATCTGGTGCTGGCGGGCGTGATTTCGCTCGGCGGGGCGATCGCTGCGATTCACTATCTGGTTCCGCTCATTCCGCATGCAGAAGGCTGGCTGGGCTGGCTCTACGGCGCGGTGCGTTTTGTACTGAGTCTGGGCGCGTTCGTGCTGGGCCTGGTGGTCTCGCCGGTGGCGGCGATGTTCATCGGCGGCTTGCTGTTCGATCCTGCGGCGTCGGCGGTGGAAACGGCGATCGGCGCGCCGAGCCCGCGCAAGACGGGATTGATCGAAGGCGTGTTCAGCGGCTTGCGCATGGCGATCCCCTCGCTGCTGCTGAACATCTTGGTGCTGCCGCTCTATGTGATCCCGGGGGTCAACGCGATCGTGTTTCTCTGCATCAACGGCTATTTGATGGGACGGGATTTCGCGATGACGGCGGCGATGCGGCGCGTGCCGTTCAAGGACGCAAAAGCGCTGCGGCGGAGCATGCGCGGCTCGGTCTTCTTAGTCGGCGTGGTGTGTGCGCTGTTGTCGTTCCTCGCGCCGTTGATTGCGGCGAGCGCGATGACGCGGCTCGTCAATGACGCGATCGGCGCCAATAGCGGTAGCGTCCGGCGATCGTGAAGCCTTCGCTGGCGTAGAGGTTCACAGCCGGCGCGTTTTGCTCTTCGACTTGCAGGTAAACGCTGCTGGCTTCGTGTGTTGCGCCCCAATGCGTGAGTGCGCGCAAAATTTGGCGGGCCATGCCTTTGCGGCGCGCGAACGGCGCGGTGCGCATGAGATAGATTCCCAGCAGATCGCCGGTCAGCACGCCGAGGCCCGCGCAAGCCGGCGCGCCATCAAGGTGACTTAGTGCGAACACGTGCGGCGCGCGGATGCGGCGCACGACGCCGACACGTTCGGCGGCGTCGTCAGCCGAGGCGCTTTGGCCCAGCGGCTTCCAGAAGTGTTCAGAGTCGGCGTCGTGCAGGCTGACGGCGGCGCGCGGCGCGGGGCCGAGCGAGAGCGGCGCTGTCATGATCAGGGTTTCGGTGTGCGGCGTGTAACCGAGTGCGGCCAGCGCGTTCGGCAGATCGTGGGGGAAGGTAAGGCCGTCGGTGAGTTTGAAGGTGGTATCGATCTTGTGCCAGGCGCACCAGCTGGCGGCGTTGTCGATGGCGTCGCTGAGCGTGACGTGCTCGCTCCAGGCGATCGGCCAGATGGAATTGACGCGGCCAGAGTGGCCGGTGGTCGCGCAATACTCCCACCCGTCGCGCGTCTCGCGATGGAGGGCAGGCCAAGCCTCAAGGCAGGCGCGTTCGAGTTGTTCGAGCTTCACGGGTTCTTGGCGGCCACGAGTTTGACGACGTCACTCATGATGCCGGTGATCTTGAAATCCTTCGGCGTGTAAACCGCCGCCACACCCATTTGCCGGAGCGCCAGTGCGTCAGGCGGTGGAATGATGCCGCCGACGACGAGGGGCACGTTGTCGAGGCCCTCGGCGCGCATCAGGCGTACGACTTCCTGCACCAGATCGACGTGGCTGCCGGAGAGGATGGAGAGGCCGACAGCGTGCGCCTGCTTCTCTTTCGCGGCCTTGACGATCTCGGCCGGCGTCAGGCGGATGCCTTCGTAGATGGCGTCCATGCCGACGGCGCGGGCGCGCGCGGCGATTTGTTCGGCGCCGTTGGAGTGACCATCGAGGCCGGGCTTGCCGATGAGGAAGGTGAGCGTGCGGCCGAGTTTTTCTGAGAGCGCGGCGACATCGCGCTTCACAGCGTCGGCGTCTTCGGTTGAGGTGTCGATGACGACGGCAACGCCGGTGGGGCCGCGATATTCGCCATACACTTTGCGCAGCGTGGCGGCCCACTCACCGGTGGTGACGCCGGCTTTAGCGGCGGCCAGTGATGCGGGCATGATGTTTTGATCCGCGCGTGCGTCAGCTTCGAGCGTGGCGAGTGCTTTTTCTGCCGCAGCGCTGTCGCGTTCGGCGCGCCAAGCTTTCAGGCGCGCTATTTGCGCGGCTTCGGCGGAAAGGTCGACAACGTGGATGTTCTTCTCACCGGCTTCGAGGGGCGAAGGTTCTGCTTCGGTGAAGGCGTTGACGCCGACGATCTTTTGCGCGCCGCTTTCGATCTGTTCGATACGGCGGCGATTGGAGTCGACAAGTGCGGCTTTCATGTATTCCAGCGCCGCGGCTGCGCCGCCGCGGGCTTCGATGTTCTTGAGTTCGGCGCGCGCGCCTTCGCAGAGTTCGGCGACCTTGGCTTCGATGACCTTGGAGCCGTCGAAAATGTCTTCGTATTCCAAGAGGTCGGTTTCGTAGGCGAGCACCTGCTGCATGCGCAGCGACCATTGCTGGTCCCACGGACGCGGCAAGCCGAGCGCTTCGTTCCATGCCGGGAGTTGAACGGCGCGGGCGCGGGCGTCCTTGGAGAGCGTGACGGCGAGGGTTTCGAGTAAGATGCGATAGACGTTGTTTTCGGCTTGTTGCTCAGTGAGGCCGAGCGAGTTGACTTGCACGCCATAGCGGAAGCGGCGTGCTTTCGGATCGTCGACGCCGTAGCGGTCGCGGCCGATTTCGTCCCAGAGCACGTTGAAGGCGCGCATCTTCGAAAGTTCGGTGATGAAACGCAGCCCGGCGTTTACGAAGAAGGAGATGCGCGAGAAGACGTCGGCGAAGCGTTCGGGTGCGATTTCACCGCGCGCTTTCACCTCATCGAGTACGGCGATTGCAGCGGCGAGCGCGAAGGCGAGTTCCTGCGCGGGCGTCGCGCCAGCTTCTTGCAAATGGTAGCTGCAGACGTTCATCGGATTCCATTTTGGAATCGCGTCCAAGCTCCAGGCGATGGTGTCGGCGGTGAGTTTCAGGCTCGGTGCGGGCGGGAAGATGTAAGTGCCACGCGAGAGATATTCTTTGATGATGTCGTTCTGCGTGGTGCCGGTGAGTTTCTTCGGATCGGCGACTTGCTCCTGCGCCAGGGTGACGTAGAGGGCGATCAGCCACGCGGCGGGCGCGTTGATGGTCATCGAGGTGTTCATGCGTTCAAGCGGGATGCCGTCGAACAGCGCACGCATGTCGCCGAGGTGACCGATGGGCACGCCGACTTTGCCGACTTCGCCGCGCGCCAAGATGTGGTCGCTGTCGTAACCGGTTTGGGTTGGCAGATCGAAGGCGACCGAGAGCCCGGTTTGGCCTTTGGCGAGGTTGGTTTTGTAGAGCTTGTTGGACTCGGCCGGGGTCGAGTGGCCGGAATAGGTCCGGAAAATCCACGGGGCGTCGGGGGCGTGCTGGAAATCGCTCACGGGCTTATGCTGCACTGCAAAAATCCGGACCGCTAGGGGCTACGTCGCGCCAGGCAACGGACGCTCCACAATCTTCCCCGGATAGTGTGCGCGGAACGCGGCCTCAAGGTCCTGCCAATGGGCGTCGATCAGGGTCAGCGTGTTGAGACGCACCGATCCTTGCGTCATCGTCGCGCGCGCGATGCCGGAAATGCCGCCGCGCTTTGGGAAGCGTTCAGGATCGCGGATGGCGTAGGTGAAGCCGAACTTGCCGTCGCCGCCGGTGACGCCCTGCGTCCCGTAGTAGTAGCCCTGCGCCATGGTCACTGCGGTGATCTCGCTCCACGGCACCACTGCGGGTGAGAACGGCAGAAAACAAACGCCCTGCGCGCTGATGGTGAGAATCGGGTTCGGTGTGAAAATATCGAGCAGCAGCGAAAGCGCGAACCAGGCAATGACCAAGCCGAACAAGACAGCGAAGACGCCAACCGCGCGTACGGGAAAGAGCGCGCCGATGGCGATGAAGGCGAAGCTGAGCGACACCATCACCGCGCCCATGCAGCCCTGCACGCCGCGACGGCGATTGAAGGTGTATGCGGTCAGTTCCGGCACGCGTTACGGCGCGCTGACGAACTTTGGCGATTGCAGACCGGGGGCTGAACTTTCGACAGCCTCGGCTTTGCGGGCGCGGATGTCGTTGATCATCTCGAGCGCCGTTTTAGAAGGCGTGCCGAGGGTTGCGTCGCTTTGTGCGAGCGGTGTAACGCGATCGCCCCAGCGCACCAGATGCGCGCAGACGGTGAGTCCGGCGCCGAAGGCGGGCATGAGAATAAGCGCGCCAGGTTTAATGCGGCCTTCTTCGACCGCTTCGGTGAGCGCAACGGGCACGGTGGCGGCGCTCATGTTGCCGTAGCGCTGGACGGTGAGCATCACTTTGTCCATCGGCACGCCGGCGCGGTTCACGACCGCTTCGATGATGCGCAGATTGGCTTGGTGCGGGACGACGAGGTCGATGTCGTCGGCCGTAACGCCGCATTTGGCCATCACCGCCGCGCTCGCTTGCACCATGCCTTGAACCGCTTGGCGGAAGATTTCTTGGCCGTCGAAATCCCATGAGGTGGCGCCGGAGACGACGTTGTTATTGCAATAGGCCGTGCCCATGCCACGCACGCGCAAAGTATGGCGGACGTCGGCGAGGCAGCCGAGCTGTTCGCCCAGCACGCCTTCTTGTTTGTCGGTGGCCTGCACGACGACGGCAGCGCAGCCATCGCCGAACAGCACGGCGACGTTGCGATTGCTCCAATCCATGAACGGCGAAATGATTTCGACGCCGATGACGATGGCGTTCTTTACGACGCCGGTGCGGATCATCGCGGTGGCGGTGGTGAGGCTGTAGAGAAAGCTGGTGCAGGCGGTGTTGATGTCCATCGCCGCAGCTTTCTTGGCGCCGATTGCGGTTTGCACGCCGGATGCGGAGTTCGGCACCTGCTCGTCACTCGAACAGCTGCCATAGAGAATGAGATCGACGTCGGCGGGATCGAGGTTGGCCGCCGCGAGCGCGCGTTTGGCGGCGACGATCGCCATCTCAATGCCGCTGACGTGACTGACGCGGCGCTCCTTCATGCCGGTGCGCGAGGTGATCCATTCGTCGTTGGTGTCGAGGAAGGTGCCGAGATCGGCGTTCGAAAGAACGGCCGGCGGCATAGCTTTGCCCCAGCCGGTAATCGCGGCATACGTCATTCTTGGAAATCCTTGCGCCTTGGGAGGCGAGCTATTGATCGCATTCTAGCCAAGGCGCGGGGCGGTTACACCCCCGGCGCGCCGGGCAGGCGGGGATAGAGGTCGACCTGTTTGATTTCGCCTTTCCAATAGGGGCGGATGGCGTCGGCAAGTTGTTCGGGCGTGGCGTCGATGAACCAGGTTTGGATGGCGATTGGCGGCAGCTTGGCGATGGCTTGAAAGAAGCGGGACACGCTGCGGCCGGGATGGCTTGGCCAATTCTCGGGGTGTGCGAGTGCGAAATTGAGCGTGTCGAGCTGCGGCGTGCGGCGCATGTTGGTGTGGCCGAGCAGGACTTCCTGCTGATAGGTGCGGACCATGGCGATGGCGGTGATCTCGCTCCACGGCGCGGGTTTTGGCGCGAACGGGCGATAGAAGAGCCCGTCGGGGCCGATCTTCAGGATGTCGCGGGTGTCGGTAGCGGCGCGCACGCTCAACACCAGCGCAATCAAGCACACACAGGCGATCGCCAGAGAAAAGCCGCGCCCAAACCCGTCTGTGATGAGCGCGGCGAACAGAAACGGGATCATCATCGCCAACGAGACGCCGGCGCTGGTCCAGCCCGAGCTGGCGCGCGATTTGAAGGCGGTTTCCATGCGCCCTTATGCGGAGGCCCAGCTCGTAGCGCAAATGCGACGGGCGATCGCGCGGATGTTGCTGGCTTTGGGCGTGCGGACGAGCCTAGCGCATGAGCATCAAACAGATTCTAGCGGTGGCTGCTGTTCTCTGCGTGTCCTGCTGCGCGACGCCGAGCGGCGAGGGTCAGCGCTTTGCGCACCATGCTTTGACCTCGCGCGGCGACCCCGAGATCACGCTGCGGATCGATACGGCTTTTCGGGCGCTGCCGCCGATGGATGTGCCGATCGGAGGCCTGACAGTGGCGCGGCGCTTTGTGTTTGTCGACGCCGGCGCCGATCGCGTCGTTCGCCGCATGATTGTCGTGCAGTTTGAGCGTGTGAATGCCGGCAACGCCTTTCGCTTTGTCTATCCCTCGCGGCCGCCGCGCCAGTTTGGCGCGCAGATGTACCGCTTCGGGACGTATGTTTATGACGATGCGCGTGCGGCGGACGCCGCGCCGGATCGCGAAGCGGGGCGCACGCGTGCATTGTTGCAAGCGCAGGGCCTTCACGCGCCCCGGCTATGGCGCACGGCACGTTTGGCGCGTGTTTCAGATGCCGCGGGCATGAGCGAGATCATCATCTTCTATTGCGAAAACGCCGACGCCGATTATCCGGCGTCGGGGCCGTTGCCGGGCGCTGATGAAGATGGCGATGTGCCGCTTGAAGGCGCAGCACGCGATGCGCTGGCCGCACGCATGGAAGCGGCGGTTCGCGCGACGCGCGGCTAACGTTTGCCGCGATTGCGTTCCCAGTAAGAGATGACGAGGCCGGACAGCGTTTCGAAACGCAGCCCTGAGGCGCCGGTTGTCACCGTGGCGACGCCGAACATGGCTTTGCGCGGATGGATTTCCGGCAGCGCATGGATCGTGAGCATGCGTGTGCCGCGGACTTGCACCGTTTCGAAGTGATCGATCGCCGTCCACGGCATTTCCCATTGGCGCGGGGTGAACGCGGTGATGCCGTGCCGGTCGAGGCGGTAGAGTGGTTTGCTGCTGAGGGCCTGCATCGCGAACACGACGGCGCCGAGCAAGCCGAACGGTCCGCAAAGCGCGACGATGACGGCGCGCACCTTATCGCCTTCGGCCCACATTTGCGGCGCGAAGGTCGCGCCAACCGCAAATCCTAAGGCGGCGAGCGCAAAGGCGAGACTGCGCGCTGGTGAGCCGCGGATGAGCGTGCTGCCGTCGGGTTCGGGTTGCGGCGGTTTGCTGACGAAAAGCGAGGAGGCGCCGACCAGAGTGCAGCCGCCGAAGAAGGCGGCGCAGCCGAGGCCCAAGCGCAAGTCAGGGCTCTCCGGATTGAAGGCCACGAACAGGCTGCCGGCGGTGAAGGCGAGGCCAATTAGGGTGAGGATCAGCGACCGGACGAGGCTCATGCGGCTTGGCTAAGGCAGGCAGGTGCGTCGCGCCAGCTACACTCTTGCGATCAAGGTCCCAGAAGGAAACCGAGGAGGAATTGCGGCGTTGACGCAGTGCAGCATTTTTGCGCAGTCTGGGCGTCTTATGAGGGCAATGAATGGCTGACGCAGCGACCGCTGGCAAAGATCTCTACGCGATTGGGGAGATCCCGCCGCAATATCATGTGCCGAAGATGATGTGGGCCTGGGCGATCCGGAAGGAGCGTCACGGCCGGCCGAACCAGGCCATGCAGCTCGAGCAGGTGCCAACGCCGCAAATCGGCGAGGACGAGGCGCTGGTGCTCGTGATGGCCGCTGGCGTGAACTACAATGGCGTTTGGGCGGCGTTGGGCGAGCCGATCTCGCCGCTCGATGGTCACAAGCAGCCCTACCACGTCGCGGGCTCGGATGCGTCGGGCATCGTCTGGGCGGTGGGCTCCAAGGTGAAGCGCTGGAAGCCGGGCGACGAAGTCGTCATCCATTGCAATCAGGACGACGGCGACGACGAAGAGTGCAACGGCGGCGACCCGATGTTCTCGCCGTCGCAAAAGATCTGGGGTTACGAAACCAGCGACGGCTCGTTCGCGCAGTTCTGCAAAGTGCAGGCGCGGCAGCTGATGCCGCGACCGAAGCATCTCACGTGGGAAGAAGCGGCCTGTTACACGCTGACGCTGGCGACGGCGTATCGGATGCTGTTCGGCTGGCGGCCGAACGTGCTGCGGCCGGGGCAGAATGTTCTGGTGTGGGGCGCCTCGGGTGGCCTGGGGGTTTTCGCGACGCAGCTTTGTGCGGTGTCGGGCGCGCACGCGATCGGCGTTGTCTCCGACGAGAGCAAGAAAGACTACGTGATGTCGATGGGCGCGAAGGCCGTGCTCAATCGCAAGGACTTCAATTGCTGGGGCCAGTTGCCGACGGTGAACGGGCCGGAGTTCGGCGCGTACATGAAAGAGAGCCGCAAGTTCGGCAAAGCCATCTGGGAAATCACCGGCGGCAAGGACGTCGATATCGTGTTCGAACATCCGGGCGAGGCGACGTTCCCGGTTTCGGTGCTGGTGTGCAAACGCGGCGGCATGGTGGTGATCTGCGCTGGCACCACCGGTTACAATCTGACCATGGATGCGCGCTTTCTGTGGATGCGCCAGAAGCGCGTGCAGGGCTCACACTTTGCGCACCTGTATCATGCAAGCCAGGCCAACCAGCTGGTGATCGATCGCCGTATCGATCCGGCGATGAGCGAAGTGCTGCCGTTCGAGAAGATCCCGGAAGCGCATGAGAAGATGCTCGATAACAAGCACGCGCCGGGAAATATGGCGGTGCTGGTGAACGCCCAGCGTAGTGGGCTCAGGACGTATGAGGATGTGCTGGAGTTGAGCGGGACGCGGGGCTAGCGGCGGTTTTGGCGGTGATGGAAGAGCGCGATGATATGAACTTCGTCGCCGGCAACCTCAAGCACGTAAGGATATCGACTCAGAACGAGTTCGCGCGTCCGTCTCCCACGGCGCGACCGAGTTCCGGCGAGGTTCCAAGAAGTAAGGCGCGATCGCGGAGATATTGGACGACGCGTTCGGCTGACCGCGGACTGTCATTTGCGATATAGGTCGCAACGATCCGGAGTTCTTGAACCGCACGTTCGTCCCAGACGACGCGCTTCATCTCAGGCTTTCGATCAGCCGATCAATGGCCAGCGGGTCCGCTGCCCGAAATCCCGAGGCGCGCCGGCGCCGCACTTCTCCGTGCTGTTCTTCGGTCAGTACTGAGCCCGACGCCGACGCATTAATCGCATCCGTGAGTTCAAGCACGATGTCGGCGATTTCTTCGCTCCGTTCGGGAGGAAGCGCTTCGAGGGCTTTGATGGCGCGTTCGATCTTTCCCATGCGCCGATCGTAGCATTTCAGCGCAAATTCAGCAACAAAAGCCCATGCTCACCATTCTCGGCCGCCGCAGCTCGATCAATGTCCGCAAGGCGCTGTGGACGGCCGATGAGTTGGGCGTTGCTTACGAAAACGAGGTGTGGGGCAAACCGGAGCGTGATCCGAAAGCGCCGGAGTTTCTGGCGCTCAATCCGAATGGATTGGTTCCGGTGCTGAAGGACGGCGATTTCGTGCTGTGGGAGTCGTCGGCGATCATGCGCTATTTGATCGACAAGTACGGTCACGGTGAACTCGTGCCGCAAACCGTCGAAGCGCGTGCGCGGGCGGAACAATGGTTCGGGTGGCAGACGACCGAGCTGAATGGGTCGTGGATGCCCGCCGTGCTGGCGCTGGTGCGTAAGGTTCCCGGCGACTACGATCCTGCGGCGGTGAAGGATTCAGTCGCGCGATGGACCGGGAAGATGCGCATCTTCGAAGCACGCTTGGCGGAGACGAAAGCCTATGTCGCGGGTGCGACGTTCAGCTTTGCCGACATCCCGCTGGGGCTTTCCATGCACCGCTGGTTTGGCGGCGATTTTGAGAAGCCGGACCTGCCAAATGTGCGCGCCTACTACGAGCGCGTGAAAGCGCGGCCAGCGGCGGTGACGCATTTTGACCCGAGTACGCCCTAGCCGCGCAAAGCTGGCATTCCTGGACTTTTGGGCGCGAAGCGCCTAAATGGGCGCATCGTTCTCGTCGCGTCACGCGTGATCCTCCGCCTCGCGCCGGATTGTCAGTCGTTTCCGTTCAAGTTCGAGCCCGCCGGGAAGGGTCCTGGGCGGGCGGTTTTTGCCATTCAGGAGACGAATATGGCTACTGGTACGGTTAAGTTCTTCAACATGCAAAAAGGCTTCGGCTTCATCGCCCCGGAAGGCGGCGGCAAGGATGTGTTCGTGCACATTTCCGCCGTCGAGCGCTCGGGCATGAGCGGCTTGAGCGATGGCCAGAAGGTCTCGTTCGACCTGGAAAAGGATCGCCAAGGCCGCGATTCCGCCGCCAACCTTAAAGCCGTCTGAGCATGAGCATCGACGAGCGGATACCAGGCCTTTCCGACAAGGAACTGGCGACGCTGCGTGCAAACGCAGAGCGCCTGGCCGTGTCCGGCACGGTGCAACAACGCACCGAGGCCGAGCGCCTGTTGCCGCTCGTCGATGCCGAGCTCCTGGAACGCAAGGCGCGCGCGCCTGCGAAAGCGCCCAAAAAGGCCGCGGCCAAGCCGAAGGCGAAAAAGGCGCCCTAGCGCCGTGCGTTGACGGCGGCGCCTGGAGCGCCCCTAATCTGGCTTGAAGAGGCGCAGCTTAAGCGCCCTTGAGGGAGATGGGGACATGTGGCGGCTGATCGGCGCGGGTTTTGCGCTTGTGGTTCTGGTGCTTGCAGGGTTCGTCGGCTACCGAACGAGCACGTTTACCGCACCGCCGCCGCCCGCCTCCGTGGCGCTGCCAAACACCGGCGCTTATTCCATCGACGCCAACACCGCCGCGCAGCATCTTTCAGAAGCCGTGCGCTTCAACACGGTGTCGCTCGTCAACGCCAATGACGACCGCAGTAATTTCGAACGCTTCCAAGCGTGGATGCAGACGACCTACCCTGCGTTCCATGCGCAGGCGAAGCGTGAACTGATCAACGGCTTGGGTCTGCTCTATACATGGCAGGGCAGCGATGCGGGCCAGCCGCCGATGCTGCTTTTGGCGCACCAGGACACGGTGCCTGTGCCGGATGACACGCGCGGGCAATGGCAGGTCGATCCATTCGCAGGCGTGATCCGCAACAACGCCGTATGGGGACGCGGCGCCATCGACGACAAAGGCTCGCTGGTTTCCATCCTAGAAGCGGCGGATTTGCTGGCGCGGATCGGCAAACGGCCGAAGCGCACGATCATGATGGCGTTCGGCTTCGATGAAGAAATTGGCGGCGAGGGTGGTGCGCATCAGATCGCGGCGGAGCTGCAGCGGCGCGGCGTACACGCGTGGTTCGTGCTCGATGAAGGCCTCGCGGCGATCACCGATCATCCGCTGACGGGCGGGCCGGCGTCGCTGATCGGCATTGCTGAGAAGGGCTTTGCGACCATGCGCGTGCGCGCAGTGGGGCAGGCGGGGCATTCGTCCATTCCGCCGCGCGAAACAGCGGTGTCCTTGCTGGCGCAAGCGGTGACGCGCATCCACGACATGCCGATCAAGCGCAACATCGAAGGCGGCGGGCCGGCGATGGCGATGATGCGGGCGCTCGCGCCGCATCTTTCGCTTATGAACCGCATGGCGCTTTCCAATGAGTGGTTGTTCGGCCCGCTGCTGCAGCGGCAGCTGGCGTCGAGCGCGCCGGCGCAGGCGCTCTTGGGCACGACGGTGGCGCCGACAGTGATTTCCGGCGGCAGCCGCGCCAACGTGTTGCCGGCGGAAGCGACGGCGCTGATCAATTTCCGCATTCATCCGCGCGATACGTCGGCGAGCTTGCTTGCGTCGGCGCGCGCGGCGGTGGCGAACCTGCACGGCGTCACCGTGGACTGGGCCGAGCCGCCGAAGGATGCGAGCGTGGTGTCGAGCACGAGCTCGTCCAGCTATGCGCTGATCGCGGCGCTGTCGCAGCAGATGCTGCCGAACGCGCCGGTGGCGCCGGGGCTGGTGCTGGGCGGCACGGATTCGCGCGAGTACAGCGACGTTGCCGACAATGTGTATCGGTTCCAGCCGATTCTGCTCACCAATGATGAGCTCGAAACCGTTCACGGCAACAATGAGCGCCTTACCATCGCCAATCTTGAACGCATGATCCGGTTCTATGCCGGCCTCATGGAAGCAGGAGCCATGCAATGAAGTTTCGCACCGCGCTGGTGGCGGCAGCGCTGTTAGGCGCCTGTGCGCCGACGACGACGTCGCAGGCGCCGGATGCGCAGCCGCAACAGCAGCAGAGCGTTGATACCGGCATGTTGCCAGCGCCGACGCCCGCGGATGTGACCGTGCACATCAACTCCGCGCAGGAGGGGCAAGTCGTGCAAGTCGGCGTCAATCAGCGCTTCGCCATCGAATTGGTGGGTGTGCCGACCGCCGGATATCAATGGGCGCCCGCGCAGCTGCCGCCGTTCATTGTGCGCGCGGGCGACGCCAGCGGGCCGACGATTGCCGCGCAGAACCAGCCAGGCTACGCCGGCGGCAACCATTGGGAAGTGAACCTGTTTGCCGCGACCGGGCCGGGCACGGGCGAGATCGTCATGGAGCAGCGGCGTCCGTGGGAAACGAGCGAGCCGCCGGCGCATGTGTTTCGGGTGACGGTGGTGGCGCGGTGAAAGCAGGGGGCAATAGGCAATAGGCATGGGGAGTATTGCTAGGGCGGCGCGCATCCACTGCTCATTGGCGACTGCCTATTGCCTTATGTCGCCTTCCGTTGGCGCGTTGGCTCCGCTATCCCCGACTTCGAATGAGCGAGCTGCTTCGGGACCTTTGGTATTTTGCCGCCACCTCGGCTGAGGTGAAGCGCGGGGCGATGTTTCGCCGTGAGATCCTGGGTGAGCCGGTAGTGATTGGCCGCGATGCGGACGGGAAGACGTTTGCGCTGCGGGACATCTGCCCGCATCGCGCGGTGCCGCTGTCGGCGGGACGGATTATTTCCAACGATGGCGTGCAGACGGTGGAGTGCCCGTATCACGGCTTTCGCTTTGGGACGGGTGATGGCGCTTGCAAGCTGATCCCGTCACTGGTGGACGGGCAGAACTATGAAGCGGGCAAAATTCGCGTACGGCATTTCCCGACATCTGAGGCCAATGGCGTCATTCTGATTTACGTGTCGGCCGATCCGCGCTTCGCGGATGCGCCGCCACCGCCGCCGGAGTTTGGGCTGCGCGATCTGCGCGAACCGAAATTCGTCATTCACCGCATCTTCGCGGCGAACATGGACAACGCCGTCGTCGGGCTGATGGACCCGGCACACGTGCCGTACGTGCACAGCCAGTGGTGGTGGCGTCCGCCGTCCACCGGCAAGAAGCTGAAGGAAAAGCGCTTCGTGCCGCGCGAGCGCGGGTGGGCGATCGAGCGGCATAAGCCGGCGTCGAACTCGCTCGGGTACAAAATCTTGTTCGGCGCCAACGCCGACGTGACGACCGAAATTTC
>DASZWS010000365.1:0-1570 GCA_035546515.1 Vitreimonas sp. | reverse complement strand
CGGAGCAGCTAAAAGCCTTGGACGCCAAGGCGGCAGCGGCGGGCGCGAAGCGCTCGGCCTTTGTGAAGGATGCAGTGCTCAAGGCGATCGGCTGGAACGAGCCGTCATCGAAGCGCAGGCTGAAATGAGCGTGCCGACTCTTGCGCCTGTGAGAAACCGCGATTCGTTCTCGTGATGCCGCTCATGCCGATGAGCTAAGCAGATGAAATCGCTGAAAAACCTGGCGCCTGGGGGCGGAATTGAACCACCGACACGCGGATTTTCAGATCGCTCTTCAGGCATCATCAAGCCTCTGATGTTTCACGGGAAACATGGTTAAAACCGCGTGTCGCGCTCCGGCTTTTGCGCCGCCACGCTCATGTTTCGGCGCGCACGCGCTCGGCGATCTCGGGCGCCACATAGGCCAGATATTCTTCGGTCTGTCTGATCGACGAGTGGCCGAGATGACGCTGCAGGGCATAGAGCCTGCCGCTGTTTTCAAGCCAGCGGATCGCGAATTCGTGACGCAAGCCGTGGATGTTGAATCTGCGGAACGCCCAGCCCTCGCGCTGCGCCGCCTTTTGCGCCGATGCACAGAGCCGCGCCTGAATGCTCCACGCGGTCTTGTAGCGGCCGCCGTCGGGCGTCCAGAAGATGAAGGGCGAGGATATGTGCGCCGGCGCGCTGCGGGCGATCTGAAGCGCTGCGGGGCTTAGCGTGATCGTGCGCACGCCGCGCTTGCCGTCGATGGTGAGTTGACCGGTGAGAGGATCGATATCGCCTTTGCGCCTCAGGATGGTGGCTTCGTTCTCGCGCATGCCGGTCGCGAGCAGGAAGCGGAGCAGGGCGCCGAACGCGCCGGGCGCGCGCGCGACGACAAAATCGAATGAGCGTTGATCGATTCGCACGAACGGCTTGCGCGGCGCCTTGATGACGGATCGATCCCATTCTCGCGCCGCATTGGTCTCGGTCAGACCAAGGGCCACGGCGCATGATAGCATGCGCGAGAGCGCCGACAGGTCGCGGCGGATCGTGGCGTTCGAGGCCTTGGCCTTTCGCGCCAGCACGTAGCGACCGATTTCCTTGCGTGTGATCTGGTCGAGATGCATGTCGCCGAAATGGGGATCGAGCATACGCAGGCTCGTCTTGTAGCGCTCGGCGCTGGAAGGCTTCACGCCGCCAAAATTCGTCCGCGCCCATGCGGTAACCGCTTCTCGATAGGTGTGGCGCGGCCCTTCGCCGAAGCGGATGCTATCGGCGTCCGCAAGGATCTTGCTCAGACGTTTTTTGGCTTCAGTCCGATCGCTCGTGCGTAAGCTTCGTCGAATGTCGCGGCCGGCGATTTGCACGCGGGCCCAAGCGATTCCATTGCGCCAATAGATGTTGCTAGCTCCCGAGCGGCCCGCGCCTTTTCCCATGTCGCCTGCTCCCGCTCGCGAATCCATGCGCGTACCGAACGCGCATCGAACGTCCAGACGCGGCCGAATTTGCCAGCGCCCGGAATATCGCCTCTTGCGGCCATCGCTGTCACCGCGCGCACGGTCAAGCCCGTGTTCTCAGCCACCTGTGAGGCGCGTATGCGTGTGGCCGC
>DASZWS010000364.1:0-2455 GCA_035546515.1 Vitreimonas sp. | reverse complement strand
AGACGCAATTGGCGATCTCAATCGCGATGCGGCCATGCTGAACGCTCACTCAGCCGCTGAAAACGCTGCGCGCGTCACCATGCCGTTGCTGTTGATCCACGGCGATAAAGACTACACAGTGCCCTATGAGCAGAGCCAAATCATGCAGCGCGCGATGCAAGCTGCGGGTCACCCGGTTCGGCTGGTCACATTGACCAACGCCATTCACTACTACCTGCCGGATGCCGGCGACGCCTGGCGCACCGTCTTCAACGAGTCACTTGGCTTTATAAGTCAATACATTGGTCCTGGTGTCCCGCCCGGGAGCCAATGAAGCGCGTTATGACAAATGCCGGCTTGCGGCGAAGGCAGGCCTCAGCGCTTTTAGTATGACTGGCGTTGCAATTCGAGCGGCGTCGCCGTTAGCGATTTTGCCCGCCGTTAAACGCTGACGGTTAACGCCACGCCCAGCGCGGTCAGGACGCTCGCGGAAGTTCGCCGCGCGATTGATTTCCCTGTTCAAGGCGATCGGTTGCTTTGAAAAGGCCAAAGCGTCGTCG
The DNA here is from genome assembly GCA_035546515.1 of Vitreimonas sp. Lineage (GTDB taxonomy): Bacteria > Pseudomonadota > Alphaproteobacteria > Caulobacterales > Aquidulcibacteraceae > Vitreimonas. The sequence goes on along the minus strand of DASZWS010000364.1, from coordinate 1,916 downwards.
GCGGTGAACGGACGAATTCTCTCATTGGGTCAGGCGCTGCAAAGTAAGCGCTGGCTCCGCCCCACATGTCGCGCCGCGCGCCAATCGTCCATAACCAGCTCGAATAGTCTCGAGTGCGCCAAATGGACGACCAAAGTGATGGTTTGAGACACGAGGCGCGTCGCCTCGAAATTCTGACGGGCGGCGGCCGGCGACGGTGGTCGGAGGCTCTAAAAGCTCAGATGGTTGCGGAGAGCTTGGCGCCAAACGTGGTGGTTACGGATGTGGCGCGTCGCTACGGCGCGCGTCCGGGGCAATTGTTCGGCTGGCGCAGAGACGCGCGTCAGGGAAAGCTGGTGCTCGCCGCCGAGATGACGTCGCAAACAAACCAGTTCGCGCCGATTGTTGTTGCTGACAAACCGCAACGCGCCGCGCAGCGCGATGAGATAGCCGCCGCGGGCGGGATCGAAGTTGAAGGCGCCGGCGTTTTGGTGCGCATCGGCGGGGTCGTTGACGTGAAGATGGTGGAAGCCGTCGTGCGTGCGTTGCGCGCGTGATCGTTCCAGGCGGCCCGGTGCGGGTGTTGATGGCGACAAAGCCCGTGGACTTCAGGAAAGGCGCGGATGGTTTGGCCGCGCTGCTGAAAGAAGAGCTGCGCACCGATCCGTTCAGCGGCGTCATCTATCTCTTCCGGGCCAAGCGGGCCAACCGCGTGAAGCTGCTGTTTTGGGATGGTACCGGCACGGTGCTGGTGTCGAAGCGTCTGGGCGAAGGAAAATTTCGCTGGCCCAAACTTGAAGACGGCGTGATGCGGCTAACGCCGGCGCAATTTGGCGCGCTCATCGAAGGGCTTGATTGGACGCGCGTGCACGGTCAGCGCGTGCAGGCGCCAAGCGAGGCGCAATAGCCGCGACAGACTGACTCGGTTTGCATGCGGGGGCGCCTCAACGCTTGGATTTTGTGCTTTACTGCGTCGCGTGAGTGCTTCGCCTGATGCCCTTCCTGAGGATCTGGCCGCCGCGCACGAGATGATCGCGCGGCTCACTCAAGAACTCGCTCACAAAGACGCAGCGATCGCCACGCGCGAGGCTGAAAACGCGCGCCTCGCCGCCATCATCAAGAAGCTGCAGCGCAGCCAGTTTGGCAAGAGCTCAGAGAAGCTCTCGCCCGATCAACTCAATCTGGCCTTTGAAGATCTCGAGATGGCGCTGGCGGCAAGCGAAGCCGAGGCCGAAGCAGCGACGCCAGCAAACCTGCGCAAAGCCCGTGCGCCGAAAAAACGGAGCGAGCTCCCGGCGCATCTGCCACGCGTCGAAATCGTCGTCGATATCGAGGATAAAAGCTGCGCCTGCTGCGGTGGCGCGCTTCATGTCATCGGCGAAGATCGCGCTGAACGTCTGGACGTCATCCCGGCACAGCACCGCGTGCTGGTCACGCGGCGTCCGAAATACGCCTGCAGAAAGTGCGAAGACGGCGTCACGCAAGCGCCCGCGCCAGCACACCTCATCGAAGGTGGCCTACCGACAGAGGCGACGATCGCTCATCTGCTGGTGCAGAAATACGCCGATCACTTACCTCTCTATCGGCAGTGGCAGATCCTGGCGCGTGAAGGCATCGAGGTCGACCGCTCGTGCTTGTCGGACTGGGCTGGACGTGGCGCTTGGGCTCTAAAGCCGATCGTAGCGCGCATGCTCGAGCATCTGAAAAGCTCGGAGAAACTCTTCTGCGACGAAACGCGAGCGCCGGTACTCGATCCCGGACGCGGCCGCACCAAGACCGGATATCTCTGGGCGGTCGCGCGTGACGATCGACCTTGGGGCGGAGGCGCGCCGCCAGGTGTGGTCTACACTTACGCACCAGGCCGCGGCGGCGAACACGCAACTACAATGCTCAAAGGCTTTAAGGGCGTGCTGCAGGTCGACGCCTATAGCGGCTAC
>DASZWS010000363.1:0-6959 GCA_035546515.1 Vitreimonas sp. | reverse complement strand
GCCGCGGCTTCCGGCCCGATCACCACAAGATCGATCTGCTCGCGCGCGGCAAACGCGGCGAGTTCGGAGGCATTGGTTGCAGCGATGGCGACGCAACGGCCGAGTTCCGCCAGGCCCGGATTGCCCGGCGCGGAAATGATTTCGGTGACGAGCGGACTCTGCTTGAGCTTCCAGCCCAAAGCGTGCTCACGCCCGCCCGATCCGACGACCAGAATCTTCATGGGAATTTGGCTTGCGACCGCGCACGCGCGCGGTCAAGCGCGGCGCGCAATCACTTGCGCTTCTTGGCCCATTTTTGCGCCAGCGCGAGCGCCTCGGCGCTTTCTTCGAGCGCAGGTGTGGAGGGCGGCGCGGTGATCTCAAGCGAGTTTCCGCTCGGGTCTTCGAAATAGAGCGAGCGCTGTTCGCCGTCGTTGTCCTCGGTGTATTCCACCTTTGCGGCGTCCAGCTTCACTTTCCAACGTTCGATGGCGGTCGTTTCGGCCAACGCAATGTGACGCACATCTTTGGGCAGCTTGCTGGCGGCGGGTTGTTTCGCGCCCTTCAAATACACGAGCACGATCTCGCGCCGGTCACCCAGCGCGAAAATCATCATCAGCCATGGAAAGCCGTCCCAATCGTCACCCTCGTAGGCCTCAACCAGACGAAGGCCCAAAACTTCGCGATAGAAGGCGAGTGATTTTTTCACCTCCCAAATCGGCAGAACGACGTGATCCAAACGCAGCATTTGCCCGATAATATCGGGTGCGCTTGTGGCGCCGTCGAGGCCAGAGGGCTTGTTTCGATTACGAAAAAATCGGCGTTAACCGGGCGTTATGATCGTATCGACTGCGGAAACAACCACCGGGTGATATGTCGGGCGTGCTTGCGCGTAAATTTCGCGCGCCAGGCGTTGTCCCCACGCGCCTTGCGCCATTAACGCGCGATAGAGCGGTACAACATATTTGGCGCGCCCCTGACGGCGGAGGAAACCGCTAACGGATTGGGCTGCGTCCTCATAGCCGCTGTGCACCGCGAGCTTGAGCCAATCGGCCAGCACTTCGTCGTTGGTGACCTCGTTCAGATGCAGCGCCGCCTGAAGCTGCGCGCAGCGCGCGACGGGAACGGTGCGCCCCATGTCCTGGATGAAACGCTGGCGCTCGAACGTGCCCCATGTCTGCCAAAGTGCTGCGTCGGGAGCACCACCGGCGGCGACCGCCTGCGCGGCGGCGTCGACACGATCGAAGGCAGCCGCATGTGGTTCGACGGCATTTGACGGCAGTCCCGGCTCGTAGGCCCAGGCATCCAGTTGCAAGCGTTGCTCCAACGCCGCGTCGCCCTTGACGACGTGTGCGCGGAAGTCGGCGAGGAAGCGCGCGGTGGTCATCGGCTGGAAGGCATGGCGATCGAAGTAGGAGCGCAAATAGCTGTCCATCGCGGGGCGGCCGATCACGCCTTCGATGGTGCGCAAGAAGAGCGAGCCCTTCGTGTACGAGAGCGCCGAACCGTCATTGCTTTGCGTATGCAGACGCGATTGGTCGGGCGTGATGGTTTTCAGCGCATTCTGGATCGAGACCCACGCCAACACACGATCCATCGCCACCTGGTCTGCGCCGTAGAGCACTTCCGACACGCGGCCCTCGATATAGGTGGTGAAGCCTTCGTTGAGCCAACCATCAGCCCACACCGCGTTGGTGACCAGATTGCCGGACCAAGAGTGGGACATCTCGTGCGTGATGACGTCCACGAGACTGCGGTCGCCGGCGATGATCGTTGGCGTCGCGAACGTCATGCGCGGATTTTCCATGCCGCCAAACGGAAACGAGGGCGGCAGCACCAACACGTCGTAACGCCCCCAGCGATACGGCCCGTAGAGCGCCTCCGCGGCGCGCAGCATGCGCTCCATGTCGCGGAATTCGCTGGCGGCGGCGTCGACGACGCTTGGTTCGCTCCACACGCCGGTGCGCGGCCCGGTCGCGCGGAAGGCGAGATCGCCGATCGCGACGGCAAAGAGGTAGCACGGGATCGGGTGCTCCATGCGGAAGCGGTAGGCGCGCTTGTTGGCGTCGCCGGGTACGGCTTCGCCGTCGGGTGTCAGTTGCTGCGCGCTCATCACCACGTGCAGGTCCGCGGGCACAACGATGCGCGCCTCGTACGTCTGCCGGATTTGCGGACTATCCTGCGTCGGCGCCCATGAGCGCGTGAGGATGCTCTCGCCCTGGCTGAACAGATAGGGCTTGCCGCTCGCGGTTTGCTGCGCGTTGAGCCATTGTAGCGCCTGCGCGTCTGGTGACGTTTCGTACACGATCGTCAGCGTGCGCACGTCCGGCGTGATGGCGATCGTGAGCGGCGCGCCATGATCGGGCTTGGCCTCGCCGATGCTGAAGGTCGTCGCGCCATGCTCGGTGTGCACGGACTGGATATTCAGCTTGTCGCAATCAAGGATGATCTCGTAAGCGTCAGCGGCGCAGACGATTGAGAGCGTCGCCGTGCCGGCAAGCACCTTGCGCTCGAAATCAGCGGCGAGGTCCAGCGCAACGTGCGTGACGTGCGCGATGTCTGGCCGCGCATAGGAGTCTGGGTCGGGGACGAAGGCGGGGTACGGCTCTGCCGCTTCGCTTGTGTTCGCGGGCGAAGACGCGCATCCCGCCAGCAGCGGCGCCGCCAGAGCCGATTGCAACAAAGTCCGTCTCACAAGCATGCGCGCCCCCAATTCCTTGGTGATGCAAAGCAAGCTCTGGGGTGCGGTTCAAGCGCTAATCGGCGTGCGTCAATCGTCCTTCGGCTTCATCACGCCGGAGAACGTGATCACAGCCAGCGCGGAGAGAATGGCGCCCAGCACCGTGTAGAGCGCCTGCGCCCAGGTCCAGATGGCTGCGCCTTCGAACATGCGCCATGAACTGCCCGCGATCGGCGCGCCGGCCGAAAGCGCTGCGCCAGCGGCGCGGCCCGGCGCGCAACGGCTTTCCTGTCCAAGATCGATCACCGGCAGCGCCACATCGATGTCGTAAAGCGCAGGTTCGATGGCGCCGTTGCAGGCCGCCCCGTCGGGTCGCACCAGCGCGCCCTGCGCGTTCATGGTCAGCACGCCGGCGACGCCCAGCGCCAGAAACAGCACCAGCGCGCGCACGACGCGGATCGGCGCCAGCCCATAGCCCGCCACCAGGCCGAACAGCGAGGAAAGCGCCCAGGTCAGCGGGCCGCTCGATGCTTTGCGGGTATTCAGATCGTGCTGCGCTAACGAAATGCGTCGCGCATCCTCGCGGCGCCCGCAACGGGCGTAGGCGCGCGCGATTTCGCCGAACGGCTGCGCGGCGAAGCGCAAGCCCTCGCGGCGCGACCGCTTCAACCACGCCAGGCGCGTGCTCCACTTTTCCGCGGCGCTGTCGATGCGCTGATATTCGAAGCCTTCAAGATCAAGTGCGGCGTCGGCGCTCCAGCCCGTCTTGAGATCATCGTCGAGCGCGGCGCAGCGCGCCCCGGACGCATCGATGCGCGCATCGGCTTGCGTGACGAGGGCGTAGGCTTGCAGCGCGCCTTCGATTTCCGCATCTGCAAAGGAGAAAACCGCGCCCTTGGCTCCCGCGGGCCCGGGCCCGCGCAGTTCGAGATTGAGCCAGGAGAACGCGCCTTCAATATGTGCGCGATCGAATTTCACACCGCCTTCGACCACCGTTTTCAATCCGTGCGGCGCGTACCCGTTTTCGTCGATCTTGATAGTGAGGTTGCCGCCGACGCGCACGTTTGGCGCGCGAACGGCCCAGTGGCCCGGATTGATGAAGCGGCCGCCGCCGAAAGCGAGATAGCCGGCAATGCGCGCGTCGGCGAGAAACACTTCGCCCTTGATATTCGCGCCCTGCAGCAGCATGGCGCCGCCCACGTTGAGCCCAGCCGCGTCGAGCGCGGTGCCGAAGCTGTCGCCGCGCGGCGTCATCGCATGGGTCAGTTCAATGCCGCGCCAATCGAAATTGCGACCGATCTCGGCGTTGGCAGCTTGCACCTGGCCGGCGATCTTGCCGGCGCCGGTGAATTGTCCGGCGATGCGGGTGTTGATCAGCGTCAGCGCGACGCCGACCTCGTTCTTGAGCGTGCTTTGGCCGATGTCGAAATCGCCGCCAATGCGCGCGCCGGAAAAGTCGAGCACGCCTTCGGCTTTCATTTTGCCGTTCAGGCGGACATCACCGCCGATGTCGACGCCGCGCGCATTGAGCGCCACGCTCTTCGCGTCTTCGCTGCGATTCATCAGCTGCGCGCCGTCGCAACGCAGCGAACCGGAGAGGTGCACGCCGGCCAGCGAGATGCAGCCGAGCGCCTCGAAACCCTCGTCTAAAAGCAGATCGCCGCCGATCTGCGCGCCATCGAGCGCGAGCACAATATCGGCGGCGGTCGCGCGGCAGAAGTGCGCGCCGCGCGCGACGACGTCGCCGCCAATCCGCGCGCCGCGAAGGTCGGCGATGAACGTTTCCGCGCCGGCGTCGCCGATGGGGGCTGCGCCGCTCAGGTCCAATGCGCCGTCGATAATGGAGTGCGCGGCTGTTAGTTTCGCCACACGACAATCGATAAGCGCCAGCCGCGCTAGCCGCGCCCGGCCGACATCCACAGCTTCGACGATCTCGCACCCCTCAAGGCTGAGGGCTGCGCCGGCGCCTGAACAGTCGGTAAGGTCGAGCACGCCGTCGATGCGCGCGCCCTTGATGCGCACGCCCGCCGAGGTGAGCCGCCAGTCGGGGTCGAGCGCCAGCATCAGTTTGCGCAAAAATCCCGCGCGCACCGCCGGCTTTGCGCCGCCTGGACCGCCCATGGGCGAGAAATCCGCGAGCTCGCCCAGCCGGGTGCGCTCCACCACGAAATGCTCGTGCGGCGACAGATCGTTCGCGTCGAACGCCATGTATGTCCCCCGAGCCCCCACAGCCCGCGGAACCTAATTAATCATTCCCCGCGCGCGCGAGCGAGTCGCCTTATATGAAAGTGATGACAGATACGGCTCCCGCTGCCGCCGCGGCCTCCAACCTGCCGGAACTCACCGTCTCCGAGCTGGCGCAATCGGTGCGCCGCACGGTGGAGCGTGACTTTGATCGTGTGCGGGTGCGCGGGGAATTGGGCCGGGTGATGCTCGCGAAGAGCGGGCATATGTACGTCGATCTGAAGGACGCTGACGCCTGTGTCGCCACGGTGATGTGGAAGTCGAACGTTCAGCAGCTGAATTTCAAACCGGAAGAAGGGCTAGAGGTTGTCGCCGAGGGGCGGCTCACGACATATCCTGGGCGCTCTCAGTATCAGCTGATTTGCGAACGCATGGCGCCGGCAGGCGTCGGCGCGCTGTTGGCGCAACTCGAGAAACTGAAGGCGCGGCTCACGGCGGAGGGTTTGTTCAAGCCCGAGCGCAAGAAGCCAATTCCATACTTGCCGCAAACCATCGGCGTGGTGACGTCGCCAACCGGCGCTGTGATCCGCGATATCCTGCATCGTCTGAGCGAACGTTTTCCGCGCCGCGTGATCTTGTGGCCGGTGTTGGTGCAGGGACCCGAGGCCGCGTCTCAGGTCGCGCGCGCTATTCGTGGCTTCAATGCGCTGACCGGCGCCAATCGGCCCGACGTGCTGATCGTGGCGCGCGGCGGCGGTTCGATCGAGGATCTGTGGGCGTTCAACGAAGAGGTTGTGGTGCGCGCGGCGGCGGACAGTCAGATTCCGTTGATCAGCGCCGTCGGTCACGAAACGGATACGACACTGATCGATTTCGCGTCGGATTTGCGGGCGCCGACGCCGACGGGTGCGGCGGAAAAAGCCGTGCCGGTGCGCGCCGAGCTGATCCAGCGCGTGGCGACTTTGGATGGGCGCTTGAAGGGCGGCTTGGTGCGCGGCCTTGAGCGCCGGCGTACCGAACTGCGCGCCGCCGCCGCCAAGCTGCCGCGGCTGGAAACGCTGTTTCAGATCCCGCAGCAGCGGTTTGACCGCGCCGCCGAGCGTTTGAATGCGGCGCTCGTCGCCAATACGCGCGCGGCGCAATCCAAGCTCGATCGCGTCGCCGCGCGGCTGCGCCCACAAGCGCTGGCGGCAGACATTGTGCGCCGTCGTGAGCATCTCGTGCGTACCGCAGCGCGCCTTGAGCCGGCGATGCGCCGGAGCCTGGAGGCGCAGAAGAAACATCTCGACGCGTCCGCGCGGATGCTGGAGTCGCTGTCGCACAAGAGCGTGTTGGCGCGCGGCTTCGCCATGGTGCATCGCGAGGATGGGGTGCTGGTGCGTGCGGCCAAGGACTTGAATGCGGGCGACGCGGTGCAGATCACGTTTGCTGACGGCGATCGTCACGGGGTTATTGAGCCGGAGAACGCGCCAGCGCGTGAGCCGGATAAGCTGCGCGCAACGCCGGTCACTAAGCCTAAGCCCGGCGGCAATCAGGGCTCGCTGTTCTGAGTCGAAGCTCCCCCTCTCCCTTGCGGAGAGGGGGCAGGGGGGTGAGGGGCGTTCAGCCGCCACGCTCGGTGGAGATGGGGTGCAAGATTTGATGCAATCGCTTCGCATCGTGGGTGCTCGTCGCCCCTCATCCCCTAACCCCTTCTCCGCAAGGGAGAAGGGGAATGCGTTGTGAGCGCGCCCACGATCTTCGTCGATGCTGACGCCTGCCCGGTGAAGGAGGAGGTTTACAAGGTCGCACGCCGCACCGGGTGCCCGGTGCAGGTCGTCGCCAATTCCTTCATTCGCGTGCCGCCTGGCATTCAGCTCAACGTCGTCGATGCCGGACCGGACGTGGCCGACGATTGGATCGCCGAACGCGTGCAGCCGGGCGATATCGTCATCACCAACGACATCCCGCTCGCCAGCCGCGTGCTTGCAGCCGGCGGCGCGGCGCTCGCCGCGACGGGCAAGCCGTTCACAACCTCATCCATTGGCGCAGCGCTGGCGCAACGCGAATTGATGGAACATCTGCGCTCATTCGGCGAGGGCCAAGGAGGGCCGAAGCCGTTCACGCAGGCCGATCG
>DASZWS010000362.1:0-1895 GCA_035546515.1 Vitreimonas sp. | reverse complement strand
GCGGCAAGATCAACCAATCTGGCGGATCAAGGTGGATTTCGATCTCGCCTGCCATGAGTTTTTGCCCGCGCTCTTGCGCCTCCAGCGCACGGTCGAGGCGAATTAGTGCTATGGCCTTGCACCTCTGAGCCGAACGGATGGCGCCAATTTCAGCGGCGCCCGCACGTATGGGCGTGCCGTACTCAAAGCGGGCGCCGCTAAACGCGACGCTGCAAAGCTTTCGGCGTGTTGTGGCGCGGCGCTTCATGCGGCTCACGTTCTCTTGGCCGACAAAGCAGCCTTTTTGAAAATCGACGCCGTTGAGCTCTTCCAACAAGGCTTCGCCGGCGAAGATTTCATCGGGTTGGATGTCGACCGCGAGGTCGGGGACGCTGCAACCAAACCGCCGCGACCATAAGGTCTCGTCGCCCTCGGGAAGCGCGGCAGCGTCGGCGCTGGCGATGAGCTTGCGCCAGCCGAGTTCGCCGTTGGGCATGCGGGGATCAGCCAAAGCGCCTTCAAACGGATCTACCGAAAACGCGACGGCGAGATCGGCCGCGGCGCCAAGCGTGATGTTGGCGCGCAACCGGTACATGCTGAGTTTGCTGAGTAGCGCATCGGCAAATTTCGGGTCGGTCTCCAGGATAACGGCTTCGCCGTGCGACCAGATCAGGGTGTCGGCGATGACCTTTCCCTGCGGGGTGAGCAGTGCGCCGTAGCGCACTCCCTCCAAGCCCTCGACCCGCTGTGTGAGCAGGTTGTCCAAAAAGCTGATGCGATCGGGGCCGGCAACACGGATAAGCGCGCGTTCAAGGCGGGACACAACCATGGCCTCCACTTGGCGTGCGCGGCGGTGCATCGCAAGCGGGGAAAACGCTGCCGCCGTTGACTTGGAATTTACCGGACCCGCGCCTAACCCCAAGCCATGGCGTCGGTCTTGTTTCTGGCCCCTGACGATCTGGGGGAGGCGGTGCTTGCCACCGGCGCGCTGGCGTATGCATTGCGCGACGAAGGGCGGGTGAGCGTCGTTGCCAGCGCCGATATCGCGCCGCTGTTTCGCGCGGTCCCGGGCCGCACCAGGACCCATGTGATCGGCGCCGCCGCTGCCGACCCCGTTTTGGTCTGGGCGCGCCTCCTGGCGCAGCGTTTTGATACCTTGCTGGATGGACGCGGAGGGCTGCTTGGCTCGATGTTGTCCGCCGCGCGCCGCGTCTCGCTGAGGCCCGGCCCGATGATCCGCCATCGCGTTGAGGACTGGGCCGCCGCTCTTGACGCGGAGCAGCCGCTTGCCCCCACGATTTGGCTTGATGAACGCGCACGCCAGGCTGCCGCGGGGGTCGTGCCCGACGCCGCGCGTTTGTTGCTGTTGGCGCCCGGGGGAGCTGCAGCCGCAAAGCGTTGGCCGGCCGATCGCTTCGCCGCTGTCGCGCGGCGACTTTGCGATGGCGCGCTCAACGGTGCGCATGTCATCGTGCTAGGCGCGGCTGCTCGCGATGCTGAGATCACCCGCGCCATCGTCGCAAGCCTGGACGCAGACGGCATTGCCGCCACCGATCTGGGCGGCGGCTTCGATTTGCTGGCGTGCGCCGCACTCTTGGAACGCGCCACGCTCTGCATCGGCAACGACAACGCGCTCACGCACATCGCCGCCGCTGCCGGCGCGCCGACGCTGACTTTATTCGGCCCCACCGACGAGCGGGTCCGCGCGCCTTACGGTGCGCGCACTCGCACACTGCGAGGCCGCCCTTTTGAGGCGGCTGCAAGCGTTTCAGCCCTGGACGCGGGCGCGGCGATGAACGATGTCAGCATTGATGCGGTCGAGGCCGCTGCTCTGAATTTGCTGCACGCCGGAGGCTTGTGATGACGACCTTTGACATCATCGTCCGCGGCGGAACCGTGGTGAACCACAATGGCGA
>DASZWS010000361.1:0-10968 GCA_035546515.1 Vitreimonas sp. | reverse complement strand
TCGAGGCTACGACCTCTGCGCTGATACGAGGGGTATAGTACCTATGACTAAGTTTAAGCTTGGCCTGGCGGCTGCCGCTGCGGCCGTTCTCGCGTTCGGCGTCGCGGCCTGCGGCCAAACGTCGACCTCGACCGACACGTCCGCTTCGACCGACACTTCGGCGATGACCGATACGTCGAGCGCGATGACCGATACGTCGACCGCCGCGACCGACACGACTGCTGCGACGACCACGTCGACCGCGACGACCACGACCACGCCGTAACCGGTTCGGTTTTGTGTTAGCGCTGAGCCGCCCGAAAGGGCGGCTCATTTGCTTTGGGCTTGGTGATGCCGCGACTGCCGCCACAGCCGGTTCTGAGTTGGAGCGACGAAGGCGTGCCGCGCGCCGCCGCCTTCGATGACGTGTACTTTTCGCGCGCCGGCGGCCTCGCGGAATCCGAGGCGGTGTTTCTCAACGGCTGCGGGCTTCCCGATGCGTGGAGCGCAGCCACGCATTACAGCATTTGCGAGCTTGGCTTCGGCACTGGGTTGAACGTTCTTGCCGCGTGGCGCGCATGGAAACGCGCCCGACTACCTCATGCGGTTTTGCATATCTTCTCCATCGAGGCATTCCCGCTCGCAGTAGGTGACGCAGCGCGCGCACTCGCGCGCTTCCCTGAAGTTGGCAATCTCACTGAGCGGCTGCTAGCGCGCTGGCCGGTGCGCACATACGCGCCGCAGCGTCTGTGGTTCGAAGAAGATGGCTTTGCGCTGACGCTGCTCACAGGCGAGGCTGAGCGCGTGCTGTCGCAAATGCGCGGTCAGTTCGACGCGTGGTTTCTCGACGGGTTTTCGCCTGCGCGTAATGGCGCGCTCTGGAGCGAAACGATCTTTCGCGAAATGGCGCGGCTTTCGAAGCCAGGCGCGCGCGCCGCGACCTTCACAGTGGCGGGCGATGTGCGGCGCGGACTCGAATCAGCCGAGTTTGCTGTGGAGAAGAAGCCGGGTTTCGGGGCCAAGCGCGAACGCTTGGAAGCGCGCTTTCAGGGTGCGGCGCCTGCGGCAAATGCGACGCCTCCGCCAAAACGCGTGGCGGTGCTGGGCGCGGGGATCGCTGGCGCGAGCGCAGCCGCGGCGCTGCGGCGCCGCAATGTCGAGACGATCGTTCTGGAGGCGGCGCCAAATCTCGGCGCGGGCGCGAGCGGCAATCCTGCCGGCTTGGTGATGCCGCGTTTGGACCGTGGCGGTGGCGGTTTGAGCGAGATGTTTCTCGCTTCGTATCTCGATGCGGTGTCGACGTACGAAGCGCTGGGCGTGTTTACACGTTGCGGCGTTGAACAGCGTGCCGCGGCGAACGGAGAAGCGGCGCTGGCGGATTTGCTGGCGGATCCGCCATTGCCGGAAGATTGGATGCGCGGGCTGGCAAACGGGGCGGCGCTGCACGCGCGTGCAGGCTTGCTCGATCCGCAAGCCGCGATCCCGGCGATGCTAACGGGCGCGACCTTGATGTGCGACGCGCCGGTGGCGGCGCTGGAGCAGAGCGGCAGCGGCTGGACGCTGCGCGCGCCTGACGGGCGGGCGATGCTGAGGGCGGACGCCGTGGTGCTGGCGTGCGGAGCGGCGCTAACCGCATTTGCGGCGGCGAAGTTCTTACCCATCCAACTCTCGCGCGGGCAGATTGAGTGGGGCGCAGGCGCTGCGCCGGCCCACGCGCTGACGCGCGGGAGTTATGTGACGCCGTTTGCGGGCGGCGTGTTGTTTGGCGCCACCTTCGACAAAGTTGAGGATGGGGGCGCGACGCCGGCGGCCCATAGTGACAGCGCCTCGCGCGCCCGCAATATCGACGCCTTGCGCGAGTTGGCGCCAGAGGTTGCCGCCAGCGTTGACGAATCGTCGCTGCGGTCGCGCGCATCGTTGCGCGCAACCACGCCGGATCGTGCGCCGGTCGTGGGCGCATTGCCGGATGCGGCGGCATGGTTAGCGCAGAACGCGGATGTCGCGCACGGGCGTGCGCCGGCGCACAATCCAACACACGCAGGCGTTTACGTTTTCGGCGGTTTGGGCGCGCGCGGCTTAACTTTGGCGCCGCTGATGGGGGAATGTCTCATCGCGAGCGTTTTTAACGAGCCATCCTTGCTTTCCGCACACGCCAGCGAGGCGATTAACCCGGCCCGGTTTCTGCATAGGGCGCTCAAACGACGCGCAGCAGACTCCTTGGGTTAAGTCTCCTATGATGAACGGCGACGCGCCGCACACGAGCGGCACGGTAAACTTTCTCGACTTCCAGTTCAGCGGTCTGGGCGCCGATACGGCGCTCGACGCGGTGGCTGCGCGCGCGAGTTTGGATGCGCCGTTTGCCTACGTGGCGACGCCGAACGTGGATCACGTCGTCGGCGCCACGCGCGAACCGGGGCGGCGTCCGCTCTATGACGGCGCCTGGATGCTGCTGAACGACAGCCGTATTCTCAGCCGCTTGGCGCGCTTCGCGGGTCTGCATCTGCCGGTGGTGACGGGCGCTGACTTGGCCGAGCGGCTGTTTGATGAGGTGATCCATCGCCACGAACCGATCACGATCATTGGCGGCGATGACGACATGATTGCCGCGCTGAAGCGCCGGTACGGACTGACGGATGTGCGCTGGCATCAGGCGCCGATGAATCTAAAGCGCACGCCAGAAGCGGTGGTTGCCGCCGCTGCGTTCGCTGCGTCGCAGCGGGCGCGTTTCACGTTCATTTGCGTCGGCGCGCCGCAGCAGGAGCTGATCGCGTACGCGATGCGGCAGCGCGGAGATGCGACGGGCGTTGGGTTATGCGTCGGCGCGGCGTTGGATTTTCTGGCGGGCAAAGCGCAACGCGCGCCGGTTTGGATGCGCGCGGCGGGGCTTGAGTGGCTGCACCGGCTGGTGCGCGAACCAGCGCGGCTGTGGCGGCGATACCTCGTGGACGGGCCTCAAGTGTTCGCGTTGTTTGCGGCGTGGCGCTCGGCAATGGTTGCGGCCAACGCCGCCTGAGCCGCTTCGTCGAGCGGATACTTGCGCAGCGAGATCGCGCCGAGGATACAAAGTAGCACTGGTCCGCCGATGAACAGCGCGCTCAGTGTATTGAGCGCGAGTTCGGTGTTTTGCGCGCCCTCGTGCGGATTGAAGCCGGCGATCTGCAGGGCGATGTAGGTGATCGGCCCCAGTGCGACGCCGATTTTTGACGTCGTCAGCAGGATGCCGAAATACACGCCGGAACGGCGGGCGCCGGTGCGCACTTCGTCGTCATCGACCACATCGGCCATCAGCGAGCGTGTCAGCAACGAGGCGCCGCCTTGGCAAATGCCGGCGAGCACCATGAACGGGACCGCCAAGGTCATGTTCTGCGCCGGCAGAAGCAGAAGTCCAACAGTGGTGCAGGCGGTATAGAGGAAGTTGCCTTGCAATGCCTGGTGCTTGCCGAAGCGGCGGGCAATGAACCACCAGATCGGCACCCCGAGCAGGCCCGAGATGAAATAGACCGCCAGCAGCGACTGCGAGCTGTGGGTGAAACCCAGCACCGACTGGAAATAGAACAGGAATAGTCCGCCGCTGATGCCTTGCGAGAAGCCTAAGATGAGGTCGGGAAGCAGCACGCGTTGAGCCAACCTGTTCTGCGCCAGCGTCGCCAGGGTTTGCCGTAGCGTGAGATGCGGCTGTGGCGGCCGCGGTTGCTCGCGTACCAGTAGCATGGCGGCGAGCACGGTGATCGGCATCAATGCGATGATGGTCCAGCCCATCGCGTAAACTGCAGCTGCGTTGGACGATGCTTTTTGCGCGACGGCGCCGGCGATGATGAGCATCAAGCTGCCGCCAAACAGGCTAGCGAATTGCACAGCGCCGAGCACATGGGTGCGGCCGTGATAGGTTGGGACGAGTTCACCCGCCCATGCGGTGTGCGCGATCGCCATGACTGCGTAGGCAACATACAGAAAGACGATGGCGCTCGCCGCCACGGGAACGGACACGCCCGGCGTGAGGCCGATATAGCTCCACCAGATCGCCGCCATGATGAAGGGCGTGCCGATCAGCATCCAAAACTTGCGACGCCCCAGGGGGACGTGCGTCCGATCCTGGATGTTGCCGATGCTCGGATCCATGACGATGTCGAGCATGCGCACGCCGAGGAAAATGGCGGAGACGACGCTGAGCGGCAGGCCTAAGTGCTGGCTGTAGTGTGGCGGTAGGAAGATGACGCTGGGCAGCGTCATGGCAAACAGCGGCGCGGCCGGCGCCGCGAAGGCCGCGAGCTGATACCACGCAATCTTGTGCTCGCTCTTGGCCATGGTTGTCGTCCCCGCGAGCCGGCTGATCAGATTTGGCGCAATGTTGTGGTGAGTTGCGGCATCAGCCGCTCGTTGGCGGCGACGACATTGCCGGTCTTGAGGAAATCGCCGCCATCGATTTCCTTGCAGTGGCCGCCGGCTTCACGCACCAGCACCGCGCCGGCGGCGACGTCCCACGGGCTTAGACCGCGCTCCCAGAAGCCATCGACGCGGCCGGCGGCCACGTAAGCAAGATCGAGTGACGCGGCGCCCATGCGGCGGATGCCGGAGGTCTGCGCGAGCACGCGATCGATTTCGGCGAGGTACACGTCGCGTCCGGGTTGGCCCATGAAGGGTGCGCCGGTGGCGAAAAGCGCGTCGCGCATTTCAGTGCGCGCAGCGACGCGCAAGCGGCGGTCGTTAAGATAGGCGCCGGCGCCTTTCTCGGCCCAGAACAGTTCGTCGCGCACCACGTTGTAAACGACGCCGGCGACGAGAATGCCCTCGCGCTCCAGACCGATGGAGACGGCGAAGTGCGGGATGCCGTGCAGAAAGTTGGTGGTGCCGTCGAGCGGGTCGACGATGAAGCGGTTGGTCTTATCGGTGCCTTCGACTTCGCCGCGTTCTTCCATCAGGAAACCGTAGCCGGGGCGCGCCTTGGAGAGTTCCTCGAACAAAGTCTTCTCGGCTTTGAGATCGGCGGAGGAGACAAAATCCGCGGGGCCTTTGCGCGAAACCTGCAGGTTCTCCACCTCGCCGAAATCGCGTGCGAGCGCGCGGCCGGCTTTGCGCGCGGCGGCGATCATCACATTGATGAGTGGGGAGGTCTGCGGCATGGGCTCGGGTGCTAGCAGGGCCACGGAGGCCCGGCAACGCTACTCGTGCGTATGGTTGCACGCCTCGATCTTGTTGCCGTCGGGGTCGCGGACGAAGGCGCCGTAATAGTCCGGAGAATATTCAGTCCTGAGCCCTGGGCGTCCATCTTCGATGCCGCCCTTGTCTAAGGCCGCAAGGAAGAACGCATCGACGGCGCTGCGGCTCTCCGCGCGAAAGGCGATGTGGACGCCATTTCCCATAGTGGCGGCCTGGCCATTGATCGGCAGCTGGATCCAAAAGCTGGCGCTGTCGCCAACGCCGTAGCCAACGCCCACAAGCTTGCCGTTGATCTCAACCGGGTAGACCGGCTTCATCCCCAACGGTCCGAGTGCGGCGTCATAGAACGCTTTCGAGCGCTGCATATTGCTGACGCCGACGGATACGTGATCGATCGCCATGTTTGTCTCCGTTTAGGGCCAGCGCGCAAACCAATCGAGTGTGCGCGACACCGCAAGTTCGCGGGCTTCACCGTTGTAGTCGTGGCCGGGACGGCAGAAGCCGTGACCGGCGTCGTAGAGATAGAGCGGCGATTGGGGCGCCGCCACCCGCACGCGTTCGACATTCTCAGGCGGGATCGACGCGTCGCGCGCACCGTAGTGCAGCATCACAGGGGTCTTTGGTTTTTCGTCGAGCATATCGGCGATCAAACGGCCATAGAAACACGAAGCGGCGTTGAGCCCGGTGCAGCGCGCCGCCGCGAGCCAGGTCATGGCGCCGCCGTAACAAAAGCCGGTGACGTAAGCGGGCTTGGGCAGGGCGTCGATGACGGCTTGGATATCGGCCGCCACTTGCTCACGCGTACACGCTTGCACCCCGCGAATGCCTTTGGCGATGCCCTCGGGCGTGTGCTCGGCGTGGAAATTCTTCTCGACACGATCAAACAAACCCGGCGCTACACTCACATATCCCGCACTTGCGAACACACTGCACATCTCGGCGATGTGGTCGGTGAGGCCGAAGATTTCCTGGAGCACAACCACGCCGCCTGTGGGTTTGGCGTCGGGACTGGCGCGCAAAGCCGGCAGGTCGTAGCCGTCGATGGCGCTTTTGATGTGGATGGTTTCGATCATGCTTGTCCCTCGCACGCCGCGCCCGCGGCGTCGAGACGCCGGCCTCGCGGGAAGTTGAGCGAAGATTCATCTGATGAAGCTGGCGAGCGCGGGGCGGTGGGCTCATGGTCGGCGCCGGATGGACACGTTCGGCGGCCTCAGACTGCTCGTGGCGTGCGTGGCGTTTTTGACGTGCGCGGGTGTGGCGCATGCGACGTGCGACAAAGCGCCGGACTTAGGTCTCTATCAGGCGCCGCCGGCGCCGATCGATCCGGCTGCAGCCACGCAAACGCCAGCCTCGGCGTCGGTCCAAAGTGCGTCCGGACCAACAGGCGCAGACCGCATCGGGCGCATGGTGGCGCCGGTGACCATCAACGGACAGGGGCCGTTCCGTTTTATCATCGACACCGGCGCCAATCGCTCCGTCGTTTCCAATGAGCTGGCGCTGCATCTTGGTCTCGCTGAACTCGGCACCGGCGAAGTGCATTCGGTGCACGGTGTTTCCACTGCGCCGCTAGTGAGCGTGGAAAACTTTGTCTATGGCGCGTTGCCTCTGGGCGGCGAGCAAATGCCTGTGCTCGGTGGGGCGGTGCTGGCGGGTGAACAAGGCGTGCTGGGCGTCGACGGCATGCGGGACCGGCGGCTGATGCTCGATTTCGAACGCCGCTGCATCGAGATTGTACCGTCGCGCAGCGCACATCGCTTGCCGGGATGGGCCGTGATCCGTGGGCAACTGAAATTCGGCACGCTCGTCGTGGTGCGCGGCTCGATCAACGGGCTGCATGTGAACCTGCTGCTCGATACGGGTTCGGATGTTTCGCTGGCGAATGAGGCGTTGCGCGATGCTTTGAACGCGCACGTTTATCATGACCACGTGCGGCTCGATTACGCGGTGGCGTATGCGCAAGGGCGGCCGGTGATTTTGGAGAATGCGATTCTGATTCCGCAGATGGCCATGGGCGAACTCGAGATACGCAGTGTCACTGCTTACGTCGGAAACTTTCATATTTTTGAGCTGTGGGATTTACTCGAAGAACCGACGTTGCTGATCGGCATGGATGTCCTGCAGCAGACGCGTGGCATGGCGATCGATTACGGCCGCCGAACCGTGGCGCTGCATATTCGCGATGCGTTGCGGCTTGGCACGCGCCTTGAGAATTAATCCTCGGCGCCTTTATTCGCCGGGAAAGAGCGTCGGCAGCGCAGCGATGGCGGCGGGTTCGACGATCGCGTCGCCGGTTTTGCTGGGATAGAGGTTTTGCGAGACAGTTAGCTTCGGGTCGCTAAGCAGCGCCGCACCGAGTTGATGCATCCACGGCATGCTGGCGCGCGCGGCCGCGAGCGAGATCGTGTGCGGCCGCGTTGACGGCGTGAAAGGGGCCGGGGGCGCGGCGCTCGGGTTGATGATCAGGTAGCTGTCGAAGGTGTCCGGCGCGTGCGTGAGCGCGTAGGCGGCGAACGATGCGGCGTCGCCGTTGCCGACGATGCCGCACGCGGCTGAGATCGGCAAATGCGACCGCGCGAACGGAATGATGTCGCTTTGCAGTGCGGCGATATAGGCGTCGGCGCCGGCGGCGAAATCGCGCTGGCGTTGTGGCGCGACGCCGGGGATAGCGCGATAGCCGATGCCGACGAGAACCACCGGCGCCATCGCCTGGCGCGCCGCCAGAGTCTCGGTGATTTGGGTGAATGTTGGCAGCCAGCGTCCGCCATCGAGAAGGTAGAGCGCAGGGCAGCCGCCGCTTCTGCAGCGGTCCGGCACATGGACATAGAGGACATATTCCGCGCCATTCGATGCGCGCGGCGGCAACAGGAGATCGCTGCGTGGGGTGATGAAGCGAATGCCGATGATGAACGCCAACGCGGCGAGCGCGAGGCCGACCAGCAGCCAGGGCCGCTTAAGCATTGAAGCGGAAGTGCATGACGTCACCCTCACGGACGACGTAGTCTTTGCCTTCCAGGCGCATCTTTCCGGCTTCCTTGGCGCCGGCTTCACCGTTGAACTTGATGAAGTCGTCGTAGGCGATGGTTTCGGCGCGGATGAAGCCTTTTTCGAAATCGGTGTGAATGACGCCAGCCGCCTGCGGCGCGGTCCAGCCTTTGTGGATGGTCCAGGCGCGCGCCTCCTTGGGGCCGACGGTGAAATAGGTTTGTAGGCCGAGCAGGTCGTAGCCGGAGTGGATGAGGCGAGTGAGGCCCGGTTCTTCCAAGCCGACGGTGGCGAGGAATTCGGTTTGCTCTTCATCGGAGAGCGCAGCGATTTCCGCTTCCAGTTGCGCGCAGATGATGACGCATGCGGCATGTTCTTGCTTGGCGCGCTCTTCGACGCGCGCCGTGTAGGCGTTGCCCGTGGCCGCATCGGCCTCGTTGACGTTGCAAACGTAGAGCACCGGCAGCGCCGTTAAGAGCTGCAGCATCTCAAAGGCTTTTTCTTCCTCCGCCGCGCGCTTGGTGTGGCGGGCGGGCTTGCCGTCTTCGAGCAGCGCTTTAGCGCGCAACACCAGATCGAGCGTGAACTTCGACTCTTTGTCGCCGCCCTTCGCCTTCTTCTCGAGATTGCCGATGCGCTTCTCGAGGCTTTCGAGATCGGCGAGCATCAGTTCTGTTTCCACCGTTTCGAGATCGGCGATCGGATCGATGCGGCCTTCGACGTGGGTGATGTCGTCGTTCTCGAAGCAGCGCAGCACGTAGGCGATAGCGTCGCACTCGCGGATGTTGGCGAGGAATTGGTTGCCCAGGCCTTCGCCTTTGCTGGCCCCGCGCACCAGGCCGGCGATGTCGACGAAGTTCATGCGCGTTGGGATGATTTCCTTCGACTTGGCGATGGCGGCGAGCTTATCGAGCCGCGGCTCCGGCATGGCAACTTCGCCGACATTGGGCTCGATGGTGCAAAAGGGATAGTTCGCCGCTTGCGCAGCGGCGGTCTTGGTCAACGCATTGAACAGCGTCGACTTGCCGACATTCGGCAGCCCCACGATGCCGCACTTAAAGCCCATGAAATTCTCTCGAAATAGCGGTCAGCGGATCAGGCCAACGCGGTAGCTGGTGTAAAAAGGCGCCCAGTTCAACACCGCCTTTGCGCGCGTATTGCGGACGCGGAAAGAGGGGAAGCCGACGCGGGCGCCCGGTTCCGGCGCCGCCGCGCCGACAGATTGGGTGACGAAGCCGAACACATCGCGCCATTGCGAGGGCTCGTCGTCGGCAATGATGAGTGTTTGGCATGACGGCCAGTGTTTGATGGCGGCGGTCGTCGCGGCCGCCATGTCAGCGACGTGCAGGAGTGAAACGTAGTCCGATCCATCGCCAGGCAATCTGAGTTTGCCGTCACGCGCGCGTTGGAACCAATCGTCGTCGAAGCCGGTGCCAGGACCGTAAAACAGGCCGCCGCGCAGGATGAGCCAATCGAGATCGGAGGCGCGCACCGCGCCTTCCATGGCGATGGTGGCGCCATAGGCCCGGCCGGTGACGCCGTCGCCGCCGGCGAAGGTCGTGTCCTCATCGCTCCACGCGTCTGACCCCGATGCGCTCAGCATGGCGATGCTTTGTTGGATCACACGTTTGACGCCTGCGTCGCGGCATGCGGCGAGCCAGATGGGTGTGCCTACTTGGCGGACGCGATCATTGGCCTCGTAACTGCCGCGGCCGCTGGGGCCGGGGAGCGAGGTAGCGAGATTGATGCCGACGTCGCACCCCCTAAGCGCGGCGCTCATGGCAGGCTGATCGAAGATATCGGCCATGCGCACGTCAGCACCGCATGCTGCAGCGACGCCCGCGGCCTCAGGGCGACGCACGAGCGCACGAACAGTGTAGCCAGCGCCAATCAAACGCGGCGTCAGCCAGCGGCCGTAAACGCCGTTGGCGCCAAGAATGGCGATGGTTTGCATCAGGCTCGTCCCATGGCGCGCGCGGCGAGGTCGCGCCACTGGCGCGCCTCCGGACGTAAGGGCGGAGCGATCTTTTGCAAGCGGCGTTCGAGCTCTGCGAGGCCAAGTTCGGCGTCGGCCTTGCGGTTGGTCTTGGCGAGAAACGCCACGTAGCGGCCGCCGGCTTCGAGGCCAGGTACACGGTCGACGCAGGCGCGATAGGCTGCGTCGGCTTCGGCATTGCGGCCGAGGCCTTCGTAAGCGCGCGCGAATTCCAGCATGGCTTGCGGTGTCTCGCCCTCGCGGCCGAGCTTCTTCAATTGTTCGAGCCTCTGAAGGGCCTCTTCGTAGCGGCCGAGCTCCATCAGTGCGCGCGCGTGGCCCATGAGCACGGTGGAATCCTCGGTCCAGCCGCTGGCGATACATTGCGCCCATTGCGCCTCCGCTTCCGGCCAGCGGCCGAGCGCTTCAGCCGCCTGCGCCACACGCATGCGGTTGCCGACTGTCGGCGTATCGTCGAGCGCGCGCTGCGCGGCGCGATAGTCGCGTTCTGGATCGAGCACTTGCGTGGCGGCGCGGCTGACGCCGCGTGCGGTGCGGCCGCCAGCGAACTCCGGCACCAGCACCGCGAAGAAATAGATCAGTGGCCCCAGGAGCGGCGCGATCACCAAAATCCAGAGCCAATACATCTGCTGGCCGGTGCGGACGGCGTGAATGCCGCAAATTACCGACGGCAGATAGGTGAGGATCAAGGTTGGAAGCATCAGTATTTCAATGACTTTTTTGTTCCGCTTGCGAAGCAGAGCAGGTGTTTACCGAGTTGTTAAGCCGAAGCCCTGTAGCGCGAGTCATTGGCTTTTATCCGCACGACGGGCAGGCGTCATGTCGCACTATCGCTGGAACCGCCGCTTCTACGA
>DASZWS010000360.1:0-15107 GCA_035546515.1 Vitreimonas sp. | reverse complement strand
GCGCGACTGCAAGGAAGCGTCGCGCCGTTCGTGCCTCAGGACGTAGAAAGACGGCTAAAGGCCAAGTTCGGGGTGTCTTGATGCGACTGGGTGGATTGTGGGCGGCAGTAGCGCTGGCGCTCGTAGCGATGGTCCAAGTTGGCGGCGCCAACGTGGCAGCCGCGCAGCAACAGAATGTGCCGGATCCCGCCAATTGGCGGGCGCTCGATCCGGACAACACGCTCTACATTGACACGGTGCACGGACGCATCGTGATCGAGATGTTTCCTGAGGTGGCGCCCAACCATGTCTCGCGCATCAAGCAGCTGGCGCGCGCGGGGTTCTATGATGGGCTCATCTTTCACCGCGTGATCCCGGGTTTTATGGCGCAGACTGGCGATCCGCTCGGCACCGGCGAGGGCGCCTCCAGCTTGCCGGACCTGCAAGCGGAGTTCACCTTCCGGCGCGGCCCGAGCATGCCGTTCGTAGAGGCGGCGCACCAAGCCAGTTCCCGCATCGGCTTCTACAAGACGCTGCCGATCGAGACGCAGCCGGACGCGCAGATGGCGCTCTCGCGCTACAACAGCGTCGTGTCGAGCGCGATGCATTGCGCGGGGGTCGCCTCCATGGCGCGGATGGGCCGCGATCCGCAAACCGGCGTTGATCAAGTGAACTCAGCCAACAGCCAGTTCTTCCTGACGTTGGCGCCGCACCAGGACCTTGACCGTCTCTACACGATTTGGGGCCGTGTCGTGTGGGGTCAGGACGCGGTAAATCAGATCGCGCTGGGCGAACCGCCGGAACATCCGGACCGCATGCTGGCGGTCCGCGTGGCGGCTGACTTGCCCGAGAGCGAGCGCGCGCCAATTTACGTGCTGCGCACCGATGGGCCGCAATTCCGCCAGCTCATCGATCAACCCCGCGCCCGCATGGGCGCCGACTTCAGCGTTTGCGATGTGAACATTCCGGCACGCGTGCCCAATCAACACGATAGAGAGAGACACTGGTGGTCGATCATACCTTTCATCAACTGACGCTCGAACTCGATACTGGCACGGTGAAGATCAAGC
This sequence comes from Vitreimonas sp., assembly GCA_035546515.1. Classification (GTDB taxonomy): domain Bacteria; phylum Pseudomonadota; class Alphaproteobacteria; order Caulobacterales; family Aquidulcibacteraceae; genus Vitreimonas. The sequence continues at coordinate 14,058 of DASZWS010000360.1, read as the reverse complement.
TGCGGCCTGATCTTGCGCCCAATCACGTGCAGCGCATCGGCGATCTGGCCAACGAAGGCTACTACAACGGCGTGCCGTTTCACCGCGTCATCCCGGGCTTCATGGCTCAGGGCGGCGACGGCAAAAACTTCAACGGCACAGGCGGCTCTTCAAAGCCGAATCTGAAGCAGGAGTTCAACGCCCAGCCGCACGTGCGCGGCGTTTGCTCCATGGCGCGCACCAACGACCCAAACTCGGCCAACAGCCAGTTTTTCATCTGCTTCGACGACGCGACCTTCCTCGATCGCCAGTACACGGTGTGGGGCGAAGTGGTCGAAGGCATGGAAGCGGTGGACGCATTGCCAAAGGGCGAGCCCCCGTCGAAGCCTGGCAAGATCATTTCCGCCAAAGCGGAGTGATGGGTGCGCCCGCGACCTCGCGGGCCGGCGTGCGCCAGTAACGCCGGCGCAGAATAAATGCGCGTCGAGGCTTTCGATTTCGAGTTGCCTGAAGAGCTGATCGCGCTACGGCCCGCCCGGCCGCGGGACAGTGCGCGGTTGCTCCAGGTATGCGCCGACGGAGCGTTTGCGGACCGCATCGTGCGCGAGGCGCCCGCCCTGTTTCGCCCCGGCGATCTGCTGGTGTTCAATGATACGCGCGTAATCGCCGCGCGCCTCAAGGGGGTGCGGGAACGCGATGAGGCGCGCGTGCCAGTGGAAGCGACTTTGCTGAAGCGGCTGGATGGTTCGTCATGGAGCGCGTTGGCGAAGCCCGGGAAGCGTTTGAAAGAGGGCGACCGCCTCCGCTTTGGCGTTGGCGCCGACGGCGTGTGTTTGTTGAACGAACTGGACGCCACAATCATCGACAAGGGCGACGAGGGCGTCATCACCCTCAAGTTCGATATGGCGGGGCCGGTGTTGGATGCTGCCATCGCCGAAATCGGCGCGATGCCGCTGCCGCCGTATATCGCCGCGAAGCGAGGCGAAGATGACCAGGATCGCGCTGACTATCAGACCGTTTACGCCGACAGGGATGGCGCCGTGGCCGCGCCCACTGCTGGCCTGCATTTCACGCCGGAGCTGCTGCATGCCCTGGAGCGCGCCGGCGTCGAGAGCGCGCGGGTGACGTTGCACGTTGGCGCAGGCACGTTTCTACCGGTGAAGGTTGAGGATACCGCCGATCACAAGATGCACGCCGAGTGGCGCGAAATTTCAGGCGCGGCGGCCGATGCGATCAACCGCGCCAAGAGTGAGGGGCGGCGCATTATCGCCATCGGCACCACTGCGTTGCGATCGCTCGAATCCGCCGCAGACGACGACGGCCGCGTGCGCGCCGAAGCTGGCGACACCAGTATCTTTGTCAGCCCCGGCTATCGCTTTCGCGTTGTCGACGGGCTTTGGACCAATTTCCATCTGCCGCGCTCGACGCTGTTCATGCTTGTCTCCGCCTTTGCCGGTCTGGCCCGCATGCACTCCGCTTACGCACACGCAATCGCGCAGAAGTATCGCTTCTATTCCTATGGCGATGCTTCGCTGCTATGGCGCGCGCCATGACGGCGTTTGCCTTCGAAATTCAGGCCCGCGACGGCATCGCGCGCGCGGGCGTCCTCCGAACGCCGCGCGGCGACATCCGCACGCCGGCGTTCATGCCGCTCGGCACAGCCGGATCGGTAAAGGCGCTAACCGTGGATCAAGTGCTTGCAACTGGCGCCGATATCATCCTGGGCAATACCTACCACCTGATGCTGCGTCCCGGCGGCGAGCGCCTCGCGCGGCTTGGCGGCCTGCATGAATTTATGCGGTGGGAAAAGCCCATCCTCACCGATAGCGGCGGCTATCAAGTGATGTCCCTTGCCCAGCTGCGCAAACTCGACAGCGACGGCGTCACGTTCCGCAGCCATGTCGACGGCAGCGAACATCGGCTGACGCCCGAGCGGGCGATCGAGATTCAGGCGGAGCAGATCGGCGCCGACATCGTTATGCAGCTCGATGAGTGTCCGGCGCTACCAGCGCCGCGAGCGGACGTACAGAAGGCGATGGAGCTTTCGGTGCGTTGGGCAGAACGTTGCAAACGTGCGTTCGGCGCGCGCGAGACCCAGAATCTGTTTGCCATCGTGCAAGGCGGCGTCGATCCGGAACTCCGCGCGGCGTCGGCGACCGCATTGGTGCGGGAGGGGTACGACGGATACGCCATAGGCGGCTTGGCGGTCGGCGAAGCGCAATCAGAAATGCTAGCAACGTTGGATGTTACCACGCCGTTCTTGCCGCAAGATCGTCCGCGCTACCTTATGGGTGTCGGCAAGCCGCGTGATATCGTCGAGAGCGTGGCGCGCGGGATCGATATGTTCGATTGTGCGATACCGACCCGCTCAGGGCGGCATGGACAAGCCTGGACCGACGACGGCCCGCTCAACATCACTAACGCGCGTTTCGCGGAAGACTTATCGCCGTTGGACGAAGCGAGCGATTGCCCGGCAAGCCGCGACTATTCGAAGGCGTACTTGCACCACTTGTTCAAAGCCAACGAACTGCTCGGTCAGACGCTGCTGTCGTGGCACAACGTTGCCTACTATCAGGCGCTGATGGCGCGCATCCGCGCCGCCATAGCCGCCGGCGCATTGGATGCGTTGCGTGCACGTTTCCTAGCTTAGTGAGGCTGTGGTTGCGCGCCGGCGGCGGGGGTGACTGGCGGCGGCGCCGGGATCACGTTCGGACACCCGAGTGAGGCGCCATAACCGCGCAAGAATGTGCGCCGTTGCTGACCATTGGCGACAGCACGCAGCGCTTCGCGGTCGGCGGCGTTGGCGCCGGTGAGGCGGCGCACCCAAGAGCGGAATGGAATGATGTCGTGCGCGGTACTCTGCGCGGCCTGGATGGTTTGTTCTTCAACGAAATCACCGCTGCGGTCCCAGATATTCCGATTGGGGCCGGCGGCATAGCTCTCGGGGCCCAACACAGAATCGAATTGATGGATTTCATCCAGCACCGCAGCGCAACTGGTCAGTGTCGCCGTCGAGTACGGATATTGCAGATTGCGGAGCAGCAGCGGCACTTCCGGACGGATCATGTTGATATCGCGCAGCGGCGAGTAGGCGGCGTCGGTGATGCCGCGGCGTGTATCTGCAGTCCGGCCCATGGCGCACGACGTGAGCGCCAATCCAATCGCCGCCAGCAGAACGAGTTTTCCAGAGGTCCGCGCCCGCATGATGTACTCCGTCGCCCAGGATGCCGAAGCCTATACCCGACCGTCGCTTGCCACGCCAATGCGGCGAGACAGGGACGAAATGCCGGGTTAATCCCACGCTGATGCTGCCCGTCGACGCCATCCTGCCCGATTTGCTGCACGCGCTGGAGGCGCGCAATGTCGCTGTGCTCGTCGCCCCGCCCGGCGCGGGGAAGACCACGCGCGTGCCGCCGGCGTTGCTGGCCGCATCGTGGGCCAAGACGGGGAAGATCATCGTTCTGTCGCCGCGGCGGATTGCGGCGCGCGCCGCCGCGGCGCGGATGGCGAGCGAACGCGGCGAAAGGGTTGGCGCAACGATTGGCTATCGTGTGCGCTTCGACACGAAAGCAAGCGCGGCGACGCGCATCGAGGTTGTTACCGAAGGCGTGTTCACGCGCATGATCCTTGATGATCCCGAGTTGCAGGGCGTGTGTGCTGTTCTATTCGACGAATTTCACGAACGCAGCTTGGATGCAGACCTGGGGCTAGCACTCGCGCGAGATGCGCAAAGCGCGCTGCGTCCCGATCTTCGCATCGTGGTGATGTCGGCGACGTTGGATGCGTCGCGCATCGCGACGCTACTGGAGAACGCGCCGATTGTGGTGAGCGAGGGGCGGCTGTTTCCGGTAGAGCTGACGTATCGGCCGCGTCTGGCGACCGCGCGCTTGGAGGACGAAGTGGCGGCTGCGGTGCGCGCAGCCCTTGCGGCTGAGCGGGGCAGCGCCTTGGTGTTTCTACCCGGTGTGCGCGAGATCGAGCGCGTCGCCGAGCGCTTGCGCGCCGAGATCACCGACGCAAGCGTAGATGTGCGCCCCCTTTACGGTGCGCTATCGCCTGCGGATCAAGACGCCGCCATCGCGCCATCGCCGGCGGGCCGCCGCAAGGTGGTGCTGGCGACGTCCATTGCGGAGACCAGTTTGACGATTGAAGGCGTGCGCATCGTCGTCGATAGCGGCCTTTCGCGCCGTCCGCGATTTGAACCCGCCCTCGGCCTGTCGCGGCTGGAAACAGTGCGCGCCAGCCAGGCGGCGATCGCGCAACGCGCGGGCCGCGCTGGGCGCCTGGCGCCTGGCGCCTGTTGGCGTTTGTGGAGCGAGGGCGAAACGCGGGCTTTGCCGGCGTTCGATCGGCCAGAAATCATGGACGCGGATTTGTCCCGACTCGCGCTCGATCTGGCGTCGTGGGGCGTAACCGACCCGGCGACACTGACTTGGCTTGATCCGCCGCCTGCGCCGGCATGGCGCGAAGCCATCGCCTTGCTAACGCGGTTGGGCGCGTTGGATGCGGACGCCCGCCTCACGCCTCATGGCCAAGCCATCGCGCGCTTGCCGCTGCCGCCCCGTCTTGCCCATATGGTCCTTGATGCAGCGGTAGACGGCGACGCTTTGTTGGCGGCCCGCATCGCCATGCTTTTGACCGAACAAGGTCTCGGCGGACGTTTCACAGACCTGCGGGATCGGCTGCATCGCTTCGACGAAGAGCGCGGGCAACGGGCCAACGCCGCGCGTCACACCGCGGAGTGGATGGCCAAATCGACTGGGGCGTCAAACATGAGCGTCGACGTCACCCGCGCCGGCGCAGTACTTGCGCGCGCGTTTCCCGATCGCGTCGCCAAGCAGCGCGGCGGCGGCTTTGTCATGGTCAACGGCCGCGCGGCCTCATTGGACCGCAGCGAGGCGCTGTCGCGAGAGCCTTTCCTCGTCGTCGCCGACGTCGCAGGCGCAGCGGGGCAAAGCCGCATCTTGCTGGCGGCGCCGATCACGATCGCGGAGATCGAGGCGATGTTCGGCGCGCAGATCGAAACACACGCCTCTATCGTGACAGACGACGCAACCGGCGCCGTACGCGCCCGGCGCGTACGCCGTTTGGGGCGGGTGGTGCTCTCCGAGGCGCCGTTGGAGCGGTTAAGCGGCGGCGAGTTGCAGGACGCGCTCTTGGAAGCGGTGCGCGAAGGCGGTTTGTCGCGGCTGGATTGGAGCGCGTCGGCGCAACAGCTTCGCGCGCGCGTGGCCTTGATGCGCGAACGCGTCGCCGATGGCTGGCCCGACTGGAGCGAAGAGGCGCTGATGGCGTCGGTGGAGACGTGGCTGGCGCCAGCGCTGGTGGGGGTAAGCCGGTTGACAGACGTGAACGTTGCCGAAGCGCTCCTGGCCTCATTGGACTTTCAGCAACGCCGTATCCTAGAGCGCGATGCGCCTGCGCGCTTTGAGACGGCCGCAGGATCTTCGCTGTTGATCGACTATACCGCCGAAGGCGGCCCCGCCCTGGATGTGAGGTTGCAAGAAATGTTCGGCGTTGACGCTCACCCTGTCGTGGCGGGGCAGCCGCTGACGCTGCGATTGCTTTCGCCGGCGCATCGGCCGGTGCAGACCACGAAGGATTTGCCCGGCTTCTGGCGCGGCTCCTATGCCGCAGTGCGCAGCGAGATGCGCGGACGCTATCCGAAGCACCCGTGGCCAGAAGACCCGCTGAACGCCGAACCCACGCGGCGCGCCAAACCGAGAGGCTCATGATGGGACCGACAATCGAAGACGTGAAGGCCGCCGCGGCGCGCATCCAAGGCATCGCGGTGCGCACGCCGCTCGTGCGCAACGATGCACTGGACGAGCGCATCGGCGCCAGGGTCTTCGTCAAAGCCGAATGCCTGCAACGCGGCGGCGCGTTCAAGATGCGTGGTGCGACCAACGCCATCGCGGCGCTGCCGGATGATGTGCGCAAGCGCGGTGTGTTGGCGTTCTCGTCGGGCAACCACGCCATCGCCGTGTCGACGGCGGCGAAAATCTTTGGTGTCGGCGCGGTCATCGTCATGCCGGCCGACGCGCCGAAGATTAAGCTCGACACCACGCGCGCGTTGGGTGCGGAAGTTGTCACTTACGATCGCGTCAAAGAAAGCCGCGAAGAGATCGGGGCCAAGATTTCGCGCGAACGCGGTCTCGCGTTGATCAAGCCCTTTGACGATGCTTACGTGATCGCCGGCCAAGGCACCGCGGGCTTGGAGATTGGCGAGGAAATTTCGCCGGACATCGTCTTCGTTCCGGCCAGCGGCGGCGGCCTATCCACGGGCGTCGCCATCGCGCTGCCGAAGGCGCGCATCATCGCCGTCGAGCCGGCGGGTCACGATGATATTGCTCGAACCATGGCCGCGGGTGCACTGCAACGGAACGCGCCTGGGGTTCGCTCTATCTGCGATGGATTGCTCACCGAGCAAATGGGCGATTTGACTTATCCGATCGCTCAGGCGCGGTTCGAACGTGTTGTCGTTGTTGACGATAACGCCGTGTTGCGGGCGATGAAATTCGCGTTTCGGAATCTAAAGCTCGTGCTGGAGCCTTCGGGTGCGGCATCGCTGGCAGCGTTGCTTGAAGGGGGCGTCGATGTGGCGGGGCTAACGGTCGCCGTCATTGCGAGCGGCGGCAACGTCGACGAGGCGACGTTTGCGCGGGCGCTCGCGGCCTAGAAGTGGCCGCGCTTCAGGTCGTCTTGAATAGTGATCGGCGTCGGCTGGCCGGCGAGGCGATAGCGATACACCTGCAGGTTCTCCATCACCCTCTGCACATAATTGCGCGTTTCCGAGAACGGGATCAGTTCGATCCAGTCAATCACGTCGACGCCCGATGAGCGCGGATCCCCCCAATCGCCAATCCAGCTGCGCGCGTTAAAGTCGCCAGCGTTATAGCTGGCGATGGCGAGCACGTAGGAACCGCTGAACTGGTCGATCAGATTGGCGAGATAATTTGATCCGAGCGTCACGTTGTAGGCAGGATCAGTCAGCGCCGAACGATCGTAGGTCATGCCCACCTGGCGCGCCGTCGCGCGCGCGGTGGACGGCAGCAGCTGCATGAGCCCGTGTGCGTTAGCGCCAGATGAGGCGCCAGTGTCGAACTCGCTTTCCTGGCGGATGATCGACAACACCAGCGCCGGCTCGGGTCGGCCGCTCTGCTGCACGCTTGGCGGCAGCTGCATTAGCGGGTAGGCGGCGTTGACCGCTACAACATTGCGGAAGAGGCCGGCTTTGGCGCTGCGCAGCGCGGTGCGTTGATACGATTGCTCGCGCGCCATTTGCGACAACAGCTCGATCTCCATCGGATCGTCGAGCGTGTCGTCGAGATAGAAGGCGATGGACTCGAAGTCGCGCTGCGCGCCGACCTGCGCGACCAGCTGCAGCGCGCGCACGAGTTCGCGATTTTGAAAAGTCGCGCGCGCAGCGTCGCTCGGCACGGTCGTGTCAGGCAGGTTCAGCGTGGCGGTGCGTCCGCCAAAGGTGGCGGCGAGCTGACCATAATAAGTAAACGGATACTGTGCGGCCTGCGCGAGCATTGCGTCCGCGTCGTCAGCTTGCCCCATCGCTCGTTTGGCTTGCGCGCCCCAATAGAGGGCGCGCGAACGGCTCACCGGCGCAGAGACGCCGTCGCTCATGCGTGCAAAGTGTGCGGCCGCTTCGGCGGGCTGGTGCAGGAAACGCAGCTGTAGCCAGCCTGAGACGAATTCGCTGTCGGCAAACGACTCACCAGAGGTGAGGCCAGTGTCGGACACGAGTTGATAAGCCAGCCGCGCATTGCCTGCGCGCAACGCGCGCGGGACGTAGAGCCGGCTTTCCTTGTAGATGTCGTCGCGGGCGTAAAGGGGCGCATCAGCGGTGTGGATGCGGGCGATGAGCGTCATCGCGTCGTCGGGATTGCCGGTGCGACGGCGATATTGGGCGCGATCATAGATAAAGCCCGGATCGTCCGCGCGCGAAGCCGGCACTCCGTCAACCGTCTGTTGCAAGTGCCGGCGCTGGCGCGTTTGCAGCGCGATGCGCGCACGCATCAGCGCGCGGTCGGCGGCGGACAAATGGCTGGCAAGTCCAGCTGCGTCACTGCGCTGGCCCTTCCACAGCAGCATGTCGACGCGGTCGGCGTAATCTTCGCTGCTGAAATCGAAATTTTGGCGCGCGGCGGCGAAAGCCGTGTCAGTCAACGTGCTCTCGCGGAAAGCGCTGCGCGCGATCTGGTTGGCTTGTTCGACGTTACCCTGCTGGCGTTCCGCGAGCGCGAGCGCAATGCGGCCATCGCCTGTCAGCGGGCCGTTGTCCTGCCGCAGGAAGGCCTCGCGTTCGCCGGGCGAAAGGCGCGAATCGAAGATGGCTTGTTCGGCGCGCGCACGCATCGCGGTGCGGCCCGGCCAGCCTTGCAGATCGTTCAAGGCGCTACGGATGTCGTCGAAATAGAGGGGTGCGTCGCTGGCGGCGGCCCATTTCCACTCCAGCACTTTGCGGACGATCGGATCGGTGGCGCCATCGCGTAGCGAAGCCACCGACGCCCAATCGCTGCTATCGGCGGCGGCTAACCCCGCGCGCAGCCGCTCGCGCTCGGCGTCGGACGTGGGTGTGAATTGCAGCTGCGTGGCGGATGTCGCGGCCGACGCGGCGGCGGGATCTGGGCCGAGCGGCTGCTGCCCCGCGCTGGAGGCGTAGAGCAGCACCATCGAGGACGCCGCCAAGACCGCGACGCGCATGATCCGGGACACGTGCATCGACCCCTCCGCCATACCCAAACCGCATCGGCCCGCGAGCGGATGGCGGGCCGACCTTTAACCTACGCCCTCAGTGTGGCAGGAATCGCGCCAAGACCAACCCCCAACACTATCCTTCGTGGGCGCCTAACACCGTGAACACAATGATTAAGGGCTCAATTCCGGCGCTGATCACACCATTCCGGGATGGAATCGTGGATGAACGCGCCTTTCAGAGCTTTGTCGAATGGCAGATCGAGCAGGGGTCGCATGCGCTGGTCCCCTGCGGAACGACTGGTGAAAGCGTCACGCTGAGCGACGCTGAGCATCGCCGCGTGGTCACTCTGTGTGTCGAAGCGGCACATGGGCGCGTTCCAGTGATCGCGGGCGCAGGCTCGAACAATACTGCACACGCGATAGAATTGGCCAAGGCCGCGAAGTCCGCCGGTGCGGATGCGGTGTTGGTGGTGGCGCCTTACTACAATAAGCCGAGCCAAGACGGCCTGCTGGCGCACTTCACCGCCATCAATAACGCGGTTGAGATTCCGATCATCGCTTACAATGTGCCCGGCCGCACCGTGATCGACATCAGCGTCGAGACGATGGGACGGCTTGCCAAACTCGCAAACATCATCGGCGTGAAGGACGCCACCGCCGATCTCTCGCGCGTGACCCGCCATCGCCTCGCTTGCGGCGACAAATTCATTCAGCTCTCGGGCGAGGATGGTACTGCGCTCGGGTTCAACGCGGCCGGGGGCAGGGGCTGCATTTCGGTGACCGCCAATGTCGCGCCAAAACTCTGTGCGCAATTCCAAGACCTGACCATGCAAGGCGCTTTCGAAGCTGCGCGCGAGATCGACGCCAAACTGGCGGCGCTGCACAAGGCAATGTTCATCGAGCCATCACCGGCGCCAGCGAAATACGGCGCCTCTCTGCTCGGCAAGTGCGCGGAAGAGGTTCGGCTCCCTATATTGCCATGTTCCGACGCGGCGAAAGCGGTCGTGCGCGCGGCAATGACGCAGGCGGGATTGGTTTAGACCGGGAATGGCGAAGAAGGACGAACCTAGAAAGCTGGTGGCGGAGAACCGGCGCGCGCGCTTCGATTATCTGATCGAGGACGTGATGGAGGCTGGCATTCAATTGGTCGGCACCGAAGTGAAATCGCTGCGCAACGGCCGCGCCAACATCGCCGAGAGCTACGCCTCCACGGAAAAGGGCGAACTCTGGTTGATCAACGCCACTATCCCGGAATATCCGCCTGCTGGACAGTTCAATCACGATCCGCGCCGGCCGCGGAAACTGCTGGTGCGCTCCCGCGAACTCGCAAAGTTGCGCGGCGCGGTGGAGCGCGAAGGGCGAACGCTGGCGCCGCTGAAGCTCTATTTCAACGATCGCGGCATCGCCAAAATTGAGATCGCGCTGGCGCGGGGCAAGAAGGCGCATGACAAGCGCGAGGCCACAAAGGATCGCGAGTGGAAACGCCAGCAGGCCCGCCTGATGCGGGACAAAGGCTGAGCGCCCTAGCGTGCGTCTGCAATCGCCTTCGCGCGCGCCATAACCGCTTCAAACATCTCGGTCGTCAGCCGCCGCGTCTGCGTGTTGTAGCGCGAACAATGATAGCTGGAGACAAGCACCGGCCCGGCGATGAGTTGCGCTTCGGCCGCGTGACCGAACTTGGCGTCGCTCGGTTTCATCGCATGGGCGCGCAGCACGCTCTCGTGCGCGATTGAACCCAGCGCCAGGATCACTTTCAGCTTCGGCAGGGCCGATATCCGCGATGATAGGAACGGCCGGCAAGTCTTGATCTCTTCCGGTGTCGGCTTGTTTTCCGGCGGCGCGCAACGCACGGCGTTGCTGATCATGGCGCCGACGAGTGTGAGACCATCGCCGGGATCGGCTTTGTATTCTCCCTGAGCGAAGCCAAATTTGAGCAGCGTCGCGTAAAGCAGGTCACCAGCGTAGTCGCCGGTAAATGGGCGCCCCGTGCGATTGGCGCCCATGCGCCCCGGCGCCAGCCCCACGACGAGCAGGCGCGCGGCGGGATCGCCGAATGATGGCACTGCCCCGTTGAAGCACCCCGGCAACGCGCGCGCGTTGGCTTCGCGGTAGGCGACCAGCCGCGGGCAGAGCGGGCAGTCTTTCGGGGCTTCCGGCGGCGCTTGGCTCACGCGTCCTCGTCGTCATGGTGATGATAAGGTTCAGCCGCTCCGCGGTCGCGTGGCGGACGGCCCATCAACGCCGAAAGATCGCCGAGGTCGAGAAAATTGTCGGCGGCGCGCCGCACGATATCGGACGCCATCGGCGGATTGGTCTTGATGGTTGAAATGACGGTGACGCGCATGCCTTTGCGCTGTACCGCTTCGATCGCCGGCAGAAAGTCGCTGTCACCCGAAAACAGGAACGCATGGTCCAGGTATTCCGCCGCCTGCACCAGATCGACAGCGATCTCTACGTCCATATCGCCCTTGAACCGGCGCCGCCCGGTCGCATCGGTGTATTCCTTCGTCGGTTTTGTGATCAGCGCATAGCCGTTGTAGTCGAGCCAATCGACAAGCGGGCGAAGCGGGGAAAAGTCCTGCTCTTCGACGAGGGCCGTGTAGTAGTTGGCGCGGATGAGGCGGCCATGGCGGCGGAATTCGTCCAAGAGCTTGCGATAGTCGATGTCGAAGGCGAGTCCCTTTGCAGCCGAATACAGATTGGCGCCGTCGATAAAGAGGGCGGTGGTTTCGTCAGGATGAATGATACGTTCGAGAATATTCGTCATTAAACTGGGCCTCGCATGAGCACCGCCTACATTGCGCTCGGCGCCAGCCTGCCGTTCGAAGGCAAACCGCCGCAGGCCACATTGGCGCGCGCGCTAGACGCGATGTCGGCAGCGGGCTTTCCCGCCCACGCACGCTCGGGCTTGTGGCGCTCGCCAGCGTGGCCGCCAAGCGATCAGCCGGACTATTACAACGCCGTGGCGGCGATCTACACCGGAGGCCTTTCGCCGCAAGCGCTCTACGAGGTGCTGCATCGCATTGAGGAACACTCCGGCCGGGAGCGCCGAAAACGGTGGGCTGCGCGCACGCTGGACCTGGATCTCCTGGCGATTGATGCGCTGAACGGAGATTTCGGCGGCATTGAGCTGCCACATCCCCGGATGCACGAACGGGCGTTCGTCCTGGCGCCCCTGGCCGAGATCGCCCCGGACTGGCGCCACCCTGGGCTCGGGGTAACCACGGCTGACCTGTTGGCTACGCTTCCCGAGGGGCAAATCGAGCGGGTGGGGTCTTTGGCAGCCGGTTAAGAGCCCCTCGCAGGTGCGGTGGCTCTTCGCATTGCGAAAACGTGGCGGGATCGCTAAGTTAGTTGACCGTTCCACTCCTTTTTGCCCGGAAGGACACGCGCTTGGCCCGTGTAACCGTCGAAGATTGCGTAGATAAAGTTCCCAACCGGTTCTCGCTGGTGCTGCTGGCGGCCCACCGCGCCCGCAACATTTCCTCCGGCGCCGAGCCCCTGGTTGACCGTGATCGGGATAAAGACCCGGTCGTGGCTCTCCGCGAAATCGCGGAATCCGCCGTCACTCCGGACGATCTGCGCGACAGCTTCGTCATGCTCTACCAGGACGTCCAACCGGCCGCCCAGGCCGAGGACGAGCAGGATCGCCTGGCGCTGACCGCCCCGGTGCAGTCGAGCGAAGAAGACGTGCTCCGCGCGCTCCAGCAAGAAGCCGAAGCGCAGCGCGACGAGCGGTACTGAGCCGATGTCTGGCGGTGACGCAGTCGCCGCCAAGACCCCCGCTGGTCCGACCACGGCTGGCGCGGGCGACGCGCCGCCGCGCACCAAGTTCTTACGCCAGTTCGAACTCATCGAGCGGGTGCGCGACTATGACCCCTCGCTCGATGAGCATCTGATCAACCGCGCCTACGTGTATGCGACGGTGAAGCACGGCAGCCAGAAGCGTCACTCCGGCGACCCATACTTCGCGCATCCCATTCAGGTCGCGGGCATTCTCACGGAATACAAGCTCGACGCAGCCACGATTGTTGCGGGGCTGCTGCACGACACCATTGAAGATACCGACGCCACGCGCGCCGAGATCGAAAAGATGTTCGGCGCCGACATCGCCGATCTCGTCGAAGGTGTGACCAAACTTTCGCAGCTGGAAATCCAGTCCGACGAAAGCAAGCAAGCGCAGAACTTGCAAAAATTCATCCTGGCGATGTCCAAGGATGTGCGCGTGCTCCTCGTGAAGCTCGCCGACCGCCTGCACAACATGCGCACGCTGGGCCACATCCCCAGTGCCGAGAAGCGCCGGCGCATCGCGCTCGAGACGCTGGAAATCTACGGGCCCCTGGCGCGCCGCATCGGCATGGAGAAAATGGCTCGCGAACTCGAGTCACTCGCCTTCCACGAAGCGTTCCCGGAGGCCGAGGTCGCCATCAACGCCCGCCTCGAACAATTGCGCGCTGAGAAGGGCGCCAACGTCTCCAATGTCATCCAGACTATCATGGAAGTGCTGGAGTTCGCCGGCGTCGACGCGCGTGTGTTCGGGCGCGAAAAGCAGGTTTATTCGATCTGGCGCAAACTACAGCGCAAGAGCGTTGTGTTCGCCGATCTCGCCGACGTTTACGCCTTCCGCGTGATCGTAAAGAGCACTGACGATTGCTACCGCGCGCTAGGCCTAATCCATCAAACATGGCGCTGCGTGCCCGATCAGGTCGAGGATTACATCTCCAACCCGAAGCCCAACGGCTATCGCTCGATACACACCGTGGTGATCGGGCCGGGCAACGTGCGCGTCGAGATCCAGATTCGCACCGAGGACATGGATCAGGTCGCCGAAAACGGCGTCGCCGCGCATTGGCGCTACAAGAACGAGTCGTACGGGTACGACGAAGAATCCGCGGTCTCGGCCGGCGTCGACGCACGCGAAGCCACGCGTTCGCTGTTGGAGATCGCCGAGCACGGCGGCGACGCGCGTGAATTTCTCGAACATGCGAAGCTGGAGATGTATCAGGATCACGTGTTCGCCTTCACCCCGAAAGGCACGTTGATCCCGCTGCCGCAAGGCGCCACGCCGCTTGATTTTGCTTATGCGGTGCACTCGGGCATCGGCGACCGCGTCATTGGCGTGAAGGTCAACGGCGAAGAGCAACCGCTGCGCACGGCGCTGAAGAATGGCGACGTCGTTGAAATCATCACCGGCGCCCGCGCCGCGCCCGTGCCGGGCTACGAAGCGTTGGCGAAAACCGGCCGCGCCAAATCTGCGCAGCGCCGGCTCGAGCGGCACGCACGCCGCGAGGAATTCGGCAAGCTCGGGCGCGAGTTGCTGGCGCATGCGCTGCACCGCTATGGCCATGACATTACCGAAGTCGCGCT
>DASZWS010000359.1:0-6322 GCA_035546515.1 Vitreimonas sp. | reverse complement strand
TCGCGGCGCCGCCGAAGCCGGCGAAGACGACGGCCGCCGCCACAAGCCACACGCCCATGACGCCCGCGCAGACTCACGCCCTGTGGCAGGCGGCGCAGACAAAGCTGAAGGCGGATCATCTCTACAACGGTCCGATCAACGGTCAGCCCACGGATCAGACAATGGCGGCCATCCGCACCTTCCAATCGCTGCATGACCTGACCCAAACGGGCCGGCTTGATCAGCCAACGCGACAAGCTCTGGGCGTCTAGATTCCTCCCCCACCAGCCCGGGGCTTGGCGGCCGGTGTCTCCCGCACCGGCCGCTTTTGCGTCAGGTGATCACTCGCCGCGAAAGCGTCCGTCGCCTTCCTCTGTCACTAGGACCACGTCGGGATTTTCCGGCGCGACGCTCTCGAACAAGCCAACGTCAAGTTCGGCCTGTGGCGCTTCGCTCCGAAGTGGAGCAGCAATTCGCTCGGCGAGTTCGGTGCGCTCGGCTGGCGCCAGCGGCGCGGCGACGCCGGGGGCATGCATCGGCCGCCAGAACGTGACCTCAACCGCGAAGCGGCCCTCGCGCTCGACGATTTCGGCATTGCCGGCGCGAATAAGATCGCCCCAGCGCTTCATCGCTTGCTTGTGATCGACATAGAGGTTGGGGAGCACTTCCTGCACCAGCTCAGCCGGCGCCTCGAGCAAGGCGCGCGCTTCGTCGGGCGTTCGCGCGTGGCCAAGGGGCTTCTTGGCTGCAGCCTCGCCCGTGCGTGCGACTGGCGCCGGGGGAGCAGGGCGCCAATAGCGTAAACTTACGCGCCAGGCGCCGTCGCGCCAGAGCAGTTCGTAAAGCCCGGAGCCGTAGAGGTCGGGCACCGCTGTCTCGGCTGCCTCCGGCGTCTCGAATTGCTCCGGCAATTCCTCCACCGCGAGGAACACCGGCCCACCGGCAAGCGACGTGGCTTCGTCCTCCGTGCGCGCGCGGGGCGCATCGGCGCTGCGCGCGGCTGCGAGGTTCGCCGCCAGGGGGAAAATGCTCATCTCGACGCCATTGCTCTCCAGCTTGTAGCGCAAAAGCTCAGAAATTGCAGGCGCGCGCGCTTTACGAGCGGAAAGCCCCTCGCCAAGGTCGGCCCATGGACGTGATGGCCACGCGCGGCTGGGGCATTGCTGTAAGCGGCGCGATGATCGTCATCGCGCTGGCGGTGGCGTTTACTGCGCCGCGGCGGCCCGTCTCGCCGCAAGGCGAAGACCGCCCCGCCAGTTCAAGCGCAACGTCGCGTGCCGATGAGCCCTCCGCACCCCGAACCCTTGTCGTTCACTTTCGCGGACGCGGCCCGTTGGCGCGCGCCGAACGAGCCCGCTCGCGGCGGCGCGTAAGTCTGGAACTTTCGCGCCAGCGCGCTTTCCGGGGACTCTGCTTTGCGCACTTCGCGCCAGAGGGCGTCGCGCTGCGCGCGTGCGACAATGGAGTGCTGATGGAATGGATGCCGCGCTTGCGCGCGATGCGCGCGGTCGCCAGTGTCGAGCGAGGAGACTGAGTATGGATTCTGGCGCCCACAGCTTCATCGGTGGTTTCGAGGAACGGGTTGTCGCCACCGTCGATGGACTGGCCCTTTACGTGCGCGACTATGCGCCGTTGGCGCCAGCGACCGGTTTGCCCGTTATCTGTCTGCATGGGCTGACGCGCAACTCACGTGACTTCGAGGTGATCGCACCGCGCATTGCCGCGCTTGGACGCCGCGTCATCGTTCCGGACATGCGTGGACGTGGCCGCTCCGCCAACGATCCCGATCCAGCCCATTACGTGCCGACCGTTTATGCGCAAGACGTGATCGCGGTATTGGACAAACTGGAGATTGCGCAGGCGGTGTTCCTCGGCACCTCCATGGGCGGCATCATCACCATGCTGATCGGCGCCAGTGCGCAGGATCGCGTCGCCGCTTCGATTCTCAACGACATCGGCCCGCACGTCGATCCGCAAGGCGTGGCGTTCATAGCGTCCTATGTCGGCCGTGTGCGCCCGCTCGCATCATGGGACGAGGCGGCCGAAGCGGCGAAAACTGTCGCCGTCGCCGCTTTTCCCGAACGCGCCGACGATCATGATTTCTGGCTGACCATTGCGCACCGCACCTACCATCAACTCGACACTGGTCAAGTCGAAGCAGATTATGATCCGCATATCGCGCTGGCTTTTGCCGACCTTGAGCATCAGCCCGCGGCTGATCTGACGCCGCTGTTTCAAAGCCTCGCCGGTAAGCCAATGCTGTCGATCCGCGGCGCGATCTCGAACATCCTTTCAGCCGACACTGTCGCGCAGATGAAGGCGCTCAAGCCTGATCTCGAGACCGTGGAGATCGAAAATATCGGCCACGCCCCGTGGCTCGACGAGCCTGCCGCGTGGGACGCGATCCTGGATTTTCTCGCGCGCACGCCATAAGCGATCTGATGCGCCAAGAGTTCGCCGCATCGTTTAGGCTCACCGATCAGTCGGCATAACCCTTCGGAGCGACGAACCCGCCAAGCTCTCGTTCCACCAAGGCCGCAAGCATAAGCGGCGTGCGGTCCTCGAACCACGGCCCGATAATTTGCACGCCCACTGGCAGGCCGTCGTTGGAGAAGCCCGCGGGGATCGCCGTCGCCGGCAAACCGGGGAGCGTGGCGACGCCCGGCCAAAGCAACATGTCTTGATACAGCATGGTCTTGTCGTCGACCTTGAGCGTGCGTTCGGCGGCGTTTTCGGAATGATCGTGTGGAAACGCCGGTGTCGGCAGGACAGGGCACACCACCGCGTCGAATTGCTGGAAGAATGCGCGCCATTGCATGCGCAGGCCGCGGCGCTTGGCGTCGTCAAAGAACCAATCACGATGGCTCATCACCATGCCGCGGAATCGCTCCGCGGCGAGCGTCGGCATATTCGGATCGAGGGTTTTCACCATCTCCGCGACGTTGGCGTACACATCCGGCGGAAACGTCGCCCCGAGCGTGCCGAGCAAAAGCCGCATGTAAAGCTTGCCGTTCTCAACAAGGTCGGGAAGGGCGCTGCTTGAGCGCTCCACCTTCGCGCCGCCCTTGCGCAGGACCTCTTCGACACGAGCTACGCCCTCTGCGACAGCATTGCTGATCGGCGAGAGCGGGTGGCTGTCCAGCACCAGAACGCGAAAGTCTTTCAGCGACTCGTGACGCGCAGGCGGCAGGGCCAGCGTGAAAGCGCCATTGTCCAGCGGATCGGGCCCCGCGATGATGTCCAGCACCGTAACCAGATCGCCGACATTGCGCGCCATCGGGCCGATCACGGCAAGATCGATGTCGCCGGGCAGCGCCGGCAGGAACGGCGGCGTTTGCCCGCGAGAGGGCGCGAGATTCCATGTCGGCTTGTGCGCGGTGACTCCGCAGAAGTGCGCCGGCACGCGCAGCGAACCGCCGATATCGGAGCCGAGTGAAAGCGAGCCATAGCCCGCCGCAAGCGCAGCGGCCGAACCACCTGACGAACCGCCCGGCGTACGCGAGACATCGTAGGGATTGTTGCTGGCGCCGTACACGGCGTTGTAGCTCTGCCAATCGGCAAGCGCTTGCGGCACGTTGGTTTTGCCGACAATTACAGCGCCGGCGCTTTTTACACGTGTGACCGCGAGTGCGTCCTCCGGTGGGATGTAGTCCTTGCCATGGGGAAATCCCCAGGTTGTCGGCGTGCCAGCGAGATTGAAGGATTCCTTGATCGTCATGGGCAGGCCCAACAGCGGCCGCTTGTCGCCCTTTGCGATGGCGGCGTCGGCGGCGCGCGCCGCCTCCAGCGCGCGATCGAAATCGCGAACACATACGGCGTTCAAGGTTTTGTCGAAGCGCTCGATGCGGCCAATGACCTGTTGTGTCAGCTCGACCGACGACACCTTTTTGCTGGCGAGGGCTTTCGCGGTTTCGGCGGCGCTGGCGTAGGTCCAATCACTCATTGGCGGCTCCCTTTATGAAGCCGTTGTAGAACGCGCGCGCGCCGCCGTCACCCGGCGGTTACGGCTTCGCCCAGCCTCGCATGTATGGCCTCGGCGGCCTTGTGGCCCTCGCGTATGGCGTAATTGGTGCCGCGGTCCTCCGGATAAACCTGGGCCATAGTGGCGATAAACACGTTGGCGATCGGCGTCTCGAACGGCGGGATGAGCTTGGAATAGTGCTTCACCACCAGCGGCTGCGCATACGGCTCGCGCCACACATAAGCGTGCTTCACCCACGTCGTGTCGAAGCTGGGAAACATGCGCTGGATGTGCGGCGTCGCGAAGGCGAGCGCCTCGCCGGCGTTCATGTTGTAGAGCGGTTCTTCGGTCGGCAGATACTTCGAGAGATAGACAATGTGGCGTCCACCGTACGAACCGGCTGGTTCGAAATTGGTATGCTCGATGACGCCGACGAACGGAAACGAAGGGTCGTTGACGTTGGTCCAGTATTGATCCGACAAGCTGCGGTCGAGTTCGAGCACCAGGCAAACGTTGCCGATATATTTGATGGCGCGGAGCCGATCCTTGTACTCGGCCGGCGTATCTAGGATTTCCGCAGCGAGCGGCATCGGCGTGGTCACAAGCGCGCTGCGCGCGATCACTTCGCCTTTGCTTGTCTCAATGTGGATGCGGCCATCGTCGCTCCGACGTACATTCGTGGCCGCAACGCCCACGCGGATCGCGCCGCCTTGGGCGCGAATAAAGTCGCCCACATTGCGGGCAAATTCTCCGAAGCCGCCGCGATAATAGGCGAGCGCTTCACCGCCATCTTTGCTGCGGCTGCCGCCGCGCAGCGTCAGCTTGTTCCAGAACCACACCGCGGAGATGGTGTCGGCATGCGCGCCGAACTTGCCGATCAACAGCGGCTCCCAGATTACGCGATACGAATTCTTGCCGAACAGCTGGATCAGCCACTCTTTGCCAGTCTTGCCCTCCAGCGGCAGCCAATCCTTGATCGTGCGCACCCATAAGGTTGCGATACCTGTGCGCACGCGGTCGAAGAAGGGGATGGCGCTGAATTTCAGCAAGTCCATTGGCGTTGAAAGCCGAAAGAAACTGCCAGCGTAGTACATGCCGGTCGCGGTCTTACGCGTGACGATTTTATCACCCGCGCCGATCTCTGCGGCGAGCGCCGGCACGTGCGTGTCGTTGGTGAACCAGTGATGATAGAAGCGCTCAATCTCGTAGCCGCCGACATCAAAACCTGACGCGAGCCCGCCGAGCTGGTTCTCTTTCTCGATGACGATCACGGATCGCCCGAGCTTCAGCAGCCGTACCGCGGCGGCGAGCCCTGTGAAGCCACCGCCGATGATGGCGCAATCGTATTCCGGCGCGGCTGCATCGTTCAAGGTTGCACGGCCCTCTTGAAGGTGACGCGTGCGTTCAGCGTGTATTGTGTCAGCACCACAACGACGATCGAAGCGGCTTTGGCGATGAGCTTGTCAATGTGAAGCCATTCGACCATTGCGAGCAGGCTGAGCGACGAGAGCAGGTACCCTGCGCCGGCTACGGCGATGAATGTCGCCAGACGCCGCAGCGGGGCGTCCATGACGCGGAAGGTGATGGCGCGGTTCAGCGCAAAGCTGAGCAGTGTGCCGCATGCATAACTGATGATGTTGGCGATCTGGTAGAATAGCCCGGCGTGCACCAGAAGCGTGTAAACGCCGAAATCCAGCGCAACGCCCATGCCGCCGCAAACGGCATACGTCAGAAACTGGCGCAATCCTGGCGGCGCGCGGTCAAGCAGACCAGTGATCATGGGTCTGCGCGCTCGTGCGCGAGCGTTTCGATGGCGCCGAAACTGGGCGGTCCCATCACTTCGGAGACCAAATAGAGCGGGCGTTGCTTGGCTTCGCCATAGATGCGTCCGACGTATTCGCCGATGATGCCGAGGAAAATGAACTGGATGCCGCCGAAGAACAGTACGGTGATGAACATGAGCGTCCAGCCGCGCACCCAGTCGTCGCCGAATATGCGTCCGATCAAGGCGTAGGTGATGCCAAGGGCTGCAAAGAAGGCCATGCAGAGTCCAACTGCGGTGACAATGCGCAGCGGCACAACTGAGAAGGAGAGAATGCCGTCGAGTGCGAGCGCCAGCATTTTTCGCAGCGGATATTTGGACTCGCCCGCGAACCGCTTGTGCCGCTCATACGGCAGCGCAACTTGCCGGAAGCCGACCCAACTGGTCATGGCGCGCAGCAGGCGATAGCGCTCATGCATGCGCCGCAACGCCAGCACAACCTTGCGGTCGATCAGGCGAAAGTCTCCCGTGTCCAACGGCAGCGGCACTTCGGAGAGCTTATTGATAATCCGGTAGAAGGCGCGCGCTGTCCAAAGTTTGAAGGCGTTTTCGCCCTCGCG
>DASZWS010000358.1:0-5216 GCA_035546515.1 Vitreimonas sp. | reverse complement strand
CGGCGATCGGGCCGAGATCGATCAGCAATTGCATGCCGCCTGCGGATGGCGCTGCAGGCTTCGACGGATTGGCGGGTTCGGTCATCGGCCTTGGCTTTACGTGAACCGCCGCTGGCCGACCAGCGCTTGCGCTGCGTCAGAAAGACGGTCCAAATCAACGCTAGGTTTCGGGGAGGGGACAATGCGCGCAGCGTTTTTGGCGTTGGGACTGCTTTTGACGGCGTGCGCAAGCGCGGCGACCACGCCGGCCGGTCAAACCACGACCCAGACCGCAACCGAGCCGCCTTCGCTCTCGGACATTCTGGCGCAATCACCTGCGTCCGATTGGGGCCCGCTCGACCCCAACAACACGCTCTACATGGACCTTCCTGCTGGCCGCGTGGTGATCGCGCTGTCGCCGGATTTCTCGCCACAGCACGCCGCAAACGTGCGTGCGCTGGCGCACGCCAATTACTGGGAAGGCGCCGCGATCACCCGCGTGCAGGACAATTACGTGACGCAATGGGGGCGGCCCGAAGAAGCGCCGCCGCATGCGATGGGCGATGCGGTCGCCGACATCGCCGCCCCGGAATATTTCCGGCCCGTCGGCGATCTGCCGTTCACCCGATTGCCTGATCCCGACAGCTATGCGGCGCAGACCGGCTTCACCAATGGTTTCTGGGCCGGCCGCGACGGACGGGGCAACACGTGGATGCTGCATTGCTACGGTGCGATCGGCGTCGGCCGCGACAACCCACCGAACACCGGCAACGGCGCCGAACTCTACGTCGTCATCGGCCAGGCGCCCCGGCATTTGGACAAAAATCTAGCCATGGTCGGGCGCGTGGTGCAGGGCATGGAACTGTTGTCAGCGTTGCCGCGCGGCACAGGTCCGCTTGGTTTTTACGAGCAGGCAGATCAGCGCACGCCGATCCGTTCCATACGCCTCGCCGCGGACGTGCCTGCCGCTGAGCGCACCAATCTCGAAGCCCTGCGGACCGACAGCGCCACCTTCCGCACCGTGATCGAATCCCGCCGCTTCCGGCGTGAGAGCTTCTTCGTCGATCCGGTGGGACATGTGAACGTGTGCAACGTGCAGCTGCCGGTGCGTCCGATCGCGGCGCACTAGGGGTAATAAGATGCTTACTCGCCGGACCTTGATGCTCGCGGCGGCGGCGTTAGCCGCGACGCCGATTGCGCGTGCGCAAAGCGGAGCTGACGCTGCTGCGCTAGCGTGGATCGGACAAGCCACGCGTATATGGTCCGATCTACTTGGCGTGGTGGTGCATGCAAGCATCAACCCTGTGTTCTCGATTGTGGAGGTCTCTCGAAACGCCGGTCAGGTCGCAGACCTGAGATCAAAAGCCGAGAGCATGCGTGCTGACATAGATGCCGGTGTCGCCCAGAGCAGGGAAGCGATTGCGCAACTCAATCCGCCGCCGAGCATCGACGACGCACGCAGTCAAGCCATTCTTGATGAATTCGTTGCGGATCAACGTCAGGAACTGGATCGTGTTACTGCACTCGGTCTTTCGTTAGAGGGCCTCGTCGACGATTTCGCGTCGGGCGCCATTTCCCAGGAAGCAGAATTCCGAATGGCGATCTTCGCGACGTTCGGCGAGATGAACCATATGAGCGCTCGGGGCGCCAAGCTGGCTCGACTGGGTCAGACCCCAGGCGGTTTGCAAGATATATTCGCGCAGGCACAGGTCATAGACTTCTTGACCCAGTCGCTCCTTTACAACGGGTTCTTGGCCATCGTGCGCGGGCATTCACCTGAGAAAGTGACCGAGGCGCAAACGGGTTTGCGTGCATTGTCGACGGAGATGCACGAACTCGCAGACGGCTTCACTGAGCAAGCGCTCGTAGGACTTTTGCCGGGTCCGCGCGAGAGTATGCGACAGAGCTTGCCGCGGCTGCACGATCTCGCTGAGGACCAAGCTCGCCTGCTCAACGACGCCGCCGATAGTTTGTCGGCGCTCTCAGCTGAGGCGTTGCTGGCCGATATCACGCCAGCCGCGCGTCTTTCCGCTGGCTTTGTTAAACGAGCGCTTCCCGTCTTGGAGGCTGCTGGCTTTTCGCTCTGATTGCAGGTCAGCTATCCGCTGGCGACTAGTGAAATTCGTTCACATCGGATGTGAGGGGATGTCGTTCGTTCCCATGTGCCGCGCTCCCCATCTGCCTATTGGGAGCTTTTGCATGTCCGAACAACCGAAAAAGCAGCCACACGTGGCCTTCGATATCGCGCTGACATTTGCAGCGGCGGCCTTCATCTTTACGACGTTTGGCGGGCTGCTAAGCGCGTATGCGCCGTGATCAACTAAGGCCGACGAGTGCGCGAGCGAAATCCTCCGCATCGAACGGCTGAAGATCCTCAGCCTTCTCACCAACCCCGACGAAATGAATGGGAATGGCGTGGCGCTGCGCCAGCGCCACCAGCACGCCGCCTTTGGCGGTGCCGTCGAGCTTGGTCATCACCAGGCCAGTGATGTCGGTGACGGCGCGGAAGCTTTCGACCTGTGACAGCGCGTTTTGGCCCACCGTGGCGTCCAGCACGAGCAGCGTCTCGTGCGGCGCGTCTTCGTCGAGTTTACGCATGACGCGGACGATCTTGGCGAGTTCAGCCATTAGCTCCGATTTGTTCTGAAGCCGGCCAGCAGTGTCGATCAACGCGACGTCGGCGCCCGTTTCCTGCGCGCGTTTGACCGTTTCAAACGCCACGCCGGAAGCGTCCGCTCCTTGCGTTGAAGCCACGAACGCTGCACCGGAGCGTTCCGCCCATACGTGCAGTTGTTCGATCGCCGCAGCGCGGAAGGTGTCTGCAGCGCCAATCACTGTCTTTGCCCCCGCATGCTGCAGATTGTGCGCGAGCTTGCCGATGGTCGTGGTCTTGCCCGAGCCGTTGACGCCGATCACCAAAACGATGCGCGGCTTCGGCCCATTGTGCAGGTCGAGATGTGCTTCGCGCGGCTTCAATACCTTGGCGACTTCCGCAGCCAACGCCTCGCGTGCTTCAATGGCGCCGTTGTCTTTGCTGAAACGCTGATCCGCGAGGGCTTGTGCAATGCGATGCGCAGCCGGGGCGCCCATGTCGGAAGCAATCAGTGCGTCTTCCAATTCCTGCAAGCCTGCGGCGTCGAGCTTGTCCTTGGTGAAAATCGAGGAGAAGCCTTCGGCGAGCTTCGATGACGATTTCCGCAAGCCATCAAACAAGCCCTTGCGTTCTGCGGCTTGTTCCTCGGCCTTCTTTTTCTTGTCGAACAAACCCCAGATCATGCCGGCACGCCCAGCAAATGTGCGCCGTCATGGGAGGTGAAACGAAGCCTTTCGGTCAGTCCGGTTCGGCCGGTAGCGTGCACGCTCGTGAAATCAGGTAGGCGACCAACGCCGTCGCGTTCCATGAGCACATCGCCCTCACGTCCGACCCAAGCCTCAAGATGCCGGTTCAATGCGGCCGCTCCGGCGTCACGCAGCCGTGCGGCGCGCTCTTTGACTACACGGCGATCCACCTGCGGCATACGCGCAGCCGGCGTTCCGGCGCGGGGGCTGAACGGAAACGCGTGCACGAAGGCGAGGCCGCATGCGTCGACGAGTGAGAGCAAATTTTCAAACGCCGCCTCGTTCTCTGTCGGAAAACCGGCAATGAGATCGGCGCCAAAGGCGATGTCCGAGCGGGCAGTCTTAAGCCGCGCACACAGGTCGATCGCTTGCGCCCGTGAGTGACGGCGCTTCATCCGCTTCAAGATCAGATCGTCGCCATGCTGAAGCGAGAGGTGCAGATACGGCGCAATGCGCGGCTCTTGTGTCACCAGCTCAAACAGCAGCGGGTCAAGCTCGATCGCATCGATGGAGGAAAGGCGCAGCATCTTCAGCGCCGGCACATGCTTCAGGATGCGCGCAACCAAATTGCCCAGCGACGGCTGGCCCGGCAGATCGCCGCCCCATGAGGTGAGATCTACGCCCGTGAGCACCACTTCCGGCACGCCGTTGGCGACGAGCCGCTCGATTTGCGCGACCACATCGCCCGCCGGCGACGAGCGGGAATTTCCCCGCCCATAGGGGATGATGCAGAACGTACAGCGGTGATCGCAGCCGTTCTGCACCTGCACGTAAGCGCGCGTGCGCTCGCTGAAGCCGTCGATGAGATGCGAGGCGGTTTCGCGCACCGCCATGATATCGGCGACGGCAACACGCTCACTCTGAGGCGCGAAGCTCGCTGCGCGCATCTTCTCGGTGTTGCCGATGACGCGGCTGACTTCCGGCATTGCAGCAAAGCTCGCCGGGTCGATCTGCGCCGCGCAGCCGGTCACAATGATCTCCGCATCAGGCCGTTCTCGGCGCGCGCGGCGGATGGTTTGACGTGCTTGGCGCACCGCCTCATTGGTAACCGCGCAGGTGTTGACGATGACCGCGTTGGAAAGCGCGGCCTCGGCCGTGAGCGCGCGCATGGCTTCGCTCTCGTAAGCGTTGAGGCGGCAGCCGAGCGTCAAAATCTCGACATCCGCGCGCGGTTTCCGGTGTGGCGCGTTCATGAACTACGTCAGCATCTGGAAGGCGCACGCGGTCGCGTCAACTGCCGCTCTTCGCTCCGGCCCGCAAACAGCAGAAAACCGGCTTCGCAGACGACGTGCCGCCATCGCGCATGCGCAAAATAGAAAAGCGCGCCGGTGAGGGCGCGCCTTCCGAACGTGTCGTGATGCTGTGAGGCTTATTTCGCGCCTTCGTTGCTGACTGCTTCCTCACCCACGAAATCTTCCTCGCGCGCGCCGCCAGAACGTTCCGCGATACGGGCGGACTTCCCACGGCGATCACGCAAATAGTAGAGTTTCGCACGGCGGACCTTGCCGCGGCGCACGACATCGATGCTGTCCACGGTCGGCGAATAGAGCGGGAAGACGCGCTCAACGCCTTCGCCAAAGCTGATCTTGCGCACGGTGAAATTGGCCGAAAGCCCAGCGCCTGAGCGGGCAATGCAGATGCCCTCGTAGGCCTGCACGCGTTCACGGTCGCCTTCCTTGATCTTGACGTTGACGCGCAGCGTATCGCCAGGATCGAAAGACGGGATGGTCTTGCCGGCGGTGACGCGGGCCAATTCTTCTTTTTCGAGCGTGTCGAGAAGGTTCATAAACGCACCGGAGCGCACGGGGCCGAGCCCGGCGCTTCCACAAGGAAACACAGGAAAGCGGGGCGTATAAGCGAAGGCGGCCGCCCTGTCGAGGGGGCTAGCCGGCGGTATC
>DASZWS010000357.1:0-2113 GCA_035546515.1 Vitreimonas sp. | reverse complement strand
AGGTCCGGCTCAAGGCGACCGCCGGCGCTGGCGACCAGCGCGAGCCCCCCGGCGCGGCTGATCGCTTCCGCCATTTCAATCGTGGTCCGCTCGACGCCGCCAGCATTTAGCTCAGGCGTGACTTGCAGAACCGAAAGCATGTGACCTTTCTGCAATGCTCTTCCTACGCCCCCCGGCGCGCCCCCTCTGGCCAAAGCAATGTTTGATAACGGCTTTAGCCGCCAACGCGCTCGATTTCGTTAAATCGGGGCCGAGACGCCAGCGGACGGCGCTTTTTCCCCTGCCAGTAGAGCCAGCCCGATTGGCCCAAATCGAGGCGCCGGCTGCGGCCTTCGCAGGACGCACCGCCCTGGATTCGCCGCTTGCTTTCGGCATGAGCGTCAGGCCTCTGTAGGTCCGGGTGGAGACGCGCTGTTCAGATGACTATAGCCGCACTGATTTTGCCCCTGGCCTTGCTGCAGGCCGAAGCTCCCGCGCCGTCAGCGGCGGACCAGGAGGCCGAAGCCCGCTTCGAGCATTGCGTCGCCCAGATCGAGCGCACGCCTGAGCGGGCCTACGAAGAAGGCATGGCCTGGGCCTCGGAAGGCCATTCGCTCCAAGCCTATCGTTGCGCCGCGATGGCGCTGATTGGCGAGCATCGCTACGACGAGGGCGCCCGGCGCCTGCAATCGCTGGCGACCGCCACCAGCCCCGACCTCACCGCCTTGCGCGCCGCACTGCTTTCCCAAGCCGGCAACGCCTGGTTGTTGGCGCACAATCCGAGCCAAGCGCGCAGCGCCTTCACCATGGCGATCACCACGCTGCAAGCGGATCCCTCGCAACAACCCGACCTGTTGATCGACCGCGCCCGCGCCTACGCGATGGAGCACGACTATCGCCACGCCGAGGAGGATCTCTCCCACTCGCTCGACATCCGCCCGAACGATGCACTGGCGCTGCAGCTGCGCGCGGAAACGCGGCTACGTCAGAGCTCGTTCGATTTGGCTGAGTCCGACATCAACGCCGCCATCGCACTCGATCCGCGCAATGTCGAGTTCTACAAGACCCGCGGCGACATCATCGAAAGCCGCCGCACCGGCACCGTGGTGGACGAGCAGTAGTGTCTAGCCAAACTGGAAAATTACGCCGCGATAGTGCGGCCCTGCCATTGAGCAATTCGCAGGTGACGAGGGATCTTTTTCCATACGCCATTGAGGCAAAACTGCTCTAACCGCGTCTGCAAAGTCCGCACCGATAGCTGCCGCAACCTCGCGCCGCACAATCCGACCGCTCTCATCGGTCTCCAAGTAAACCACGACGCCACCGAGCCTCACCGCATTGTTTTGATGGTTCGGATAGGTCGGACGCGGCTCAGCGATAAAACGCATGGCGCAGCCTAGCTGACCGTTGGATGCGGACGCCGTATCTCCGCTCGCGGTCAATCCAGCTCGCGCGCTTGGCCACGCAGGCATCCGTCGACCTGCGGAAACGACTTGGCTGACCAGCACCAAACTCCACGCGTAGGCCTGCGAATAGCTGCGCTGAACGACAGTCAGACCCGCTGGCGGAATTGGCGAGCGCACATACGGGGCATACACGGCAAATGCGTCAGTAAGCGCAATCTGCGCTGACGCGACTTCACGCATGTCGACGCCTCCGCTTTTGTTGGTCATCACGATGGCAGCTGCGAGGCCCGTTTCCGCGGCGGCGCGCGCTAGGTTTGCCGCTTCGTCAGCGTTGCCTGCGCTATCCACGGCGATCTGCCAGGCGGCCTTGGCTTGCGGATAAGCATAGTGGGAGAAATCCCACGCACCGAGATCGGCGCTCGCCTGGAATACTGCAGGCGATAAGTCGCCGTGTGTTTTCGCCTCGTTGAGGAACGCCTCTAGATGCGCAGCCCCACTGGCGCGCCCCGATGCAAGTTCCGCCCGCCCCACAGCCAACTGCACCATTAGGGGATCGACGCCTGCGTCCGGATTTGCTTGCGCGATCGTCAGCGCCTGCTGCGCTGGCGCAAGCGCGTCCGCGCCATGTCCAGCGCTGAGCCGCGTCGTCGCCAGATTGAGCGCCAACACCGCGGTGTGACCGCCGTCCCCGTCTTGCGCCTCCGAAAGCTGTAACGCCGCGGCGGCTT
>DASZWS010000356.1:0-4388 GCA_035546515.1 Vitreimonas sp. | reverse complement strand
TCGTCGCTCACAGGTTCATCTCCAGGAACCAGAGCGCAAACAGCGCGTCGAGCAGGATCACCATGAAGATGGCTTGCACCACCGAACTGGTGACGCGACGTCCGAGCGAGCCGACATCGCCGCCAACCGAAAGCCCCTGCTTGCAGGCGATCACCGTCAGCACCAGTGCAAACACCGGCGCTTTGACGAGCCCGACCCAGAAGTGCTGCGCGGGCACGTCCTCCGCCACGCGCGAGACGAACATAACCGGGCTCACGCCTAAATCGGCCCAACACACCAAGAGGCCGCCGAGCAGGCCTGCCATCACCGCGCCAAAGGTCAACAATGGCGTCATCACCAGCATGGCGGCGACGCGCGGGGCGACCAGTGCTTCCATCGGCTCCAAGCCCATGACGCGCATGGCGTCGATTTCCTGACGCATCTTCATGGCGCCGATTTCGGCGGTGAAGGCGCTGTTGGTGCGCCCTGCAAGCAGCACCGCAGTGATGACCACGCCAAATTCGCGCATCATCGAAAACGTCACCAATTCGACGGTGAACACCGAAGCGCCAAAGTCGCCCAGAATGCGTGCGCCGAGATAGGCGATCACCAAGCCGATAAAGAAGGCGAGCAAGAGGACAATGGGCAGCGCCGCCAATCCAGCGCTCTCCATGGTGTGCACCACCGAGACCCAGCGGATCTTACGGGGATTGAGAATGAGCCGACCCATGACGACGAGCGTCTCGCCGAAGAAGCTGACGCTCTCGATGATCTCTTCGCCGATGCTGGCGACGACATGACCGATGCGATCGAGCAAGCCGCGCCAACCGTGCATGTGATCCGGCGCCGGCGCCGGCGCGGTCGCGGCCTTGCGCGCGGTCTCGAGCAGCCGCAATGCGTTGACGTGCTGGCCGCGGATGGCGATGCGCGCGTCACCGGCCGGCCCATCGCGGAATGTGCGATCGACGAGATACGCGCCGGCGACATCCATGCGTCCGAGCGCGGCAACATCGACGACGGCGCCTGGCTTCAAGCGCGCGGATACATCCTGCAAATGGCTTTCGAGGCCGGCGATGGTGTCCACCGTCCAGTCCCCGCGCAGTGCAAGCACCGGCGCGGAACCCTCCTCGTTGAGGTCAAAAGCGGCCTCAGCGGCCATGTATGGCGATCCCCTCGGGCGTTCTGCCCAATCGATAACGGCTAACAGAAAAGATTGGGCAAAGAACCAAATCGCGCGCGCTGGGAGAGGTTCCCGGAAAAAGCGAAATGTTAACGGGAGGTTGCGGATACGCCGCTGTCGCCGCGCGCTGAGAAGAGGCCAAGTGCGACCAACCCGCCCAGCCCTGCCTGCAGTGCCATCGCCCAATAGCCCAAGGCGCCAACACGATCGAAAAGGAAACCTGAGAGTAGCGTCGAAATCCCAAGCAATATGCCGCTCGACAGCGTCGAATAGAGCGTCTGCGCCATGGCGGCGGCATTTTCAGGCGCTTCGCGATAGAGCAGCCGCATGGCGCCGATATGCGCGGCGGCGAACGAAAGCGCGTGCATGCCTTGCAGCGGCCAGAGCCACGGGCCAGCGGAAACGACCCCGAGCAGCGCCCAGCGCACGACGCCGCCGGCCGCGCCGAGCATGATCAGCATCTCCGGCGCGATGCGCCGCTCGAAAAACGGCAACGACCATAGGAACGCCACTTCGACGCTGACGCCGAAGCCCCACAGGAAGCCCACCATATCGGCGGGAACGCCCTGCGCGCGCCAAACCAGCGTCGAGAAACCGTAATAGAACGCATGCGACCCTTGAATGAGGCCGCACGCGACGATGAGGGTGATGAAGCGGCGATTGCGGATGAGCGTGTGGGTCGCTGCCGCGCGCGCGGCGCGCGTCATCGCTTGGGCGTGCACTTGCGGAGGATCGCGATCGAGCGCCAGCAGCGATGTCAGCGCCGTGGCCGCCAAACCGCTCAACACCCACACCACAACCGCGCCGACGCCAAAGCGCGACACCAGAATGCCGCCGGCCACGTTGGCGATGATGAAGCTCACCGAGCCGATGCCGCGGCCAAAGCCGTAACTGAATTTTCCGAGCGCCGTGGCGCGCAACAGCGCGCCTTCTACCAGCGGCGTCACCGCCTGCGACATCGACAGCGCCAGGAAGCCCAGCAGCAACAACGAGATGAAATTGTGCGCGAGAAAGAAGAACGCCGCGTAGGACGCCACTGCGGCAAACGCTAGAATGCGCATCGGCGTCCGGCGATCAGCGGCGCCGTCAGCCCAGAAGGCGATGGCGGGACCGATGACGATGCGTGAGCATTGCGCGAGCGCGAGGACGGCGCCGATCTCGGCGCCGTTGAGGTCACGCTCAACAGAAAGCCAGCGCGGCAAAAACGTGAGAATGACGCCGGTCGTCCCGTACAGGCACGACATGACCAGCGTCACCCGGGCGGCGCGCGAGGTCAGAGCGGATGGCAATACCGACGATGCTGACGCGCGCATGTTTCGCAGTGATTCCGGGTGGCGGCCCCGCACCTAGCACCGACAAAGGCGACGCGGGAGGGGCGCTCTCACGACGGACGGCCTTGCTCCGCCGCCGCGAGCCGCTTAACCCATGACATATGCCGCACGCCCCTCTCCCGTCCCGGCGCGATCTTTACGCGCCGATTGAGCCCAGCCAGAGCGAGATGCTCAAGGTGTCGCCGCTGCATACGATCTATGTGGAGCAGTGCGGCAATGCGCGCGGACGCCCCGCGATTGCGCTGCACGGCGGACCGGGCGGCGGTCTCTCGCCAGAGATGCGGCGCTTCTTCGATCCGCAACGCTACCGCACAGTCTTGATGGATCAGCGCGGCTGCGGCCGTTCGACGCCGCACGCGGAGCTGCGTGAGAACACCACCTGGGATCTGGTCGCGGATATCGAGCGCGTGCGCGAGCGGCTGGACATCGACAAATGGGTCGTATTCGGCGGCTCGTGGGGCTCGACGCTGGCGCTGGCGTATGCGGCCAAACATCCCGAACGTGTCGCCGGCATTGTCCTGCGCGGCATTTTTCTGCTGACCAAATCAGAGATCACCTGGTTCTATCAGAACGGCGCGAGCAACGTATTTCCGGATGCGTTCGCCCGCTACGCCGCGGCGATCCCGGAAGCGGAGCGCGGCGATTTCGTGCAGGCGTACTACAAACGGCTGACGTCGACCGACCGCGAGACGCGCATCGCTGCGGCGCGCGCGTGGGCGCGCTGGGAGGGCGAGACCATTTCCATCGCCGGGCCAAGCGCGTTGCCATCGCGCTTCAACGAAGACCGCTTCGTCGAGGCCTTCGCGCGCATCGAGAACCACTATTTCGTCAATAACGGCTTCTTCGATCACGACGGCTGGCTGCTGGATGCCGCCGAAAAGATGCGCCACATCCCCTGCCGCATCGTCCATGGCCGCTACGATATGTGCACACCGCTCGCGTCAGCCTGGGCGCTGAAACAGCGTTGGCCGGAGGCGAATTTGGAAATCATTCCTGACGCCGGGCACTCAAGTTTGGAGCCGGGAATTGTGGATGCGTTGGTGCGCGCGACGGATGCGATGATCGACGGCGGCGCCTGGTAGTCCCCTCTCCCGCGCAGCGGGGGAGGGAGATTACCAAAGCAGCCCGCGCGTGCCGTGTTGTTCGCGGTGCAGGTCGATCGACAGCACGATGGCGAAGCCGGCCATCAGCGTCGTCATCGCCGTGCCGCCGAAGGAGATCATCGGCAGCGGTACGCCGACCACCGGCACAAGGCCGATCACCATGGCGGTGTTGATGAATACATAAGACGCAAGCGTCGCGGCGACGCCGGCGGCGACCAGGCGGCCAAACTGGGAGCGCGCGCGCATCGCCACTTGCAGCGAAAACCACATCAAGCACCCGAACAGCGCCAACACGAACGCGCCGCCGACAAGGCCGAACTCCTCGACGATCATCGTGAAAATGAAATCGGTGTGCTTCTCCGGCAAGAAGTCGAGCTGCGACTGGGTGCCTTGCAGATAGCCGCGCCCCAGCAAGCCGGCCGAGCCAATGGCGATCTTCGATTGCAGCACGTGATAGCCAGCGCCCAGCGGATCGTCGGTGGCGCCGATGAACACGTCGATACGGTTACGCTGATACCCGTGCAGCAAATAATTGTAGGCGAACACCGCCCCGCCCACAGCCACGATCGCGCCGGCGATGATGATGCGCCAAAGCAACCCAGCCAGGAACATCACCATGATGCCGGAAAAAACGATCAGCATCGCCGTGCCGAGGTCAGGCTGGTGCATGATGAGCGCAGCGGGCGCGCCGATCATCATAAACGGCGGCAGCGTCCATAATACGGTGCCGGTTTTGCGCGGATCGAGCTGGTGGTAATAGCGCGCAAGCGCCAGCACCAAGCCGATCTTCATCAG
>DASZWS010000355.1:0-6936 GCA_035546515.1 Vitreimonas sp. | reverse complement strand
AACGAATTGCTTCAGAACAATATTGGCATCGAAGTACCGGTTGAGCCGGCGAACCGCCGCTCCAACTGGCAAAGCTATTCAGTAACGCTCCCCGCGCATTGCGATCAGCGCGCCGTGATGCAAGCCATGCTCGACGCTGGCATCGCCACGCGCCGCGGCATCATGTGTTCGCACCGCGAGGATCTTTACAAGAACGGCTGGGATTTGCCGAACTCGGAATTCGCGCAGGACCGCCGCATCATTCTGCCGCTCTATCATGTGATGACCGACGAAGAACAAATCACCGTCGCCGAAGCGCTCAAGAAAGCCTGCGCGGCATGACGGCGATCGCGCCAACACCGGAAACGCCGGCAAACAGCGTCGTCGAGATCAGGCCGGACCGCGGCTTGTTCGATCTCGATCTGGGCGCCGTGTGGCGTTACCGCGAACTGCTGTTCGTGCTGATGATGCGCGACGTGCAGGTGCTCTATAAGCAAGCGCTGCTGGGCGCGGCGTGGGCGATCCTGCAGCCTGTGTTTGCGGTGCTGATCTTCAGCTTCGTGTTCGGCGTCGCCGCGCACATGCCGTCCGATGGCGTGCCCTACCCGATCTTTGCGTTCGCCGGCGTGCTGCCGTGGACGTATTTTGCTGAGGCGGTGCGCCGGAGCGGCATGGGCCTCGTCAACGACGCGGAATTGGTGCGGAAAGTGTATTTCCCGCGCCTGATCATGCCGCTTGCCAACGTGATCTCGCCGCTTTTGGATTTCTGCATCGCGTTCGGCGTGCTGCTGGCGATGATGGCGTATTATCACATGGCGCCGAGCTGGAAGTTTCTGGTGGTGCCGCCGCTGATGATTATCTCGGCGCTGCTAGCGCTCTCGGTTGGCCTGTGGCTCGGCCCCATCAATGTGCGCTTCCGCGACATCAAGCATACGCTGCCGTTCCTCATCCAAATCTGGATGTACGCGACGCCGATCGTTTACCCGCTTAGCATCGTGCCTGAGCAATGGCGCACGCTTTACTCGCTGAACCCGATGGTGGGCGTCATCGAGGGCTTCCGCTGGGCTATTTTCAATAAGGGCGAGTTGAACGTTGCTTCGCTCAGCATGAGCTTTGGCGTGATCGCGCTCCTGCTGTTCGGGGGGCTGCTGTTCTTCCGACGCATGGAACGTTCGTTCGCGGATTTGATATGACCGATTTCGCCATCTCCGCGCGCGGCCTCGGCAAGCGCTATCGGCGCAACATGCGGGTGGATCGTCACGATTCAGTGCGCGATCTCGTCGTCGCGGGCGTGCGTGACATGCTGTCGTCAAAGACGCAGCGCGCCGAAAAGGCCGCGCGCGAGGAATTTTGGGCGCTGCGCGACGTCAATTTCGACATCGAGCGCGGCGAAAACGTCGGCATTATCGGACTCAACGGCGCCGGCAAGTCGACGCTGCTGAAGGTGCTCTCGCGCATCACCACGCCAACCACTGGCAACGTAAAAATCCGTGGCCGCCTCGGCGCGCTTCTGGAGGTCGGCACCGGCTTCCACCAGGAACTAACCGGCCGCGAGAATACATACCTCTATGGCTCGATCCTCGGCATGACCCATGCCGAAGTGAACCAGAAGTTCGAGGCCATCGTCGATTTCTCCGAGATCGGCGATTTCATCGACACGCCGGTGAAACGCTATTCGAGCGGCATGTATGTGCGCCTCGCCTTTGCTGTGGCGGCGCACCTCGATCCGGAAATCCTGCTGCTCGACGAAGTGCTCGCGGTCGGCGACTTCGCGTTTCAGCGCAAGTGCATGAACTTCGCCCGCCAGCTTGAGCAGAAGGGTTCAACCATTCTGTTCGTTTCGCACAACATGTTCTCGATCAAGAGCATGTGTCAGCGCGTGATCTATCTGAAGAAAGGCCAAGTCGTTTATGACGGCCCGACTGACGAAGGGCTGAAGCTCTACGAGGGCGACAGCAAGCTGCAGAACACGGCTTGGTTCAGCGATGCGAGCAAGAATCCGGCAATTGTCATCACTGACGTCGAACTCCTGAACGATGCGGGCCGCGCTTCGGGTGTGATGGATCACGGCAAACCGATGACGGTGCGGATTCGTTACAAGGCCTATAAGCGCGTCGAACAGCCGGATTTCCGCATCGGCATCAACCGCGCCGACGAAGTGCACTGCTGCACCTTCAGCACCGCCGCCGACGGCTTCGACATTCCGTTTGTCGAAGGTGAAGGCATGGTGGAGGTGAAGACCCCGCCGATCAGCTTGGTTTCCGATCTTTACAACACCAACATTTTGGTACGCGAGAAGGGCGTGCGCATCCTGACTGCGCAAGTTGGCGGCAGCTTCCACGTGCGCCATCCCGTGTTTGCGTCAAACGCTTACGGTGTCTTCCATCAAGCGGCGCAGTGGCGCGTCACCGCCGACAAACAGTCACAGACGGTAGAGACCGCGGATGAGCAACGTTGACGTCGTCATCCCGTGCTACAATTACGCGCGCTATCTCGACCAATGCGTTCAGAGCATTCTGACGCAGCGCGACGTAAGTGTCCGCATCCTCATCGTTGACGACAAGTCGACGGACGATACGCCAGCGGCATGCGAACGCCTCGCCGCTAGCGATCCGCGCGTAACTTTCAAACGCAACGAAAACAATTTGGGTCTGATCGGCACGGCCAATGTCGGCATCATGGGCTGGGCGTCGGCTGAGTATTACACACTGATCTCGGCGGACGACGCGTTAGTGCCTGGCTCGCTGGCGCGCGCGACACAGGTGCTGAATGCCCATCCCGAAGCCGGCCTGGTGATGGCGCCGGCGCTGATCATCGACGACACGACGCCGCCAAAGGCGCTGCCCGATCCGCAAACCGCCACCTATCAGATCATTTCCGGCGACGCGTACCTGCGGCGCAACTTCGAAGCGGGAAACCCCGCCCCCTCGCCGTCTGTCGTGCTGCGCACGGAGATGCAGCATCGCCTTGGCGGCTATCACCCGGCGATGCGTCACACGAGCGATATGGAAATGTGGATGCGCTTTGCGCTGCATGGGCCCATCGGGCTGATCCGCGAAGTGCAGTCGCTCTACCGCTGGCACGGCGCGAACATGACCCTCGGCTTTGACTTGATCCGCGATCGCGAAGAACGCTTGAAAACCTGCGATGTCGTCTATGAGGCTGGCGGCGACAAGAATCCGCGCTTCATGGAAATGTTCGAAGGCATGAAGCAATATTTCGCCCGCGAGGCCTACTGGTTCGCGAGTGACGCCATGGAGCGCGGCGACACCGAGGAAATGAGACGTTGCCTCGCCTTCGCCGAAAAGTGCGATCCGAACATCAGAAACAAACCAATCGCCTGGCGCTTCAAGGTGAAGCAATTACTCGGCCCCGCCCTCTCCAAAGGCATGCGCGGCGCAATGAATGACGCCAAGCGCGCGCTTGGCGCCGAAGATCGCAAATGGTTCGCGCCGAATTCCGAACTCGGTTGGTATCCTGACCCGAAAGAACTCGGCGAAGCGCCGCTTGCCGAAGGCGTCGCCTAGCTCAGGCCGGCGACAGCCAGCGCCAGCGGCGCAGGAAGCGCATCAGCATGCGCGCACGCTCCTGGGCATTGACCTGATAACGTGCCGCAACATCATCAAAGAACGGCGTGCGTTTGAGGCTTTGCCAGTAAAGCCACGCCCACGGGTGATAGACGTTCGGCAGCCATGGCTTTTCCGGCCCGGTGAAGTGAATGATGCGCGGCTGCCGATTGCCGAGGTGCTTGTCCACCGAAATTTCCGCGATCAACGTGCCGATCGCCATGTGGCGTTGCGCGTTCCACGCGACGCTGAAACGCTTCCAGCGGCCCCAGCAGGCGAAGTTCAGACCGTCTTGATCGTTAAGCGGCGGGTCGTTGTCGGCCACGAACTTGGCGGCCTTGGTGAAGAGCTTCTCCGCCCGCACCATGTCGAGATCAATGACCAAAATTCCCGCGTTGAAGTATTCCGGCCCTGGCGCCAGCGACCATCGCTTGGCGAACGCGATAGGATCGACAAAGGCGTCGATCGCTGCGGCGACAGGATTGCCTTCTAGATCCATCGCGTAGAGTTCGCGGACATCGCGCAGGACGGTGATGTCAGCGTCAAGATAAAGCAGCCGATGGCAGTCCGCCGGCGCCAGCTTCTCAAGGCCAAGCCGAAACAGCGTTGCACGCGTGAAGTGCATGCGGTTGGCGAACGCCGGCACATCGTCGTCACCCACCTCCACCCAGACGAAAGTCGCGTTAGGCGCCACCGATTCAACCCGCTTTTGCGCGGCCGCATCGACGCCGACATGCAAGATGATGAAACGATACGCGCCGCCGTGCGACGCCACGGAGGCCATCACCGCTGCGCCGTGCTCGACGTAATTCTTGTCGAAGCCAAAGGCGACGTCGACGACACCGGTGTTTGTAGGCGCGCTCACGCGATTGCCTTTGCAGCGGCGGGCTTGCGCAGCCACCAGCGCGCGCGCAGGCGCATCAGCTGGTAAGCGTCCATCTTGTTGGTCGCGGCGACCTCGCGCTTGAACGGCGTATGGTCCAGCGCCATCCAGTAGAGCCACGCCCAGGGGTGCCATATGTTCGGCATCCACGGTTTTTCAACGCCGATGAAATGCACCATCGCCGGCGATGCACGGCGCCACTTGCGCAGCGGCTCCTCTTGCTCCTCCTCCCGCTCTTTGGGCGAAAGATAGCGTTGAACGTTCCAGGCGGGATCGACGCTCTGCCAGCGACCCCAGAATGTATAGTTCAGCGCGTCTTGATCGCCGAGCAGCAGCTCGCTGTTGTGCTTGACGACAAATTCGAGCGCCGCGGAAAAAGATTTCTCGGCGCGCACCTGCGCCAAATCGATCACCATCATGCCGGCGTTGAAATAGAACGACTTGCCGACGGGGCGACCCCACTTCTCGGCGAACTCATCGGGATCGACATAGGCATCGCGCACCGCGCCAATCGGGGCGCCCTTGAGATCGCTGGCCCATAATTCGCGCACATCGCCGAGCACGACAATATCGGCGTCGAGATAAATGATGCGTGTGCAGTCCACCGGCGCCAACGTTTCCAAACCCAGGCGGAACAGCACCGTGCGGTTGAGATGGCCGCGATCCTCGTAAGCAGGAAGATCCTTCTCGCCCACCTCAATCCACAGGAAGCGCGCACTTGGCGCGACGCTCTCGACGCGCTTCTGCAGCGCGGCGTCAATGCCGACGTGCAGCATGATGAAGCGGATGTTTGCGCCTGGCGCATAGCGTGCAACTGACGCAATCACCTGCGCGGCGTGTGGGGCGTACCGCGCGTCCAGCCCAAAGGCGATGTCGATCTGCGGACCCGTGCTCACGGGCGCGCCCCAACTGTCGCCGCATGCAGCGCCCGGCGCAGCGCGCTGGTGCGGAAAAGATCGCCAGCGGCGCGGAACGGCAGGATCGAGACCGCGGTGAGCGCGGTGCGCAGCGCATAGCCGCGCTGACCGGCAGCAGCGCGCTCGGCGGCGGCTTCGCTGAAATAACGATAGAAGTGCCCAAGCGTATTGTTGTGCGCCTTGGCAAATTCGAGCGGCGAACCCCAGATGCGCCACTCAGGGACGGCGTGGCGGAAAAACACTTTCCGATCGAACCGGATGCGGCGCAGCTGCAGCGCATCCTCGGTGCCGCCGGGACGCCCGCGGAAATACACCACCGGCACGCGCGCAAAGCCGAGCCGGCGGGTGCGAGCAATGCGCAGCATCCAGTCGAGATCTTGCCCGCCGATCAGGATTGGATCGAACATGCCAATGGCTTCGCGCACACGCGCGCGCGCCACCAGCGTGCCGATCTGCGGGAACAGGCCGCTCAGCATTTTCCGCAACAGCGCATCGCCCTCGCCCGGTTGCTTGGGCAGCGCGATGCCAGTTGGGACCAAATCCGGATCGGTGCTGATAACTTGCGCGAATACGGCCTCGAGGTCCGTGCGCGCATCGAGGATTTTCAGCTGTGGACGTATATTCGCCGGCAGCCAGACATCGTCGTCATCGAGAAAAGCCAGGTATTCGCCGGTCGCCGCCCGCAGGCCGGCATTGCGGGCGGCGCTTGCGCCGGCTTCCGAAACCGGAATGTGGGTCGCGCCGTAGTCAGCGCAGGCGGCCTTACTGTCCGGCGTGTCGCCATTGTCGCCGACCAAAACCTCGAATTCGAGATCGTCGCCCTCAACAGCGCGAATGCTGGCGAGCGCCTGGCGCAGCAGCGCCGGGCGATTGCGGGTGGGCACGATGACGGACACGCGCCGCATCAGAACCACTCCTCCCAACGATCGTATTTGCCCGCGAGCAGCGCCTTGAAGATGCGATCGCCATCGAACTTGGTGACGAAGGTGCGCGCGACCGTGCCTTCAGGCCGCGTTTCCTCAGCTTGCGCGTAAACAGTCTCGTAGCCGACCTTGCGCGCGGATTCCGCGGCAAGCGTGGGCCAATTGCCCGATTGGCCGAAAGGAATGGCGAACGTCTTCGGCGCAAAGCCGAGGCGCTTTTCGATCATATCGCGCGACGAGCCGAGCTCATCGACGATTTGTTGCGGCTCGATCTTGCTGAAATCAGGATGCGTGGCCGAGTGACTGCCGAGCTCGGCGCCTTGGGCGAGCAGCGCTTCGATATCCTTCCAGTTGAGGATCATGCTTTCGCACCAGTCGTAGCGGCTGTCGCTCCACTCCGAGACCGGGAAGAACGACCACGGCAAACCGTATTCCTTGAGGATTGGCGCGGCGTTGGTGAGCACGCTTTTCAAGCCGTCGTCGAAAGTGATGGCCAGAGTTTTTGCATCGGCCGCGCCCGCGGCGACGTGTGACGCCGGCGCAAACTTGAAACCACCTTCAAGCGCCATTTCGATGTGACGGCGGAAGTGCGCGGGCGACACGTCGTTAACGCCCCATTCGGTTTGGCCGACCGAGTGATAACAGAGAATACGCCCAACATACCGCTT
>DASZWS010000354.1:0-4273 GCA_035546515.1 Vitreimonas sp. | reverse complement strand
TGACATCATGCGCCGGCTGGTGCCCATTTGCGTCGAACTGCCGCAAACGCTGAGCTCGAACCAGCGCAAGGATCTCTACGACAATATCAAGCTCTGTGTGGAGCGCGACGACTGCGAAGACAAAGAAAAGAGCCTGCTCGTGCTTGCGGTGGTGGCGCGCGTAGTCGGCTGGGAGGTGGTGAAGCGGGTCGCCGCGGAAATCGCGCTTGACGGCGACCCGTTGGTCGATGCGTTGGCCCAGCAGAGCGATAGACCCGATTAGACGCCGGTTACGGGGCTAGGACTTGTTCGCCTGCATGCTAAGTAACAAGCATGACCGAGAAACGCGTCCGCGCCGCCGTGCTGCTGATTGGCGATGAGCTTTTGTCCGGCCGCACGCAGGACGTGAACCTACAGACGATTGCGAAATTCCTGGCGCCGCTGGGGGTGCAGGTCGCTGAGGCGCGGGTGGTGGCCGATATCCCCGAAGAGATCGTCGCGGCCGTCAACGCGCTGCGCGAGAAATACGACTACGTGCTCACCACCGGCGGCATCGGCCCAACGCATGATGACAAAACGGCGGACGCCATCGCGCAGGCGTTTGGCGTCGGCATCGACGTGCATCCCGAAGCGCGCGCCATTCTCGAGGCGCATTACAAAGGCCCCGGCAACCTCAACGAAGCGCGGCTGCGCATGGCGCGGGTGCCGATCGGCGGCAGTTTGGTGCCCAACCCGGTGTCCAAGGCGCCGGGCTTTCAGATGGAAAACGTGTTCGTGATGGCGGGCGTGCCGTCGATCATGCGCGGCATGTTGGAGGGCGTGGCGCCGCGGTTGAAGGGCGGCGCCGTGATCACGTCGCGCGCCATCCGCGGCAAGGGCGTGCGCGAAGGCGATATCGCCGAACCGCTGCAAGCCTTAGAGGAAGCAAGCAACGGCGTTGTGATCTTCGGCTCGTATCCCTGGTTCAATCAGGAAGGCTACGGCGTGCATTTGGTAGCGCGCTCCTCAGATCCGGGGGCGCTTGAGAAGGCGGCTGACGATCTCAAGCGGCTGATCCGCGAACGCGGCGCCGAACCGGAAGAGGTGAGCGAAACCGCTTAGCCCATCGTCAATTCGCAAGCGCTCAGCTGAAGAGGCTCGCCGCCTGATTGATTGTCAACGCCAGAATGACGGTATTGAACACGAAGGCGATGACGCCGTGCAGCGTGACGATGCGGCGAATGGTTTTGCTGGAAATTTGTATGTCCGCAGTTTGATTGGCGACGCCGATCACCAGCGCGAAATGCCAAAAATCCCAGAAGTCCGGCTTCTCGTTGCCGGGAAAAATCAAGCCTCCGCGCGTGCCTTCGCCGTCGTCGTCAGGACCGTAATATTCGTGCGTGTAGTGCGCCGCGAGCGTCGTGTGCACAAACAGCCACGACAACGCCACCGTGCCGAACACAAAGGCGACGTGCCACGATTTGGACTCGCTGGCGCCGGCGCCGACCTCGGCAATCGCGGCGACGACGCTGAGCGTCACCGCCGTCAGCGAGAGCAATAAAGTAAAATGGCGCCCCTCGTCGTTCTCGGCCGCGCGCTTGGCGATGCTTTCAGGATGAGCCCTGCGCATCTTGAGCAGCAGGGTGACGAGATAGACCGCAAGCGCCACATCCCAAGCCGCCAGAGCGCGCGAAAGCGGCGAGAGCGGACTTGGCGTGAGATTGATGACGACGGCGCCAAGCACGCCGCCAATCAGCGCCGCACGCAGCGGCTGGTTGGCCATGACTGCGCGCAGACCGGAGCTCAAGGGTTTCGCCATCAGCGCAACATGGACCGCATCGGCGGGCGTTACGAGAGCCACGCGGTGTTTCGTGCGCCGCGCGCGCGACAGTGGCGGCCTTTATTCCGCGCGC
Source organism: Vitreimonas sp. (assembly GCA_035546515.1). Lineage (GTDB taxonomy): Bacteria > Pseudomonadota > Alphaproteobacteria > Caulobacterales > Aquidulcibacteraceae > Vitreimonas. The sequence continues at coordinate 2,402 of DASZWS010000354.1, read as the reverse complement.
GGATCGGTGGTCATGAACAGCACGCGCGCCGGCTTGTCGCCGCCGCTGAACCAGGCATGCGGCGTTGCGGAATCGAATTGAAAGCAGTCGCCCGTGTTCAATGTCACGTCGGCAAAGCCCGGCGTCGAAAACGTCACCGGGCCTTCGATGACGTAGGTAAATTCTTCCCCCGGGTGACTGACCATCGGGCCGTGCTCCGCCAGCGACCGCGCGGTGACCTCCACAAACCCCGCGACGAGTCTGCGATAGAGAAAGTCGTTGCAGACATATTCGTACTTTGCATTCGCCTGATCGACGTGCTGGCCCATGCCAGCAGGCGTGAGGCTGCGCCAACCGTGGAAGCGTGAAGAGGTTTCTTTCGCGCCTTGCGGCCAACCCATTTGTCGCACGAATGTCATTGCATCTACGCCGAGCGCTTGCGCCAGTGCATGCGCGCGATCGAAGGAGAGTGCGCTTTGGCCGGTCTCCAAGCGCGAGAGCGCCGATTGCGAGATGTTCGACCGCTTCGCCAACTCGCGTAGCGTCCAACCACGTTCCATGCGCAGATTGCGCACGACCGTGCCGAAATTGCTTGGATCGAAGGCTGCATCGAGTTTCGCCGGAGCGCTCCGATTTTCATCGGGTGCGCTAGCGGCCAGATGATCGCGCAATTGTCGGACGTCCATGTTGTCTCGGCCTTGTATGCGTTTGCAACGGCTGCACTTTTCCCAAGCAATAGACAAGACAACTCCGGCATGGGCCGGAGTCGTCTTGCTATTTAGAAGCGTGCGGTGAGCTCCACGCCGATCGTTTGCGGGCGTGGGACGGTCGCGGCGCCGTTGAGGGCGTTCGGCGCCGTCTGCGTGAAGCCCGAGAAGGTGAGCGGCGCATCTTCGTTGCCGATGTTGCGCGCGAATACTTCGATCCCGTAACGGTCGAAGTCGACGCCCGCGCGCACGTCCACTTGCGTGTTGCTGGGCAGGTCGACTTGCGGATCGCCCAAGAGCAAGAAGTTCAGCGCGCCGTAGGCAGAGCTGCGTTCGCCGATGTAGCGCGCGGTGGCGCCGACATAGGCGGTGGCGTCGCCGAAGGCGGCCCACTGATAGTCGACGTTGAGCGTGGTCGCCCATTTTGGAACGTAGGGCAGTGCGGCGCCGTCAGCGGCGTACAACGCCGGCGCGGCTTCCGTAAGTTCTGCGTCGGTGTAGGCGCCGGTCCAAACAGCGGTGAGCCCATGGAGCGGCGTGAGCGTGGCGGTCCATTCCACGCCCTGGCTGCGTGCTGTGCCGCCGTTGCTGGTGCCGCCGACGCCGCTGGAGTCTAGAAATAACAACTGAATATCTTTCCAATCTACGCGGAACGCTGAGACGTCGAAGCGCAAAACGTTGGGCACGAGGTCGGCCTTGAGGCCGGCTTCGTAACTGGTGAGGGTGTCGGGATCGAAGGTCGAGGGGATGACGCCGGCAAATACGGTGTTTGGCCCACCCGGACGGAAGCCGGTGGCGATGCGCGCGTACAGCATGAGATTGTCGTTCGGCCGCCAGCGCGGTGAGAACGAATAGGTGGTGGCGTTGTCGCTTGACGAATTGGCGCCGGAATCCAGGCCGCCCGTGCCGAGCTGAGTTGCCCGCTGATCGTTGCTTGAGTAGCGCGCGCCGAGGCTGACATCGAATTGCGGCGTGAAATGATAGGTAGCGTTGGCGAAGACAGCGTTCTCTTCGTAGTGCGGCGTGAGCACCACCGTCGCTGCGCCCAAGCATCCGCCGCATGGGCCAAACGGTACGCTGCCAGCGCCGCCGCCTGGGGTGACGCCACGCAGAATATCGATCGCCAGCGGCCCGTTCGGCGGCCCGAAGCGGATGGCTTGCTGCTGCTCGGTCGATTCCTTGGTGTAGAAGTAGCCGACCATCCATTCGAGTTGATCGGAGCTGGGCGAGGCCAAGCGCACCTCTTGCGTGAACTTGTCGGACGTGAAGTGCTCGTCGATATAGGCTGAGCTTTCACCGAACGGCGCAAGGATTGGCCCCGATGGTCCGCCGAGGATGCCGGTATAGTCCGTGATGGCGCGGCGATCGAAGCGGCCATAGCTGCTCGCAGAGGTAAGCGTCGCCCAGCCCAGATCCCAATCAATTGTGCCGTTGAAGATGCGATAGGCGGTGCGTAGCGGCTCAGCGTACGGATGCTGCTGTTCGAGCGGCCCGTTCAGCGGCGCGAGATGGACGGGCGAAACCGGAAAGCCGGTGACGTAGTCGACCGCGCTTGAACCGTCGCTGTCGATGTCTTGGCCCATGGCTGACAGGCGAATGGTGAGATCGGGCGTGGCGTTGAGCAGGAATTTCGCGCGCCAGCCGGTGGTGTCGGCGCTGTTGATGTTTTCGGCGCCGCGTGTCGGATCGTCGATGTAGCCGCCGTCGTGACGGCTG
>DASZWS010000353.1:0-9348 GCA_035546515.1 Vitreimonas sp. | reverse complement strand
CGCGCTTAAGACTCCAGAAACGCGGCGCGGAATCGCCGCAGCTGATTCGCCCGCAAACCGTCGCTTCTGTGGATAAGAACCGGTGGTGTTTTCGCCGAAAGCGCCTTAAGAGCGGCGCCTACTTTCAAAGGGCGCCATTTCCACATGCTGCTGCAGGTCGACGGCTTACGGAAATCGTTTGGCCGGCGCACCGCCGTTGATGGCATCGGTTTCTCACTCGATGTTGGTGAGATCGTTGGCTTCCTCGGGCCTAACGGCGCCGGAAAAACAACCACCATGCGCATGATCGCCGGCTATCTTGAGCCCGACGAAGGCGTAGCCAAGATTTTCAACATCGACGTGGCGCAGGATCGCCGCCGCGCCCAGGAGCGCGTGGGCTATCTGCCCGAGGGCGCGCCGCTTTATGGCGAGATGACGCCGTGGAGTTTTTTGCGTTTTGTCGCTGAGACCCGCGGCATGCCCAAAGAGGCGGCGCGTCACGCCGTGCGCCGCGCCGCGCAGGATGCCCGCCTGGGCGACACCATCGACCGTCCGATCGACACGCTTTCGAAGGGCTATCGCCGCCGCGTTGGCCTGGCGGCGGCGCTGTTGCATGATCCCATGCTGCTCATTCTCGACGAGCCGACCGACGGGCTCGACCCAAATCAGCGCCACGCGGTGCGCGATCTCATTCGCAAGCTGGGGGAAGAGCGCGGCCTCATCATTTCGACCCACAGCCTCGAAGAAGTCGACGCCGTGTGCACACGCGCGATCGTCATCGATCAGGGCCGCATTGTCGCCGACAACACGCCGGCCGAACTGCGCGAGAAGCACGGCGGTCTCGAAAAGGCGTTCGAGGCGCTGACGCGCGGGGAGGAACGCGTTTGAGGAATAACAAGCGTCCCGGCCTGGCGAGCACCGTCGCGGTCTATCGCCGCGAACTCCTATCCTATCTCACCACGCCGACGGCCTACGTATTCGTGGCGGTGTTTCTCTTCGCCATCGGCCTGTTCACCTTCCAAGTGGGTGGGTTCTTCGACGCGCGTCGGGCTGATCTGTCTGCCTTCTTCGCGTTCCATCCGTGGTTGTTCATGGTGTTTCTGCCCGCGGTGGCGATGCGACTGTGGGCGGAGGAGTCGCGTTCAGGCGCGCTCGAACTGTTGCTGACGCTCCCCGCGCCGACATGGTCGCTGGTGCTTGGCAAATTCCTCGCCGCATGGACCATCGCCGGGGTGGCGCTGCTTTTGACGACGCCACTCTGGATCACCGTGAATTTTCTGGGCTCGCCCGATAACGCGGCGATCTTCACCGCCTACATCGCATCCTTCTTGATGGCTGGCGCTTACATCGCCATCGGCTCGGCCATGTCGGCGCTGACGCCGGCGCAAGTGGTGGCGTTCGTGCTTTCGGTCTTGGTGTCGTTCCTGCTGACGGCCCTTGGGCTGCCGCTGGTCTCGGATTTCTTTGCCGGCTTCGTCGGTGGTTCCGTGGCGGAGGCGATTTCGCGCTTCTCGATCCTGACGCACTTTGACGCCGCCCAGCGCGGCGTGATCGAGTTCCGCTCGGTGTTCTATTTCCTCTCTTTGATCGCGCTGTGCCTCGGCTTCACCGCCGTCGCGGTCGACGCGCGGCGGGGAGGCTGAACCATGAGCGGACGTAGGTTTGCCCTTATCGCTGCTTTGGCGTTCTTCGTGATGTTCGCAGCTGCGAACGTCATCGCTGGGGTGCTGTTTCGCGGCTGGCGCTTGGATCTAACGGAGAACCATCTCTACTCGATCAGCGACGGCACGCAGACGACGCTCGATCACCTGAGCGAACCTGTCGAATTCAAGTTCTACTATTCGCGCGACGCCGCCGCGCGCGTGCCGGATTTACAGGCCTACGCCTCGCGCGTCCGCGAACTGCTGGAAACCTATGCGGCGCGTTCGCATGGCCGCATTCGCTTCGTCGAGGTGAACGTAAAGCCGTTCACAGATCAGGAGGATGAAGCGGAAGAGGCGGGCATTCAGCCGGTGCGGCCCTACCAAGGCGCGGACCCGATCTATTTCGGGCTCACTGGCGCCAACGCCATCGATGACAAACGCACCATTCCGTATTTCGATCAGCAGCGCGAGCCGTTCCTCGAATACGAAGTGACGCGGCTTATCTTCGAGCTGGAGCATCCTGATCGCACCAAGGTGGCGCTCCTCACATCGCTGCCGATCGATCCTCCTACGGGCGCCGCTTCGCAACTGCCAGCGCAAAGTCAGTCGACGTTCGCAACGGAAATGGGCCAATTGCTCGACGTCACAAAACTTGACCCGGCCTTCACCGCAATCCCGGCGGATACCGACGTGCTGGTGATCATCCATCCGCCTGTCCTCACGGCGGCGCAGAGCTACGCCATCGATCAATTCATTCTGCGCAAGGGGCGGGCGTTCATTGCGCTCGACCCGGCGTCGATGTTGGCGCAGCAGGCGGCTGCACAAGGCGCTTCACCGTTCAACATGCAGGCGCCGGCGCCAACCGCGTCCAATCTTGAACCGCTGCTCTCAAGCTGGGGTGTGGCTCTGTCGCCGGATGTGGTGCTGGATCTTGAAGGCGCGCTGCCGGTGCAAGCGCAAGATCCGAGCGGTCAGACCACCCAAGTCCCGCAACCGCTGTTCTTCTCGATACCGGCCACACAACTCGACCGCAGCGATCTGATGACGGCGTCCCTCCAGCGCGGCATCAATTTCGGCCTTGCCGGTTCATTCAACGTGAGCGAGCGGCCCGGCATCACCGCCGAAGTGTTGGCCAAGACCAGCGAACGCACGATGCACATGCCTGCGGCGCAGGCGCTGGCGCGCCCGTCGCCTTACGACATTTTGCGCGACTGGCCGCCGGTTGGCCGCGTCGAAACAGTGGCGGTGCGCCTCTCCGGTAACCTGTCCAGCGCCTTTCCGAACGGTCCGCCGCCGGACGTACCGCCGGCGCCACAAGGCGTGCAGAGGCTCACGCATTCGGGGACGCCGGCGCAGATCGTCTTGGTTGCGGACACCGACTTCCTGGCGGATGACTTTTACATCGACCCGCAACGCGGCGCATCCGCGGCAGATAACGCCTCGTTTGCGCTCAACGCGATCGATGTGCTCGGCGGTTCGAACGCACTGGTATCGTTGCGGTCGCGCGCGCCGTCTGTACGTAAAATGACGGTGATCGACCGTATGGAAGCCGACGCGCAGCGCCAGATCCAACAACGTCAGGACGAATTGCAGGCCGATCTGCAGGACACCGAGACCCAGTTGCAGCAGCTGCAGGCGCATGGGCACGGATCCGGCTATTTCTCCGGCAATCTCGGCGCTGAGCTGACGCCGCAGGAAAGCGCCGCCATCGAGCGTTTCCGCAAACACGTGGTCGATGTGCGCAGCGAGCTCCGCCATTTGGCGCGTGATTTGCGCGGCGACATCACGCGGCTGCAGACGCTGATCGTCTTCCTGAATGTGTGGCTGGCGCCGATTCTGGTGGCGGCGGCGGGACTCGTGTTGTTCTGGCGCCGACAACGGCGCGCGCAGGCGGGAGCGCGGCGATGACTACCCAACTCGCTGAGCGCCGCAAAGGCCTTGCGCTGACGCTGTCGCTGATCGCCGCCGCTCTCGTGGCGGTGGCGGCGATCGCCGTCGGCATTCAGGCGCGCGCCTCGCGTCCCGATCTTGCGTCGGGACCGGTGGTTGCCGGGCTTGCTGACTCCATCGGCAACGCCCAGCGCATCATCGTCACCAGCGAAGACGCAAGCTATCGTATCGAAAAGACACAACGCGGTTGGGCGATGATCGACCGGGGCAACTTCCCGGTGGAACGGCAGCGGCTCGATCAGCTGACGCAAGCGCTTGAGCAACTCCGCTACACCCGCCGCATGACGGCCGATCCGGAGAAGTTCGATCGCCTCGGCGTTGGCGATCCCCAGCACGGCGGACACGGCGTTCTGCTGCGGATCGAGAGCGGAACGGGCGCGCTCTTGGTGAACCTGATCATTGGCACGGTCCCGACGGCGGGGCAGGGCGTTGTCTATGTTCGCAGGCCCGATCAGGATCAGACCTGGGCGGCGCAATCGCCACAATCGGCGCCGCTGCCGCCGCTGCGCAACGTGGCTGCGTGGCTCAATCTGAAACCACTCGATCTGCCGGCGGAAAACTTGCGGAGCGTGACCATCGCGCCAGCGGATGGGCGCCCGTATATTCTCGCGCGCACAGACGCGACGCAGCCCTGGCGCTTGACCTCGCCGCCGCTCGCCGTGGCGGCGCAAGCCAGTGTCGACGCGACTGCCGAGAAAATCACGCAGCTCACGCCCGTCGATGTACAGCCCGCGCCAGCGATCCAAGGCGTGGCCACCGGCCATGTGTCGATCACAACCAGCGACGGTGTAGTGATCGACGCCGAATTGATTCCGAGCGGTGGCAAGACCTGGATCAAGCTGGTCGCGCATGCGCCGAACCCGGAGCAGGAGAGCGCCGCGCTCGCCATCAACAACCGGGTCGCCGGCTGGGCGTACGCCTTGTCAGATCTTGATCTGCAAAGCCTGACGCCGCAGCTCAGCACGCTGGTGCCGAGCCTTGCACCTCCGCCTAGGCCCGAGCCGCAGACGCCGGCAGCCGCGCCGCCAAACTAGTAGCGTTGCGGGCGATAGGTGTACGCGGCTGCGAGGATCGGTCCCGTGTTCGGCTGCTGCACCAACACAGCACACTCAGGGTCGCAGTGCAGGCGCTCAAACCATTTTGCTGTGCCGTCCCACGTGTCGACGCGCTCGATCGTACGCACCAAATTGTAGTGCTGCACCGAGCGGTTCATGTTGACACCGCCAGTAATGACGACGGTTACGGGTCCTGGATCATAGGCGATGAGCCAGATGTCTGCAGGCGCGGCGCCGGGTGATCCGCTGCCGATGGTGACGCGGACGCGGTTGTTGCGCAGTCGAACCATGGAGACATCGGGCGCGGTCGCAGGCCGCGGCGCCGCCATCACAGTATCGAGCGCGCTCTGTGCGTCGTCCCAATCGCCGGCGCTGATCTGGCTGACGCCATTGAAGATGAGCTGCGGGGTGAAGCGCCCACGCACATGCAGCCGTTCGGAGAACGCCAACTGCCGCGCCGCGTATTCGGGTCGCGCCAGCGTGTCGCGCCAGCCGAGATAGTCCCAAATGCCGACGGGGAAGGTGAGCGCCAGCACGTTGGGCCGGTGCGACATCATTCCCAGGAGCCGGTTGGCCCGCGGGCACTGCTGGCACCCCTGGCTGGTGTAGAGCTCCACCACAACGGGTGGGCCGCTGCCGCCGCCGGCTTGAGCGGACGCATCGCTAACGAGCGCCGCCAAGCCGAGCAGAACGGCGGCGATAATGCCGGCTTTCATGCGCCCAACCATGGCGATCCCGCCGGCACGGTTCGAATCAAACCGGCGTGACGGGGGTGATCTTCGTCACGCCGTTTTAGCCAACCCGCGCAAGACATAGTGAAGAATGCCGCCGTTTCGGAAGTATTCGACCTCGTTTTCGGTATCGATACGGCACTGGACCTCGATTTCCTCTTTCTGGCTGTTTGCCCGCGCGATCGTGACCGTCACCTTTTGCCGCGGCTTCAACTCGGCGACGCCAGCGATGGACACTGCCTCCTCGCCGGTCAGGCCAAGGCCCGACCAGCTTTGGCCGTTGAGGAACTGCAGCGGCAGCACGCCCATGCCGATCAGGTTTGAGCGGTGGATACGTTCGAAACTTTCCGCGATCACCGCGCGCACGCCGAGCAGGCGGGTGCCTTTGGCGGCCCAATCGCGCGAGGAGCCGGTGCCGTATTCCTTCCCGGCAAAGATCACGAGATCCTTGCCCTCGGCTTGGTAGCGCATGGCTGCGTCATAGATGGCCATGCGTTCCTCGGAGGGATGGTGAATCGTGAATCCACCTTCGACAACGGCGCCGTCCGGGCCCTTCACCATCTGGTTCTTGATGCGGATGTTGGCGAAGGTGCCGCGCATCATCACTTCGTGATTACCGCGCCGCGCCCCGTACGAGTTGAACTCGCTCTGCGGAACCTGGTGTTCAGTGAGGTACACGCCCGCAGGCGAAACCTTCTTGATCGACCCGGCCGGGCTGATGTGGTCGGTGGTGATGCTGTCGCCGAAGAGTGCGAGCACCGGCGCGCTTTTGACGTCTGTGATCGGCTTGGGCTCCATGGTCATGCCGTCGAAATACGGCGGGTTCTGCACGTAAGTTGAACCCATGTCCCATTTGTAGGTGCGGCCTTCGGTGATTTGAATGCCGCGCCACTTGTCGTCGCCGTGAAAGACATCGGCGTAGCGCGTCGCAAACATTTCCGGTGTCACCGCTTGACGCACGGTGGCTTCGATCTCGGCGTTCGAGGGCCAGATGTCGCGCAGATAAACCGGCTTGCCATCATCGCCTTTGCCGAGCGGATCGCTTTCCAGGTTCACGTACACCGAGCCGGCTAGCGCATAGGCGACCACCAGCGGAGGTGATGCGAGATAGTTGGCGCGCACGTCCTGGTTCACACGGCCTTCGAAGTTGCGGTTGCCCGACAGCACCGACGCCACGACCAGATCGCCTTCCGCCACGGCGTTTGAGATCGGTGTGGGCAGCGGTCCGGAATTGCCGATGCAGGTGGTGCAGCCGTAGCCGACCAGGTTGAAGCCAAGTGCGTCAAGATCATCGGCCAGCCCGGCCTTCGCCAGATAATCGGTGACGACTTGGCTGCCGGGCGCAAGCGAGGTTTTCACCCATGGCTTCACCTTGAGGCCCTTGGCGCGCGCGTTGCGCGCCACCAAGCCGGCGGCCAGCATCACGGAGGGGTTCGATGTGTTCGTGCACGATGTGATTGCTGCGATCACCACGTCGCCCTGGCCGACATCGTGGCCTGCGCCATCGACCGGCACGCGCTTCTTCAATTCCGAACTCTTACGGAATTCCGTTTCCATCGACTTTGTGAAGCCTTCGGCAAGGCCGCCGAGCACCACACGATCCTGCGGCCGCTTCGGTCCGGCGAGCGAGGGGCGCACATCGGAGAGCGAGAGTTCAAGCGTGTCGGTGAACTCGGGTTCGACTTCGCCGCGCCACAAGCCTTGCTTCTTCCAGTAAGCCTCAACCAGCGCGACACGATCTGCGTTGCGGCCGGTCGCGCGCAAGTAATCGATGGTCTTGTCGTCGACGGGGAAGAAGCCGCAGGTGGCGCCGTATTCAGGCGCCATGTTGGCGATGGTGGCGCGATCCTCGACGCTCATGCCGTTGAGGCCGGGGCCGAAGAACTCTACGAATTTTCCGACCACGCCCTTCTTACGCAGCATTTGCGTGACGGTGAGGACCAGGTCTGTGGCGGTGGCGCCTTCCTGAAGTTTGCCGGTGAGGCGGAAGCCGATCACTTCGGGAATGAGCATTGAGATCGGCTGCCCAAGCATCGCCGCTTCCGCTTCGATGCCGCCCACGCCCCAACCCAATACGCCGATGCCGTTGATCATCGTGGTGTGGCTGTCGGTGCCGACGACTGTGTCAGGGTAAGCGACCGTGCCTTCGCCTTCCTGGCGCGTCCACACGGTTTGGCCGAGATATTCCAGATTGACCTGGTGGCAGATGCCGGTGCCGGGCGGCACGACCCGGAAATTCTTGAAGGCCTGCTGGCCCCAGCGCAGGAACTTGTAGCGTTCGCTGTTGCGTTCGTATTCGAGCGCGACGTTCTTCGCGAAGGAATCCGCGTGCGCAAAATTGTCGACCATCACTGAGTGATCGATGACCAGATCGACCGGCACCAGCGGATTGACGCGTTCTGGGTCGGCGTTGAGTTTGGCGGCGGCATCGCGCATTGCGGCCAAGTCCACGACGGCGGGAACGCCCGTGAAATCCTGCATCAGCACGCGCGCCGGGCTGAAGGCGATCTCGACTTCGTTCTTACCTTTGTTCACCAGCCACGAGGTCATGGCGAGGATGTCGGCCTTCTTCACCGCAACGCCGTCTTCGGTGCGCAGCAGATTCTCCAGAAGCACCTTCAATGAAGCGGGCAGCTTGGAGATATCGCCGAGACCGTTCGCGGCCGCGGCGTTCAGATCGTAATACGTGTAGGATTTACCACCGACGTTGAGCGTTTGGCGGGCGTTAAAAGAGTTCAGAGATGGCATGAGCGTGCATCCTTGGTCTGATTGACAAGATGCAGACGCGTTGGGGAGCGCCCCAATCCGGAATCAAACCGGCGCGCGGCAAGGCTCTATGTAGCGCCGATTTGCAAAGGCGCAATTCATGGCGCTGGTGTTTAATTGCGAACGAAACGCAACTAGCTGCGATCTTTGCTGGCTTCGCTCGTCGACGTCGAAACGTCCGCTGTCGCGGCCCGTTCGGCCCGCTTTCTGCGCCAACGAATTACGCCCCAAACCACAGGCACGATGACAATGGCGAACGGAAGCAGACCGGCGATGAGCGTGATGATCGCCGCAAAGCCCCATGCGACCACGCCTAGGAAGCCGGCGACCGCCTGGCGCAGCGGCTCGAACGTATCGCTGCCGATCGATTTCGGGGCCGAGGCATAGTTTATCGTCAGTTCCGACATCGCCACGCGCGTGCGCATCACCGCCAACGCCGATTGCGTTGAATCGATCTCGCCCTGAACGCGCGCCAGTTCGCGCTCTACATCCAAGAGGTCGGAAAGCCGGCCGGGGCGGTTGCGCAGCATTTCCTGCAAGCGATCGCGTAGCGCCGTCTGCGCCCGAATGTGCGCTTCGGTATCGACGATGTTGCGCGTCAAATCTTCAGTGGATGTGGCTTGGGATGTGACACGCCCGCCCGCGGCAGTTGCCTGCGCGTTGATCCCGCCCATGAAGCTGCGCAACCAATTCGGTTCGCCGCGCAAGTCCACCATGCCGTTCATCGAGCTTTGCGGGTCTCCGCTGCGGTTGGAGCCGACCAGTTGGCAGAGGGTAGGTCCCGCGCTCAGACACGCGCGAACATGCGCATCCATGACGTCGGCCAGATGCTCGGCCGGAATTTCCAGCCCCATCTGGTAGGTGTAGGCGAGGAACATGACGCCGCCGCGAGGCTGTTGCGGAGGCGTGTCCGGCTTGGTTGCTGTCGGCTGGTCGGCGCTGCTCACCGCATCTTGTGCAGCCGGTGGAGCAGGGGCCATCGCCGCGCGGCCTTCGCCGCCCATGGCTTGCTCGACCTGCGCTGGGCGCGGGGCCGACGCGGGCCCCGAGGCCTGACCGCACGCAGCCAATAGGACCGCCAACGCGAATCCAGCCAGATAACCCCGCATACGCACGCCTCCCTCGCGGCTTCCACCAAGGCGCGCCTTGGCGATTGAAGCAACCCTTTCTAGAACCGAGGCCGCATTATGAACGGGCGCGGACCTTTCGATGGCTGAGCAAGAA
>DASZWS010000352.1:0-7584 GCA_035546515.1 Vitreimonas sp. | reverse complement strand
ATCAGCATCAATTATTACTGCAACGTGCGTTACGACCTCAGCTACACATCGGCGAACGGTCGGCTCATCAATACTGACGTTCATAACGGCGCCATTGGTCCGGAGACGGGGCCGAACGCCAACAAATATGATAGCGGCGGCGGCAATTTCAGCCCGACGTTTTTCGCCGCGCTCGACTACGTCATCGGCAATCCGCTCGGCCAGACGGCCTTGATGTCCGCGGGCGCCCCGTTCGTTGCCGCCGCAAACCTGCCGCCGAAGAGCGGCAGCGACCTTCTCTACTTCACGCCCCACCAACTGCTACCCGGCCAGTACCTCACGGCCGGTCACTACCAAGACACGTTCACGATCTCGATCACGCCACGTGCTCTTTGATTTGGTTCAACACGAAGGAGACTGAGAATGAAGACCAAACTTATGCTTGCTGCCGGCGCCGCGCTCGCGGCGTTGTCCTTGAGCGCTCCCGCGCAAGCTGAAACGATCAACGTCAGCGGCTACGTCAATCAGTACTGCGCGCTCACGCCAGGCACCACCAACATCGCCTTCGGCAATCTGGGCGCACAAGGCGTGGCCTCCACTTTCAATGTCAACTATTCGTTGTACTGCAATGTGGGTTTCGACACGTCCGTGAGCTCGTTGAACGGCAGGCTTCTCAACGGTAACGTGTCATCAGGCAACATCGCGGCGGACGGAAGCAGCGCCACGGCCAATCGCTACACGCCCGACACGACCGGCACATTCTATGCTGCATTGGACTACACACTGACGTCTGGCTCCTCGACCCTGAGTTCGGCCGACTTCACTCCTGGAACTATCGCGCCGCTAACCACCAGCAACGCGCCGACCAACCTGTCGGTCCCCGTATCGTTCAATATCGTGCCGCTCACCGGAACCCAGCAACTCACGGCTGGTCCGTACAACGACACGCTCACGATCACCATTACCCCCACCGGACTCTAATTTCCGGAGGTCAAGCGAGGTCGGCGGCCGGACCCTCTCCGGCCGCCGATTTCTGCGTTTTAAAACGAGCGACCCATGGGTGGGTGGAGAGTCACGGGCGGAGCGAATGCCGCGCTCGCTTTGGCGGCGGCGTTCACGCTGTGCGTTGCGCCGCTCGATGCGCGCGCCGGCGAGGGACATGAAAGCGGACATGGCCACGGCGACCAAGACCAGGACCTGGTGCTGGAGGGCCACGTCACGCCTCACTGCGCACTGAGCGGCGAAGGCCTCAGCGGCGCCGGCGGCACGATCCATCGCACCATCGATCTCAGCAATCCGCATGCGCTCGCCGACGTACAACTCAATTTGCACGTCGCCTGCACGCAGCACTTCGTGATTGGGCTGATCCCGCAGTACGCGCGCATGCAAAATCTCAGCGTCGTCAATGGCGCCCTGCAACCGGCCGTCGTCGGAGATGGCTATTCCGCGCCGGGCGGGGCCATGGCTCAAGGGTTCGTCGGTGCGCTCAAGTACAGGCTGAGCGCGGTGCTCAACGGGGCGCAACTGCCGAGCAATGCGTCAGCGCTCTCTTATCAGAGCCCAGGCGACGGCCCCGGCGCAGGCATTTTCTCAACGCCGCTTCCGCCAATGTCCGGCGCGCTGTCGGTCACGATCGATCCGGTGGAATTGCCGGCGGCAGTCGGTTTGCTGGCGGGCTTCTACGAAGAAAACATCACCATTCAACTCACGCCGCAAGGCTACTAGGGGACAACCGACCATGCGCAGGCTTGCAAGATTTTGCGCGACACTCTTTGCCGCAGCAGCATTGTTATTAGCGCTCGCCCCGGCGGTGCTCGCATTCAGCGTTCAGCCTCTCTTGGTTGAACTTGAACCTGGCAGCAGCGGCTCGATCCGGGTGGAGAACACGCGCTCGACGCCGCTGACCGTCGAAGTCTCGATCACACGGCGCAGCGTTGATGAACACGGACAGCAGACGCGGACGCCAGCCGACGACGATTTCGTTGTGTTGCCGCCACAGCTCGTGATCGCGCCGGGGCGCGTGCAGGTCGTGCGCCTGCAATGGGTCGGCGACACGCCGCCGACACAGTCCATCTCCTACTACGCCAATCTCCGCGAGGTGCCAGTGGCCTTGGCGCCCACCCAAGGCGGCGCGCAAGTGCAGCTTGCCTTCGCTTTCGACATTGCGGTGCAACTTATTCCGCATGGCGCGCGCGCCGATCTTTCGCTCGTCAACGCCGAAGTTGCTCGTGACGCTCACGGTGCGCCAACCGCGCATCTCACCATTCAGAACGCCGGCACGCGTTACGCTTATCTGCAGAACGCAACCTACGATCTGGAGGCGCTCGACCGCGCCGGGGCGGTCATCGGTCATCCCACCTTCACCGAAGAGCAGCTGACCGAGGCCATCGGCGTCACCCTGCTTGAGCCCGGCAAACGTCGCATTATCGATCTTCCGCTTGGCAACCTTGCCAACGCGGCTTCCTTGCGCGGCCGCGTGCGGGCCGGCAGCTCGTAATGCCTGCAGCATGGGTCGGGGGCATGCCACTATCGGACTGGGGCTGATCGGCAGGATCAGTGTGCTATTCGCCGTGTTCGGCCACGGCGCCGCACTCGCGCAGACTGCGCCCGCACAGAGCGATACGGCGCAAAAAACGGGCGCAGGGGAAACGCGCCTTCCAGTGCTGCTAAACGGCGATCTCATCGGCGACATGAACGTCGATGTGAGCGATGGACGCATCTCCTTCGACTCAAGCAGCCTCTATGCCCTCGCGGATCCCGCGCTCGACGACGGGGCGCGGCGCTATCTGCGCTATGTCGACAACGGCGGGCGATCGACTCTGTTCGATATGACCGAACAACATCTCTCGCTGAGATATGACGAGCATCGGCGCGCGTTGCTGCTGTCTGCCCCGTACGCGCACATTCAAACGATCGCCGTCGACTACGCACCGCAGGCCGCCCCGCCTGAGGCTGCGCCAGCACTTGCGTCAGCACCGCCGGCGCCGCGCGCGCCGGATTCGATCGGGGCCGCCAATGAGACGACACCCCTGCTGTGGCGGGGTAAGCGGCTGGGCAACGTCCACGTGCATGACGACCGCGCCGGGCGAGTAGAAATCGCGGCGGCCGATGTACGTGCGCTGGCTGGCGAGCTGTTGACCTCTGACGATCTGGCGATGCTGCAAATCCTGCAGACGAACGACATGCTCTCGCCGTTCGCGCTTCCAGACCGCGGCCTTTCGCTCGTGTTCGACGAACGCACACGCACCCTGATCCTCACCGCGCCCGATATGGTTCGCACCCAAACCGCGGCGTCGGCGGCTGTGCAGGCGACGCCGGCGCCCGCCGTGAACCAAACCGCGCCCGTCGCGACCGCTATTGTCGCGTCTGCGTCGTCGCCACCGGCGCCGAGCCCGCCGCCGCAACTTGTCGCCGCGCCCGTCACCACGGTCGACGCAGCTCCACCTATTGCGCCGCAGACGAACTCATCATCGGCGCAGCAAATGGCGCCAGCGCCAACACTTGTTGTCGCCGCCGCAGCGCCGGTGGTCGCTCCGCCGCAGCCGAACGCGGCGCCGCCATCCACCACGGTCGCGGCGCGCCCGTCTCGCAACGCGCAACTGGATTTCGTCTATCCGCTGATGTTGGAAGGCAGTTACCAGGGGGATATTTCGATACGCATCGCGCCCGATGGCACGATCAGCATTCCGCTGGATCGCGTTCTAGAACTGATCGCTTCAAAATTTCAGCCCAGCGTGAGTGATGTCATTCGGGCGCACGCCGTTGATGGCCGGCTAGCGCCCTTTGCCGATCCCGCCGGCGTGCGGCTTGAATTCGACGACGCGTTGCAGGAACTGCATTTGAGCGTACCCGCGGCGTTGCGGCGCACGGAGGACATTTCGCTTGCTGGCGAGACTCCGGGCGTCAGCGACATACGCCTGGAACGCGCGGCGCCGTTCTCCGCCTATCTCAATTACGATGTGACGCAGACGTGGGACAACGATCCTCTCGGTCAAAGCGGCCGCGAAGCATTGCAGGGGGTTGTCGAAACCGGCATTCGTCTCTTCGGCGACAGCGGCGCAGTACTGGAAAGCCGCGGCCTCTACCAGGAAGGCGCGGATCACCAGTTCAGCCGCGGCGAAACGCTGCTCGTCTATGACGATGTCAAGCGCATGGTCAGCGTCGAGCTTGGCGATGTGCGCATGAGCACATCAACGTTTCAATCGGCGCCGCCAATCGGCGGCCTGCTCATCGAACGCACGTTCAGTCTGCAACCCACGCGCAACTACCGCCCCGCTGGCAGCCACGCCATTGTGATCGACCGGCGCACAGCAGTGGACGTCTATGTCAATGGCGCAGAAATGCGCCGGCTGGATCTGCAGCCCGGGCGCTACGATCTGCGCGACTTCCCGTTCGTCGACGGCGCCAACAACGTCACGCTGGAACTCGAAGACGATCTCGGCCAGCACAACACGATCGATCTCAGCACCTATTTCGACAATGAATTGCTGGCGCCCGGCGTCAGCGAGTTCAGCTACGCGTTCGGCGCGCCGGCGACGACCGAAGCCGAGGGCATCACCTACGACTCGAACGTGTTCGTTTATTCAATGTATCATCGCCTCGGCATCACCCCGACGTTGACGCTCGGCGTGAATGCACAGGGACGGGACTCCGCGTCACTCTACGGCGGCGAGGCGCTTTGGGCCTCGCCGATCGGCACCATCGGCCTTGATTATGCGCACAGCCGCAATCCCGCAGCGGGCGAAGGCGACGCCGTGTTGCTGCACTACAGCTTCCAATCTCAGCCCATCGGCAATTTCACCTGGAACGTCTCCCTCTCGTCGCAATGGCAAAGCCTCGACTTCTCATCGATCGACGACGACGGCCCCGCGAACAATCAATACACGACTCAAACCGACGCCTCGTTGCGCCTCTATCAGCCAGATTGGGGAACGGCGACATTCGGGTTGAGTTACGATCAAGCCGCGTTGCCCGCCCTGAACGATCGCTATCAAGCCTCGTTTGGATACTCGCGCCGGCTATTTGGCAACTTGTTCGGCGCGCTGCAGGTCAATCACATCGAAGGAGGCGATCGCAGTGAAACGACGGCCGCCGTCAGCCTTTCGTGGCGCATGGGCGTCCGCGACCAAGTGAGCGCACGAACCGACACCAATACGCAAGTCTCAGAACTCGATTGGCACCACTCAGGATCGTATGGCGTCGGCGGCATTTCGACCGACGCGCGGATCGGACACGACACTGACACCGGCGAGAGCTTCGCCAACGGCGCCATCAGTTACTTCGGCAACCGCCTCGAGGCGACGTTGAGCGAAGACAGTCGCACCGAAGGTCTCACCAACGACACCGTTTCCAACACGACGACTGCGCGGATCGGCGGCGGCGTCGCGTTCGCGGGCGCCCATGTCGCCATCGGCCGCCCCGTGCGCGGCGCGTTCGCGATTGTCGAGGGGCACCCATCGCTGAAAAATCGGCAAATTCAACTTGGCGTCGATGACGACGGCCGTCCCCGTGCGCAGACCGGTCTGTTTGGACCGGCGCTCGTGCCCAATCTCAATCCTTACTCAAATGAATCCGTTTCGGTCGACGTCAACAACCTCCCGCCTGGCTACGATCTCGGCGCCGGGCAGCTCGATTTCCGTGCGTACCGAGGGGCGGGTTATGATGTGCGCGTCGGCTCGGCGGCGAATCTCACCATCATGGCCAACGTGGTTGGGCCAGATGGCGCGCCGATCGGTATGATTGGCGGTGAGCTGAGGAACCTCGATCATCCCGACGCGCCACCCATTCAGGGTTTCTCAAACCGCAGCGGACGGTTTGTGGCGGCGGGCGTTTCGCCCGGCCGCTACACGCTCACCATGTTCACCGATCCACCGACGAAAACGCAGATCACGATAACGCCCGCACAAGCCGGGCTGGTGCAGCTCGGCATCGTGCACTTGGAAGAATCACAATGAAGCAGCTTCGATTTGCGACTGTATGTGCGGTGCTCTGCGCAGGTTCACTGGCGCCGGCGTTTGCACAACCGGCGCAATGCAGCGCCCATCTCACGCCGCTTGGCGTGGTTGACGCCGCAATTGACGAACCGCTCTCCGGCGCGCCGGGTCTGGAAGCGTTTTCGCTACGCTTGCGTGAGATCTCAGATCCCTCGTGCCGATTTCAGCTCTCGTTCGAAGTTGGCGCGCAGAGCGGCGGCCTGCACGGCGACAACGGCGAATTGAACTTTCGCGTTACGCGTTACGCCGCCGGCGGCGGCATCCTTTACGACTCGCGTCAACCCAACGCGGCCGACGCAGCCAGCCTTCGCAGCGACATGCGGCTCTACCTGATCGCCGATCCTGGTGCGTCGCCGCGCGCCGGCCTGTACAACAACAGCATTTATGCAGTGCTTCGCGCTGCAGATAGCGCGACTGAGCTGGACCGCCAACCACTGGCTTTGCGCGCAAGCATACCCGCGCACGTGCAGGCGTTTCTATCCGGCGCCTCACAGTCGAACGGCGGATACGCATTGTTGGATTTTCAGCAACTGACGCGCGGTGAGACAGGCCATGCAACTCTGCATCTCCGCGCCACCTCCGACGTCGACATCTCATTTGAGTCCGAAAATGCCGGCGCGCTCGTCAACGAAAGCGACGGCGACTATCACGTCCCTTACCAATTGTCGGCAGATGGCCAGCCCATCGATTTGCGTCGCGGCGAACAGGTCGCTCGAACACCCGCGGCCGTCGCCACGCGCGACATCGGCCTCGACGTCCAAATTGGCGACGTCTCACAGGCGCTGGCGGGAAACTACCACGACCGCGTCACGGTCACAGTATCGGCGCGCTAAAGACCTTGCGCGGAGAGAACCACCGAGAAAGCAGCGGGCTCATTTTGGG
This sequence comes from Vitreimonas sp., assembly GCA_035546515.1. Taxonomy (GTDB): domain Bacteria; phylum Pseudomonadota; class Alphaproteobacteria; order Caulobacterales; family Aquidulcibacteraceae; genus Vitreimonas. Next base: position 730 of record DASZWS010000352.1, on the reverse strand, counting down.
CTTGCGGCGACAGCAACTCGATGCGGACCGGCGTTTGCCCGATCGAAGGCTCGGAACGCGCGCTCAACAACACCTGGCCGTCATGCCCGCGCACGCTGCGGTCGGCGTAAACAACGTTGATGGGTCCGAGTTCGGCCGGGTACATCATCTCGACGCTGAACGCGGTGTTGCAGTTTGTCTCTATCGCACCGAACTTCACCGCGCCCATATCGCTCGAAAGCGTGAGTGCGCCCGTGCAGCGCTGCGGCACGTAGCCGGAGAGGTGGAAATCGAACGTGCTCGCGTGTGCGACCCCGCTGCTTCCCGCAGCCGCAGCCAAGGCAAGCGATGCATTTTGTACGATTCGGAACACACGCTGCATGGCGTTCAGTGTGCCGCAGAGGCCTTGCTTTTTTCTTATCACGCGGGTGCAAGACCGCCCCGCCGTTAACGTTCCAGCAGTGAAGTTTCGCCCGCGGTTCACCGATCACGGCGACAGTTGGCTCTTAAAATAAGAAACGATTTCAGCGAACGCATGGGCGGTGGGCGAGTTCGGCGCATCGTCATAGTGCCCGGTGAGCACGCTATGCCCCTCCCCTGGCAACACATTGGTAACAACTCGGACCCTGCCGTCGTTGAACGCAGCGTCGATCGCATCGAACTTCACCGACGTGCAGAGCGTGTCGCCTTCGAAACGATATGCCCGCATGGCTCCCTTTGCGTCGAGCGCGGCGCGTGATGCGGCAATCTC
>DASZWS010000351.1:0-4640 GCA_035546515.1 Vitreimonas sp. | reverse complement strand
TCGATATCGTGGAGACGCCGGCGAACTAAGCGGCGGCGGCTTCGCTGAGCTTCTTCTTCAGCTCACGGCGAATCTTCGCGGCCTTCACCGAGAGCGTGTCTTCGCTGGACTTCAGCAGAAAGGCGTCGAGGCCGCCGCGGTGGTCGACGCTGCGGAGCGCTGCTGCGGTGATGCGCAGCTTGTAAGCCCGGCCGAGCGCGTCGCTGGTGAGCGTGACATTGACCAAGTTCGGCTCGAACGAGCGCTTGGTCTTGATGTTGGAGTGACTGACCTTGTGGCCAATTTGGCGGTTGATGCCGGTCAGCTCGCAGCGGCGGGACATGGGTGTGTTCTCGAAAGTCGGGAAAATTGAAGGGCGGACACGTAAAGGAACGCCCCGCCAGGGTCAAGCGAAGGGCCGGGTTTTGACGCTTCTGCTTCCCTGAAACCGCCCGATTTGGTTCATCAGTGGATCAGCGGCAGCCGGTTAGGTGTTGTCCTGCGCCATAGCGCTGAGGAGAGGAAGTCTGATGAGAGGGTTTGCCGCCGCCGTTTTGGGGCTGGGAATGCTGCTGGCGGGGTCCGCCACGGCCCAGCAACCTACGCCCGACAAGCGCTTTGACGCGACCTACGCCGCCATCGCCAAAGGCATCGATGGCGGGACATTTTCCTATCATTTCAATCAAACGGGCACTGCCTACAGCGTCACCGCGCAGCGCCGGCTGACGGGCTTCTTCCGCATGCTTGCCGGCGACCGTCAGGATTTCAACTACAGCGCCAGTGGCGGCGTCGACGCGGGGACGCTGCGGCCCGTCCACTATCAACACAGCGGCGGCAGCCGCCATCGGGTGGTGCGCGCGGTGTTTTCGGCTGACGACATCGTCACCACGGCGGAACCGCACATGGGAATGGGACATCCGCCCGCGACCCAGGCGCAAAAGCGCGGTGCGGTGGACCAGCTGACGGCCATCGCCCGGCTGATCACGGCGACGCCCACGCCGTGCGCTGGAACGGTGCCGGTTTATATGGACGGTCGCTCGCGCTTCGACTTCGTGCTGACCCCCAATGGCCAAGTGAACGTCAACACGCCGATCTATCGCGGCCCAGCCGTGCGTTGCGCGGTGCAATTCCGGCCCATCGCCGGCTTCTCCGACCCGCAGGAAGCGCAGTCGTTGACCTTCGTGTTCGCGCCGACGCCGAGCGGACTGTTCGCGCCGCTCTCGATCGAGATGCCATCCGACGATCTTGGCGTGATCCGGCTCGAGGCGCGCAGCATCTCGGTCAATGGCGTGGCGCTGCACCGCTAAACAAGTGTAGGGCCTCCTGTGTGGCAACGCGGGAAGACTTGTGTGTTACTCAAGGGTTAACCACAAGACTTGGTCGTGAACGGCCTAAGAACGAATCAAAAGCAGCGATTCGTCGTCGATTCGTTCTTGCTCCATTCTCAACGCCGCGAACCCGCGATTATTTGCCGAGTGGGCCTGTGAGCGCTTGGCTTGAAATCATATTGGGCGGGACCCATCGTCGTTCCTATGAACGTGCGGGCCCGGACCAGGGCGGATCTCAAGGCGGTCCTTGGGCCCACCAACACGGGCAAGACCCACCTCGCCATCGAGCGCATGCTCGGCCACGCCAGCGGCATGATCGGGCTGCCACTGCGGCTGCTGGCGCGAGAGGTTTATGATCGGGTGGTTGCCGCTAAAGGGGCGGCCGCGACCGCGCTGATCACCGGCGAAGAAAAGATCGCGCCGGAAAGCGCCCGCTATTTCATCTGCACGGTCGAGGCGATGCCGCTCAATCGCGCCGTGGCGTTCGTGGCCATCGATGAAATCCAAGTCGCCCGCGATCTCGACCGCGGCCATGTGTTCACCGAACGCATCCTGCACGCGCGCGGCTTCGACGAGACCATGCTGCTCGGCTCTGACACAATGCGCCCGATGATCCGCGCGTTGTTGCCGGAAGCGGAGATCATTCAGCGCGAGCGGCTCTCCACGCTGAGCTACACGGGGCCTTCGAAAATCACCAAGCTGCAGAAGCGCACAGCTGTGGTCGCGTTCTCGGCGGAGGAAGTTTACGCGATCGCCGAATTGTTGCGCCGCCATCGCGGCGGCGCGGCGGTGGTGATGGGCGCGCTTTCACCGCGCACCCGCAACGCTCAGGTCGCGCTCTACCAAAGCGGCGAGGTGGATTTCCTGGTCGCGACGGATGCGATCGGCATGGGCCTCAACATGGACGTCGATCACGTCGCTTTTGCCTCGCGCCGTAAGTTCGACGGCCGGATGTGGCGCGATTTGCGCGCCGATGAGGTGGCGCAGATCGCGGGCCGCGCCGGACGTTTCACCCGCGATGGCAATTTCGGCGAGACCGGCGAATGCGCGCCGTTCGATGAAGATACTCTGCATCGTGTGGAGACGCATGAATTCGAAGCGGTGGACTCCATCCAGTGGCGCAATCCGGAGCTGAAATTCGGATCGTGCGCGGCGTTGTTGCAATCGCTGGAACGCGGCCCTGATCGCCCGGGCCTCATGCGCGTGCGCGGCGCCGATGATGAAGAGGTGCTGAAGCGGCTGATGAATGAGCCTGACGTTGTCAGTCTGGCGCGCAGCGCGCCGCAGGTGCAGCGGCTTTGGGAAGCGTGTCAGCTGCCGGATTTCCGCAAGATTGCGCCGGAAGAACATGCGCGTCTGGTTGGTCGCATCGCCGGTTACATTCTGCCAGATCGCGGGCGTATTCCACGCGAATGGGCCAATGCGGAGATTGAGAAGCTTGATCGTCCGCAAGGCGATCTGGATATGCTGCAGCAGCGTTTGGCGCACGTGCGCACCTGGAGCTACATCGCCCACCGCGCGGATTGGCTGGATGATGCCGAGACATTCCGCGCCCGCACGCGCGACGTAGAAGACAAGCTGTCCGACGCGCTGCATGAGGCGCTGACGCAACGGTTCATCGATCGCCGCACCAGTGCGTTGCTGAAAAGTTTGAAGCGTGAGGATGCGCTGCCGGCATCAGTCTCAGCCGATGGAGAGGTGACGGTTGAGGGCCATCACGTTGGCCGGCTCGATGGTTTGGCGTTTGTGCCGGACCCGAAAGCCATCGGCCTCGAAGGCAGGGCCGTGCGCAACGCCGCTTTGCGAGCGTTGCGCCCCGAAGTGTCACGGCGGCTTGCGCACATCGCGTCGTGCGACGATGCCGCGATGAGTCTTGGCCGCGATGGCCGCATCCGCATCGATGGCGCGGCCATTGCACGCATCGTCGCGGGCGGGGCGCCGTTGAAGCCGAAGCTCGATCTGATCGGCGCCGACAACGCGGGCGTTGCCGAGCGCGCCGCCGCGCAGCAACGCGTCGCTGGATGGCTTGATAAGACGATCGCAACGGTGTTGCGACCGCTCGTGTCCATCGAAACCGCGTGGCGCGAGGCGGAACTGCGCGGCGAAGCGCGTGGGATTGCCTTTCGGCTGCTGGAGAACGGCGGCGCGCTTGATCGCGGCGGCGAAGATCCCGCTGCCTTCACGCCGGACGCGACGGAGGCGCTGCAGCGGCTAGGCGTGCGCGTGGGCAAGCAATCCGTGTTCGTCCCGCAGCTGCTGAAACCGCGCGCCGCGCACGTGCTGGCGATCTTGTGGCACGCCGCGCATCCGCATCGCGGGCATCATGGCGTGTTTCTGCCGCGCCCCGGCGCGCTCTCGGCGCCGTTGGATCATTCCCGCTGGTGGGGTGAGTGCGCGGCGGCGGGGTATCGTCCGTGTGGGCGCGTCGCCATTCGCTTCGACATCGTTGAACGGCTTGTCGAAGCGTTGGACAGCGATGCACAGCCCGACGATGCAGCGCTGGCGCAGCTCATTGGCCGCCCCGTGCGCGAGCTGGCAGGCGTGCTGACGACGCTGGCGTATCGCCGCGACGAGACGACGAAATTTTGGAAGCCTTACACGGCCAAGCCGAAGAAGACGCGGCCGGTGAAGCATGGTCCGTTCGCGGAGCTGGCGACGCTGCTGCCCGCCGTACAGCACCGCCGCCGGGGCAGGCCCGCGTGACGCCGCCGCCGCGTCAGCGTGTCGACGTCTGGCTTTGGCATGCGCGCTTCACCAAAAGCCGCGCGCTGGCCACCAGGCTGGTGAGCGAGGGCGGGGTGCGGCTGATGCGGGACGGCGCGTCGCGGCAGCTGGAAAAGCCCTCCGTCGAAGTGCAACCCGGAGACACTTTGATGTTCCCGCTCGGAGGTACCTTGAAGGCGGTTAAGGTGGAGTCGATCAGTCCAAGGCGGGGGCCAGCGCCAGAGGCGCGGGCCCTCTACGTTGAATTGGACGCGGGCGGGTTCGCTTGACGCATCCGCCGTCGCCCGCCATCTGAGCGGCGCGGGAGCTGAACGGCTTATGACCTACATCGTCACCGATGCATGCGTGCGTTGCAAATACATGGACTGCGTCGAAGTCTGTCCGGTGGACTGCTTCTATGAGGGCGAAAACTTCCTGGTTATTCACCCAGACGAGTGTATTGATTGCGGCGTGTGCGAGCCGGAATGCCCGGTGGATGCGATAAAACCTGACTCTCAGGACGCTCCCGACGGCAAATGGCTCAAGGTGAACACCGAGTTCGCTAAGGTATGGCCAAATATTACCCGTAAAGGGACTCCGCCCGCCGACGCGGATCAATTCAAAGACGAA
>DASZWS010000350.1:0-6529 GCA_035546515.1 Vitreimonas sp. | reverse complement strand
ATGAGATCGACGAGTTCTTCGGTTGAGAGCTTGTTGTTGCCAGCAAACGAGGCGACGATCTGCGTAGTCATGCGAAGCGCGTCGCCGTTTCCGGCGCTCGTCGCATCGTCTTCATCGCGCATTCCACAGCCTTTTCTTGTTTTATTACAAGACCCTCAGGCGCGGACATAACCAAGCGTCGGTCGCGGACGCAAGTATTACTATCGGCCTAGAGCTGAAAACTACAGTTTTCTCATCCTGATCGAAGATTTCGGGTGCTTTGATTACGCCTGACGGAAGACTTATGATGCCGCGGATTCTAGCTCCTAAGTTGTAGAGGACGGCATGACCCAAGCGGCCGGACGCGCCGGTGAGCGCGACCGATTTTTCGAAGCAGCGTTAGGCCGGGTCGACCCCGACATCGCGACGGCTATTCATGATGAGCTGAAGCGCCAGGGGCGGCAGATCGAATTGATCGCTTCTGAAAACATCGTCTCCCGCGCCGTGCTCGAGGCGCAGGGCTCGGTGCTGACCAACAAGTACGCTGAAGGCTACCCTGGCCGCCGCTATTACGGCGGCTGCGAGTTTGTGGATGAGGTTGAGCGGCTCGCCATCGATCGCGCCAAGCGCTTGTTCGATTGCAAGTTCGCGAATGTGCAGCCGCACTCGGGCGCGAACGCCAACCAAGCCGTGTTCTTCGCGCTGTTGCAGCCCGGCGATAAATTCCTCGGCATGGACCTCGCCTGCGGTGGTCACCTCACGCACGGTTCGCCGGTCAACATTTCCGGAAAATGGTTTCATCCCGTCGCGTATGGCGTGCGCGAAGACAATCAGTTGATCGACATGGATCAGGTGGCGGACATCGCGCGCCGCGAGAAGCCAAAACTGATCTTGGCCGGCGCGTCGGCCTATTCGCGCGTCATCGATTTCAAGCGTTTCCGCGAAATCGCCGATGAAATCGGCGCGTATTTCATGGTCGATATGGCGCACTATGCCGGGCTCATCGCGGGCGGCGTTTACCCATCTCCGCTTCCGTACGCGCACGTGGTGACGACCACGACGCACAAGACGCTGCGCGGCCCGCGCGGTGGCATGATCCTCTCTAACGACGAGGAGATCGGGAAGAAGATCAACTCCGCGGTCTTTCCGGGCCTTCAGGGCGGGCCGCTGATGCACGTGATTGCCGCGAAGGCGGTGTCCTTCAAGGAAGCGCTGGAGCCGGAATTCAAACTCTACGCCCAGCGCACGCTGGAAAACGCCAAAGCTCTGGCGGCGCGGCTCATCGAGAACGGCTTGGCTGTTGTCTCGGGCGGCACCGATAGTCACGTGATGCTGGTGGATCTTCGGCCCAAGCAGGTGACCGGAAAGGTCGCCGAGCAGGGGCTCGAACGGGCGCTCATCACCTGCAACAAGAACGGCATCCCGTTCGATCCAGAGAAGCCGATGATCACCTCCGGCATTCGCCTCGGCTCGCCAGCCTGCACCACGCGCGGCTTCGGTCCCGCGGAATTCCGGCAGGTGGCGGACCTCATCTGCGAAGTGCTCGATGCGCTCGGCGGGTCGAACGGCGACAGCTCGGGCGTAGAAGCGGCGGTGGCGGCCAAAGTTGAGCAACTCACCACGCGCTTTCCCATCTATCCTGGCTGAGGCTAGCGCGCTGATTCGGTGCGCCGCCGGGAGATCGCCGAATGCGCTGCCCGTTTTGTCAGAACGAAGACACCCAGGTGAAGGACAGCCGCCCGACCGAGGACGGCGCCGCCATTCGCCGCCGGCGCCAATGCGACAAATGCGGATCGCGTTTCACCACGTTCGAGCGCGTGCAGCTGCGCGACCTCATCGTTGTGAAGCGCTCAGGCAAGCGCATGCCGTTCGATCGCGATAAGCTCGCCCGTTCGCTGACGATCGCGCTGCGCAAGCGCCCGATCGAGCAGGAAGACATCGAACAGATGATCTCAGGAATCGTGCGCAAGCTCGAAAGCCAGGGGGAGACCGAAATCCCCTCCGAAACCATTGGCGAAATGGTGATGGAGGCGTTGCGCGTCAAAGACCCTGTCGCCTACGTGCGCTACGCCTCGGTCTATCGCAATTTCGAGGAGACCTCGGACTTCGCGGACTTCATCGACGAGGCTGGAAAGGCGAGCAAGGCTAAGGACTGAGCTGCCGCTGCGGACGTTGCGCTGGTCCCGCTTGGCCCCGATCTAAGGGGGAGATAAGAGCGGCCCGTAGATTGGCGCGAGATATGTTCACTGGCATCGTAACGGCAATGGGCGAAGTTACAGGCGTCGAGCGCCTGAACGGGCTGACGCGTCTGACCGTGTCGAGCCCCTATGACGCCGCCAGCGTGCCGATTGGCGCGAGCATCATGCATGATGGCTGTTGCCTCACCGTGGTTGAAACCGCCTCGCAGCACAACGGTATGAGCTTTGTGGTTGAAGTGGCGCCGGAGAGCCTGGCGCTCACGACGTTGGGTCAGCTGGAAAAGGGCGATCGGGTTAACCTCGAACGCTCGCTGCGCGTCGGCGACGAATTGGGCGGCCACATTGTCCAAGGCCACGTTGATGGCCTGGGCGAGGTGCTCTCGGTGAAGAAGGACGGCGAGGGCTGGCGCATCCGCATCAAACCGCCGCCGAGCATCAACCATCTGATTGCACCGAAGGGCTCAATCGCAATTCAGGGTGTGTCGCTGACGGTGAATGAGGTGGACGCCGAAGGTTTTGGCGTCCTCATCATCCCTCACACCTGGGCGGTGACCACTTTGTCTCGGCTCAAAGCTGGCGATAAGGTGAACCTCGAAGCCGACATGATGGCGCGCTATGCGGCGCGGCTTGTGGAGGCGCGGAGAAATCAATGACGGCGAAACTTTCCCCCGTCGCGGAACTGAAGCGCGCCATCTCGCCGATCGATGAGATCATCGAGGAGGCGCGTGAGGGGCGCATGTTCATCCTCATCGACGAGGAGGACCGTGAGAACGAAGGCGATCTGGTGATCCCGGCGCAATTTGCGACGCCGGAGAAAGTCAACTTCATGGCGCGTTACGGACGCGGCCTGATCTGCTTGGCGCTGACGCCGGAACGCGCGGATGTGCTCGGCCTCGATCCGATGACGCCGCGCAATCAGACGCGCATGGGCACGGCCTTCACTGTCTCCATCGAAGCGCGCGAAGGTGTCTCGACCGGCATTTCCGCGCATGACCGCGCGCACACCATCGCCACCGCGATTGATCCGACTAAGGATCGCCGCGATATTGTTTCCCCCGGCCACGTGTTTCCGCTGACGGCGCGCGACGGCGGCACCTTGGTGCGCGCCGGTCATACCGAGGCGAGCGTCGATATTTCCCGCGCGGCTGGTCTCAATCCCTCGGCGGTGATCTGCGAGATCATGAACGACGACGGCACGATGGCGCGTCTGCCGGAGCTGGTGGCGTTTGCGCAATTTCACAACTTGAAGATCGGCGCGATCGACGAACTGATCGCCTATCGGCGCGTGCACGAGCGCCTGGTCGAAAAAGTCATCGAGGCGCCCTTCGAAGTGAAGGGCGGTCGTGATTTCCGGGTCGTGGTGTTTCGCAACAAGGTCGACGGCATTGAGCACGCCGCGCTGGTGAAAGGCGAGATCAAGGCCGACGCGCCGACCTTGGTGCGCGTGCATCGCGTCGATTTCGCCGCCGACGTAATGGGCGGCTACGGCTTCCGCGCCGGACGCGTCGATCGGGCGGTGGCGGCGATCGAAAAGGAAGGCGCGGGTGTTATAGTGCTGTTGCGCGACATGCTGCCGGATGTGCTGAGCCGCAGGCTGAAGGGCGAACCCGCTGAGCGAGAGGAAGACGATGGCCTGCGCGTGATCGGCTTGGGGTCGCAAATTCTGCGCGAGCTGGGCGTGGGACGCATGACCGTCCTATCCAACGCCCCACAAAAGCTGATCGCTCTCGACGGTTACGGCCTGTCGATTGACGGTTGGCGCGAGTTCAAGACGTGAAAGTCGGACAACGATCCGAGGTGGTGCAAGCGCCGGGCGCGCGCATCCTCTTGGTTGTAGCGCCCTACTACCGATCAATCACTGACATGATGGAGTCGGGCGCCCACGCGGCAGCCGCGATCGTCGGCGCTAAACTCGAAAAGATCGTCGTGCCAGGCGCCTTCGAAATTCCCGGCGCCATCGCCGCGGCGGCGCGCATAGCGACGTACGAAGGCTTCGTGGCGTTGGGCTGCGTCGTCCGCGGCGAGACCAGCCACTACGATTACGTGTGCGGGGAGAGTGCGCGCGGATTGATGGACCTGACCATCCGCGACGGCTTGGCGATCGGTTACGGCATCCTCACGGTGAACACTTTGGCGCAGGCGGAGGAACGCGCGGATCCCGTGCGCGGAGATAAAGGTGGGGAATCGGTAAAGGCGGCGGCCGCCATGATTGCACTCAAGCGCCGCTACGCCGAGACCGCGTGATGAAGGCCGATGAGCAGATGGCGCGGCGCGCGGCGCGACTTGCGGCCGTGCAAGCGCTTTATCAGATGGAGATGTCGTCGGCGACGATCGAGGACGTCATGGCCGAATTCACCTCCGGCAAGCTGCCCCGCGAAACCGAAGCGTCCTACACCGAGCTCGAAGGCGATATCGACCTGTTCAAGGTGCTGGTCGAGAACGCCGTCAATCGCCAGCACACGGTTGACCGCACTATAGCGCGGCATCTGAAGAACTGGCGCCTGGAACGGCTGGATGCAGTAGCGCGTGCGATTTTGCGCGCCGGCGCGGTCGAACTGGAACAGCGGGCCGATATTCCGACGCCGGTCGTGCTCAATGAGTATGTCGAGATCGCCAATTCATTCTTCGACGGGCCGGAGCCGGGTTTTATCAACGCGACTTTGGAAGCGTGCGCCGCGGACTTGAGGCCGGCGCATCAGGGGGCGTGAGACGCCCATGTCCGCAAACGAATTTGATGTGATCCGCAACTTGTTCGCGCCGCTGGCGACGAGTGAAGGCGGGCGCGGACTGATCGACGACGTCGCGGTGCTGGAGCCGTCGGGAAAATTGATCGTCACCACCGACGCAGTCGTCGAGGGCGTACATTTTCTGCCGAGCGATCCGATCGATACGGTCGCGAAGAAGGCTTTGCGGGTAAGTCTCTCCGATTTGGCGGCGAAGGGCGCGGTTTGCACGGGTGTGCTGCTGACGCTGATTTGGCCCGATAGACGGCCAAGCGCGGAGATTGCCGCCTTTGCCCGCAGCCTGGCTGAGGATTTGGCGTTTTACGAGGCGCCCCTGTTAGGGGGCGACACGACGTCGACGCCCGGCCCGCTCACCGTCTCTTTCACCGCGTTTGGACAAACGCTGACGGCGCGCGTGCCTTCGCGCGCAGACGCGAAGGTCGGCGAAGATATATGGGTGACGGGGACGATCGGCGACAGCTGGGTGGGGCTTGAGGCTTTGAAGGAAGCCGCCGACGGCGCGCACCAATTGCTTACGGACTTCGCATATTCGATTGCGCGCTATCGTGTGCCTCAACCGCGTGACGTCACGCGCACGATTGGCGCGCATGCTTCGGCGTCGATGGATATATCTGACGGACTTATCCAGGACGCCGGCAAGCTGGCGGACGCCTCCAACGTTCGCCTCCGTATCGTCGCGGATGATGTGCCTACTTCGCCAGACACGCGCGCTTGGCTGGCGCGCGGCAGGCTTGATCCGCTGCTGCCGCTCGCAGGCGGAGACGACTATGAGATTTTGTTTACCGCGCCGGCCGATCGCCGCGACGCCATTGCGTCTGCTTCAGAAGTGTTGACATTCCCACTGACGCGCATCGGCGCTGTTGAAGCAGGGGTGGGGGTGGTGCTGACAGATCGTAGCGGCACCGAATTGAAAGCGGGCCCGCGCGGCTACAGCCACAAACTCGGCTCGTAATGTCCTCTTAACCGCCGCGTCCGAACTTCCCGCCCATGAGACACGCGATCAAACGCGCTATGGCGGCTGCGCTCGTTGCCTCGACGCTGATGGCCGGCGTTGCCGTCGCCAGGGCAGAGGAACATGGCGGCGCCGCCGCCAAGGAAAAGGGCGGCGAGGCGGGGCCGGACGTCTCGCGCAGCATGGACGCGCCGTATCTCGCCGTGCCGGTGGTGCGGGACGGCCAGCTCGTGAACTATCTGTTCGTTTCGCTTCGGATCCAGATTTCGCCGCGCGTTGATCTTTGGCGGACGCGGGAGCGGGCGCAGTTCCTGCGCGACGCGCTGGTTCGCGCCAGCCACGCCAACGCCTTGGCGGACCCTGACGACATCAACAAATTGAACGAGGCCCTCGCCTTACAGGTGTATCGCGCCGCGGCGGTTCAGTCCCTTGGGGCGCAGGCGGTGGCCAGGGTGTCGATCATTTCGACCTATTCGAGCCTCGGTTCGGGAACGTAGGTCGGACCCGCAAAAATTGCGGGGGTGATTTGCCTCAACGCTCCATTGCTAAAAATCACGGTTTTTGGCAGTAAGCGCGCCACCTGACCGGGGGAAGCGTCGCCGCTGACAGACAGTCGCGGGGCGGCCAACCCAAATTCCCCAACCCGGCCCCCAGTT
>DASZWS010000349.1:0-5272 GCA_035546515.1 Vitreimonas sp. | reverse complement strand
TGGCTACGATTTTACAGTCGCGCGAATGCATGCTGGAACTCGGCAGTTGGCGGTGAGCAATAGGCAGTAGTGACTTAGCGCCGATTCCCCAAATGCCTATTGCCTACCGCCCACTGCCTATTGCCCCATTTTGTATTCGCCACCGCGTTCCAGGGCGCGTTGCCACGCGGGCCGCGCCTGAATCGCCGCTCGCGCGCGCACCAAGTTGGGATAACGGCTTAAGCCACCCCGAGAATTCCCGGCGTCCAACACGAAACTCATTTCGATGTCGGCGGCGGTGAAGCGGTTGGCGACGAAATAGTTGCTGTCGCCCAGCGATGCGTTGGCGTGCGCGAGGTGATTGTCGATTTCCGGGTCGATGCGCATCTGCATCAGCGGCGCGCCGGCATCGCCCAGCATGCCGACATAGAGTTTCAGCAGCAGCGGCAGCATGGCCGAACCTTCAGCGAAATGCAGCCAATACAAATAGTCCGCGCGCGCCGGATCGCCCGGCGGCACCGCGAGCTTGCCGCCCGCTTGAGTCTCCGCAAGATATTCGACAATCGCGCCGCTCTCGCCCAGCACCTTGCCGTCGATCTCCACCACGGGCGACTTGCCCAACGGATGCACCGCCTTCAGCTCTGGCGGCGCCAGCCGTGTCGTCGCATCGCGCGCGTATTTTTTGATCTCGTACGGCGTGCCCAGTTCTTCGAGCAGCCACAGTATGCGCTGCGAGCGAGATTCATTGAGGTGATGGACGATGATCATTGTTCGACTCCAAGTTCCCCTCCCCCTTGCGGGGAGGGGTTAGGGGTGGGGGTAGCGGCGGTGATGTTTCAAAGCGTTCGCGCCGACACCCCATCCGTCGCGCTCCGCGCGACACCTTCCCCATGAAGGGGAAGGATCACCCGGAAAATCAATACGGACAGAAATTCAGCTTCAGCCCCGGCTCTGGCCAGCGCGCCTTGATCAGCTTTCCAGTGCTCGACAGCGTGATGTAGGCGTCGCGCATATCTTTGCCGCCGAAGCAAATGTTGGTGGTGATCAGGTCCGGGAACGCGGTGTGCGTGGACTTGCCTTGCGGCGTGATGGTGGTGATGCCGCCGTTCAAAATCGTCGCCACACACACATCGCCATTGGCCTGCACCGCGAGGCTATCAAAGAACACATGCAATGGCTGCACGGCGATGCAGCGCCCGGCGGGGCCGCCATATGGATTGCGTGGCGTCTCGCCCTCGCCAGTAATATCGAAAGCCCAGAGTTTTCCGGTCTCGGTTTCGGCCGCGTACACCGTCTTCTCATCCGGCGACAAACCCACGCCGTTCAGACCAACGTGCCCGTACGAAGCTTCTTTTATTTTCGACCCATCCGGCTTGGCCCAGTACAAGCCGCCGCGATCCTTTGAGCGCGCATAATTCTTGCCGAGATCGGTGAACCAGAAGGCCCCGGATTTATCGAACACAATGTCGTTCGGCCCCGACAGCTTGTTGCCGTCGATCTTGTCGTAGATGCGTTCGAACTTGCCGGTTTTCAGATCGACGCGCTCGATGCGCCCAGTCGTGTAGTCAGCGGCCGCATTGCCAGGAATGAGCAGGCCCTCAACCTCGTGCCAACTGAAGCCGCCGTTGTTGCAAACGTAGCAAGCGCCGTCCGGCCCGATCGCCGCGCCATTCGGGCCGCCGCCGAGTTGCGCAATCACCTCAATCTTGCCGTTGAACACGCGCGACAGCGTCCCGCGCTTGATCTCGACCAAAATCACCGAGCCGTCCGGCATGGCGATGGGGCCTTCCGGAAACTGGAGGCCTTCAGCAAGGACTTCGAAATCACTCATCGGCGGCGTCCTCCGTAATTTTTATCCGCCGACTATGACGCCTTTTCCAAAACCCGCACGACAAAATCGGCGTCGTCCTTCGGCCCTGCCGCAACGTTCTCGCGCGAAACCTCGCGCCAGCGCGAAAGGTCAATCGACATGCGCGTTTCGCCCGCCGGTTCGAGTTGCACTTGCGTCAGCACGATGCGATCCGCCAACGGCAGCGTCTGCTCAAACAAATGCGCGCCGCCGATGACGCACACTTCACCCGCGCCCTCCGCCTCGGCCATGGCGCGCCCGGCGGCAAGCATCGCGTCGAGCGCGGTGAAGCTCCACGCCCCTTCTGGCCGAAAATCCTTGTCGCGCGACAGTACCAGATTTTGCCGTCCCGGCAGCGGTTTGCGGGGCAGCGACTCCCAGGTCTTCCGCCCCATCAGCACCGGCTTACCCATGGTCGCCGCCTTGAAGCGCTTCAGGTCCGACGACAGCCGCCACGGCAGGCCGCCGTCGCGGCCGATGACGCCGTTCTTGGCGATGGCGAGGACGAGAGTGAGCTTGGGATTCGGCACGCGCCCGTTCTAGAAGAGTTTTGCATGACCGACGAGAGCGCCCCGCCCAACGAGCTTCACCAAACCCTCGGACAGCGCCGGGTGGTGTTCATGGAAGGCGGGCGCGCACAAATCGAATACGAGGCCGGCATGCACATGGCCCATTCCGGCGGCGTCGTTCAAGGCGGCTTCATCACCGGCTGGATCGACGCCGCCATGGCGCACGCGGTGATCAGCCAATCCGGCTTCGACGTCGTGCCGATGTCGCTGGAGATCAAAGTCACGTTCTTTGCGCCGGCGCGGCCCGGCCTGATCATCGCCGAAGGCTGGATCGAGAAATCCGGCAGAACGACGTGCTTCGCCGAAGGCCTGATCAAGGACGGCGCCGGCAACGTTCTGGCCAAAGGCAGTTCCACCATTCGCCTGATGCCGCGCGCCAAAGTGCAGTCCGCCTCGGAGGTGGCAAGCAGGGAAACGTCATGAGCCTGGCCGAACTGTCCGATCTCAGCCAAGCCATCGCCGCGATTGCGGTGATTGCGTCACTGATCGTGCTCATCATTCAAGTTCGGCAAGGCAATCAACTGGCGCGGAGCGCCGCGGCGCGCAGTCAAATTGAAAGTCTGAAGTCGATCTCGCAGGCGATGTATCAGACACCCGGCTTGGCCGAATTGTTCGTGAAGGCCAACAGCGGGCAAACATTGTCAGAAGCCGAGCGGCTGCAGATCACGTCGTATCTGACCGCCGCATCGCGCACTTGGGAAGCGATGTACGACGCCTATCGCCAAGGCCTGATCGATCCCGATTTGTGGGAGGCGCATCGTAAGCAGGCGCGCGTTCTGGCTGCGGCGCCGATGGCGCGCGCCGTGTGGGCGTTGCGCCGGAATTGGTATTCCAAAGCCTATCGCGATTTTCACGAAGCGGATTGCGCCAGCACCGCGGACGAAAAGCCGATCGACTACCTCGCGCCGGCGTCAATCCCTCGCCAGCCAAGCGCGACGGCGACAGAAGCAGCGCCGCCGCCAGCGCAATAACACTTCAACGTAGGGCGTGGGCTGACGCGGGTGAAACCGCATGCTGGGCGCTCGTCTGTTCCAGCGACGCGGCGAGATCGGCTGGCAGCGGCGTCGCGTGTGTTGACGGCGTAAGCTCAGGCAATGTCGGGAAATCCAGGGTCTGACCGACCGAGAGCACATCCGGCGCGCTCGCCACTGAAACCACCGTTGCGCCGTGCGTTGCGGCGAAGCCCGCGTCGAGCAAGGTGTTCACTTCGGCCTCCCGCGCCGCCAGCGAATGGCGGCCCATGACGATGGCGACCAAGCGCGTGCCCCCGCGCCGCGCCGAGTCCACCACATTGAAGCCGCCGCTCTGCGTGTAGCCGGTCTTGATGCCGTCGGCGCCGTCATAGTGGGTCAGGAAATTGAGGTTGTGATTGTGGTGGTCGGCGCCGCCGAACTGGAAATGCTGCACACTGAAATAGGAATAGTAGCGCGCCGGCAGATTCACGATGGCGTACGCCAGCATGGCATAATCCGGCGCCGTCGTGACCTGCTCCATATCCGGCAAGCCGGAGGCGTTGCGATAAGTCGTATCGTCCATGCCGAGCAAGCGCGCCTGCAAGGTCATGATGCGCGCGAAATCCTCTTCGCTGCCGTCAGCGACGATGGTGTTGGCGAGCGTATGCATGTACGCGACTTCCTGGGCGCGATCGGCCGCATCTTGCGGCGACTGCGGGTTGTCTTGCGCATCGGCCGCATCGTCCGCCTCTTGTTGGGCCAGATCGGCGCGCAGCATTTGCAGCAGGTCGTGGCCAAGGCTGCCGTCGAGCCGTTCCGCCAGTACGCGCGCAGCATCGTTGGCGGATTCCGTCACCGCGCCGCGGATCAATTCGTCAACCAGCACCGTCTGGCCTTCGCGCAAGCCAAGCTTGGTCGGCGGGGCCGCGGCCGCGTGGCTGGACACTTCAACCATATCGTCCAAGCGCAGACGCCCCGCCTCGATCGCGCGAAACGCAAGGTAGAGCGTCATCATCTTGGTGAGCGACGCGGGATAAACTTGCTGATCGGGATTTTCGACCGCGAGCACGCGCCCCGTCGATGCATCGAAAACCAGCTCCGCATTGGGCGCATTGGCCGATACTGGCAACAGGTGCGGGCGGCGGCGGTGGTGGCGGTGATGCACGGCGTGATGGCGCACGGCGTGGTGACGAGTCACACGCGCCTCGGTGGGCGCGGCCGGCAGCGCGACCATCATTGCGGCGGCGAAAACGACCAGCTTCTGTAGGCGCATCCCCAATCCTTAACAGAAGCCTATTATCAATCCGTCACCAACAGCAGTGAATTTGCAGAGAGTTGTGGCTCGTTTTGGGCCGACGCTGAACCACGTGTGCTTCGCGCATCACATGCGAACGGAAACTACGCCTTTCACGCGAACCGTGGCGCATTCGTGCTCCCCCGATCAGGGGAGCTGGCACGCGCGAGCGTGAGAAACTCCGTCGCTCCTCTCCCGCATTCGCGGGAGAGGTTGGGTGAGGGTGTTGCACAGGTTTATCCGTCACTGACGCGCCCCCCCTCACCCTGCCCTCTCCCCCTCGCGGGAGAGAGGGCTTGAGCTGCGGCTGGCGGTTGTGCGTTTGCCCCTGGGTTCCGGGCTCTCGCTTCGCGAGCCCCGGAATGACGATGTCGGCATTTGGCCCGAACGGACGTTTCGCCGGGGCTTGTCATTGATCAGTCCTCTCCTCAGGGTGAGCGAATGCTGAGAGGCCTTTCGTTGATAGGCAAAGTGGTCCTGATCTTTGGGGTGAGCATCGGTCTCGCCAACGATTGCGCCCTTGCACAGGAAACGAGTCGCTGGATGAGCCCCTCGCGCGCGATCTCCGTAAATGTTCCCGAGGGGTGGACTGAGATTTCCGCCTTCGCACCCGACGTTTTGATCGCGT
>DASZWS010000348.1:0-8640 GCA_035546515.1 Vitreimonas sp. | reverse complement strand
GGCTCTCCGAGCGTCATGAACATGATCGGGCCGTCCGTTGGCCCGCGGTACGCCGCATAGGCGCCGTTGACCTTCATCGCCACCGCCGTCATCCGCCACGCTTCGTTTTCACTGATCTTCAGCACCGGATCGGTGAGTTCGGGCAGGCCATGCTTTTCGCCAAACCATCGCGTGCGCTCGGAATCCGCGCGTAAGCGCGTGTGCACCATCGGGTGGTCCCACGCCCAACGATAGACTTCCGTTCTCGGATTCCACGCGCCAATAATCTGCACCGGCGCGGTCACCTCCGCGCCGTCCTTGCGATCGAAGCGGATCAGTCCGGCATCCTGATCCACAAACCACGGCGCCTTTGAAATGCGCAACCGGCGCGCCAGCCAGCTTTGCCGATTCAGTAAATCCACCCAGCTCTCCGCCCAGAAGCGGTCCACATCCACCGCCTCGCCGCCCCACGGGACGAGCGCGCTCGATGGCGTGCTTTCAGCGGGTCGGCGCGAGCGGGATTTAGTGTTGAGCATGCGACTCCGAAAGCGCGGGCCCTGTGGATAACCAAGTCTCCGCGGAGCTCAAAATCATTTCCTACGCGTCATCCTTTTTGCGGCCGCCACGGCCGATGGTCAGCGCCTTAATGACGCCGCGCATCGTGCGCGCCTCTTGCTCCGTGAGTCGCGCCCGCAAGAAAAGGGCGCGCAAATTGCGTTTCATCAAAGGCGCTTTGTCCTCCGGATGAAAAAACCGTCCGCGCTCAAGCTCCTGTTCGAGGTGCGTGAACATCGCCTCGAGCTCCGCCTGCGTCGCCGGCGGGCTATCGTGGACGAACCAACTCGGAATCTCCTCGCTTTGACGCGCCTCGGCGAAAGCGAACGCGAATACCGCCACGCTCTGCGCCAGATTGAGGGAAGCAAAACCGGGATTGACCGGCAAAGTCAGGATCGCGTCCGCGCGCGCGATCTCTTCAGTTTCCATGCCCGCCGCTTCCGGTCCGAACATCACGATCGGCCGCTCGCCCGCGGAAATGGCGGCGCGCAGATTTTGCGCCGCTTCGCGCGGTCCCCAGACCGGCTTTTCCAAGCCACGCGGCCGCGCCGTCGCCGCCACCACCAGCGTTGCGTCGGCAAGCGCATCCTCGAGCCGCCATTCGACCCGCGCGCCCTTCAGCACCCGATCGGCGCCGACGGCGACCTGCTCTGCTTTGGGATTTGGCCAGGCGTCCCGAGGCGCAACGAGACGCAACGAAACCAGGCCAAAATTCAACAAAACTCGCGCCACCGCGCCGATGTTTTCGCCCATCTGGGGACGCACAAGGCAGGTGACCGGCCATTCCTCCTCGATCGGCGGCGGCATGTTTCGTGCGCGGGTCATCGGCTGAGGTTCATTTCGAGCATGGCCGCGTCCGTCAACACCGATCGCAGCGTCCGCCGCAGTAGCGGCGGCGTTTGGCGGTGGCTCGTGCGCCGGTTCGGTGCGCTGACGGTCACCATGGCCGCGCTGCTTTCGGTGAGCTGGATTTCCCCGCGCCTCAGCGGCACAGCCCCACCGGTATCGCCGCCCACCCTCGCGCCACAAGCGGCGCGCCCAGCCAAATCAGCAGAAGCCGCCCTCAAACCGCTCGACAAGCCCGGCTGGGTCGATGTGGCCGCGCCTGCGACGCCACAGAGAGCGCACCGCCGCAGACCCACAGTCAGTGCGCCGCATAGCGGCCAAATCGACGGCCTCGAAGTCCTCACCGCCGACGAACTCGATTCCATCTCGCAAGCCCGTTGAGCCGCCCGCTTCGCCGCAGTTTGCCTGGGGCCCCCAAGCTGCTAGGACCCGCCCCGACAAAGCGCGAGGACTTCTGGCATGGCGAAGATCAAGGTTGAAAATCCTGTCGTCGATATGGACGGCGATGAGATGACCCGCATCATTTGGGCGGCGATCAAAGAGCGCCTGATTTTCCCCTACCTCGACATCAACCTGAAATACTTCGACCTTGGCGTCGAACACCGCGACGCCACCAACGATCAAGTCACCATCGACGCCGCCAACGCCACCAAGCAATACGGCGTCGCCGTGAAGTGCGCGACCATCACGCCCGATGAAGCGCGCGTGAAGGAATTCAACCTGAAGGAAATGTGGAAGTCGCCCAACGGCACCATCCGCAACATCTTGGGCGGCGTCATCTTCCGCGAGCCTATCATCTGCAAAAACGTCCCGCGCCTGGTGCCGGGTTGGACGCAGCCCATCGTCATTGGCCGCCACGCCTTCGGCGACCAATACCGCGCGACCGATTTTCGCTTCCCGAGCAAAGGCACGCTCACCATCAAGTTCGTCGGCGAAGACGGCACGACGATCGAGAAGGAAGTGTTCAAGGCGCCCGGCGGCGGCGTCGCCATGGCGATGTACAATCTCGACGAGAGCATTAAGGACTTCGCCCGCGCCTCGTTCAACTACGGCATCCTGAAAAATTATCCGGTCTATCTCTCGACCAAAAATACCATTCTGAAAGCGTACGATGGCCGCTTCAAAGACATCTTCCAAGAAATCTTCGACGCCGAATTCAAAGCCGAGTTCGACAAGCGCAAGCTCACCTACGAACACCGCCTGATCGACGACATGGTCGCCTCCGCGCTGAAATGGTCGGGCGGCTACGTGTGGGCCTGCAAGAACTACGACGGCGACGTGCAGTCCGACACCGTCGCGCAAGGCTTCGGCTCACTCGGCCTGATGACGTCCGTGCTGATCACACCGGACGGCAAGACCATGGAAGCGGAAGCCGCGCACGGCACCGTCACCCGCCACTATCGCCAGCACCAAAAGGGCGAACCCACCTCCACCAATTCCGTTGCATCGATCTTCGCTTGGACGCGCGGCCTCGCCCATCGCGGCAAGCTCGACAACAATCAAAGGCTGATCGACTACGCCCATCTGCTCGAGAAGATCACTGTCGACACCGTCGAGGCCGGGCAAATGACCAAGGACCTCGCCCTGCTCGTCGGAGACAAGCAGGCGTGGCTCACCACCGAAGGCTTTCTCGACGCCATCGGCGACAATCTCGATAAGGCGATGGCGAAAGCCTGATGGCGAAGCGGGCGTCGCTCACGGGCTCGTGGAGCGGCGCCTATCGCTACCCGCGGGGCAGCGTCAGAGAAGTCGTGTTCAACGTGCAGATCGAGGAAATCGGCGGGACTTTCACGGGCGCCATCCAGGAACCGAACACGATGGGCCACACCAGTGCCACCGTGCTCACCTCCGACATCGACGGCGATCGCACTGGGCAATCCGTCCGCTTCATCAAGTTCTATGACGGCAGTGGCGAGCAGCATCACGCCGTCCGTTACGAGGGGACCGTCAACGAGGCGCTGACCCGGATCGAAGGGACTTGGACGATCCGGAGCGGGTGGTCCGGCACGTTCTTCATGTCCCGTGATGACGACGGCGAAGGAGCCGAGGCTCAAGAACAGGCTGAGGCGACCACCCAACACAAGAACTGAGCGCGTTACCGCCTCAAAATTCGCGCGTCTGGAGGTATGCGACCAGTGAGCGCCCGCTGCTGCGCGCTGACAATGGACAAAGCTGCAGACTAATGGGCATTTCGGGACCGACCAGCCATGCCATTCAAGATCCGCGACCTCAAACGTGAGGACCGCCCAGGTTGGGAGAACCTCTGGGGCGGTTATCTCGACTTTTATGAAGCCAAGATGGAGCCCGTCACCATCGAGGTCACCTGGTCACGCCTCAACGATCCGCTGGAACCGATGTTTTGCATGGTGGCCGAAGACAGCGACAGCCACGAGCTTGTCGGCCTCGTGCACTGCGTCATCCATCGCGGCACCTGGGCCATCGGCAATTTCTGTTATCTCGAAGATCTCTTCACTGCGCCGAGCGCGCGTAAACAAGGGGTGGGCCGCGCGCTAATCGAAGCCGTGTATGCGCTCGCAGATCGGCTACATTGCGAGCGCACCTATTGGCTCACGCGCGAAACCAATGAGACCGCGCGTAAACTCTACGACAAAGTCGCCAAGTACTACGGCTTCATCCAGTATCGCCGTGTTCAGTAGCGCCTATTCCTCGAACGGCGGCGTCGGCCGCCACGGGTATTGCGGCGGCATGTTTTTCGACACTTTGTCAGGATAGTTCGGCGGCCGCTTCTCCAGGAACGCCGTCACGCCCTCCTTCGCATCGCCCGATTGACCACGCGAGACGATCATGCGGCTCTCCAGCCGGTGCGCCTCCATCGGATGTTGCGCGTCCAGCATGTCGAGCAGCATGCGCCGCGAGAGCGCCACCGAAACCGGCGCCGTGTTGTCGGCAATCTCGCGCGCCAGCGCATACGCCGCCGGCAGCAGATCGGCAGGCTTATGCAGCGAGCGCACCAAGCCGCGCTCCTTTGCTTCCTCGCTCATGAACACGCGGCCCGTCAGCACCCACTCCATCGCTGTCTGCACGCCCACTAAGCGTGGCAAGAAATACGACGAGAGCGTTTCCGGTACGATGCCGCGGCGCGCAAACACGAACCCCATCTTCGCGCCCTCGACCGCGAGACGCACGTCCATTGGCAGCAGCATGGTCGCACCCACCCCCACCGCTGCGCCGTTGATCGCCGCGATCACCGGTTTTGTGCTCTCATAGATGCGCAGGCCAACGAGCCCGCCGCCGTCGCGCGCCCGCGATGGATCAAACTTGTCACTGACGCCGCGCGCCGCCAGCCGCTTCTCGTAGTCGAACGTCGCACCACCTGCGCCAAGGTCCGCCCCTGCGCAGAAGGCACGCCCCTCGCCGGTCACCACAACGACCCGAACGTCATCATTAGCGTCGGTCTCGTCGAAGGCCGCGATCATGTCGCGCGCCATCTGCTCGGTAAACGCGTTCATCCGATCCGGACGATTAAGCGTCAGCGTCGCGATCTTGTCGGCGACGGTGAGCTTGATGGTTTCGTAGTCGGCCATAGGTACCTCGGCTGTCGGAATCCGGCAGATCGGAACGCTAGCACGCTTCCGTTCCGTCATCGCAACTATCCCGGCGATTGCCGCCCTATAGGCGCAGCAAATCCACCTCTGCCGCCTGATACGGATCAAGCCGATAGATCAGCTGATGGTGGATCGCCACCAATTGCCCCGCGCCCCAATCTTCGATCAGTTCCGCGTCATCGCGATCACGGGCCTGCCAGCGCGTGCCATCCTCGCAAATCAGCACCCGTCCCTTCGCGAGCACGCAATCGACCGCCGAAACCACGCCCGACTGCGCCCCGGCGCCTAATCCGACTCGGAACACGGAGAGAATCGCGTCACGCTGCCCATCAGTCAGACGGCTCCATTCCAGCCGCTCAAAAAGCTCTGGTCCGAGATAAGCGGCCAGCGCGTCGTTCTGTGTCATATCGGCGTCCCCACAACCGAATCGAGTCGTCCAAAAACGATTGATTTGGTTTCCGAGACGTTACTTCGTTCCGATTACGACTCTCGCGCGCCGCTAAGCTTCAGCCGCCAGATGAAATCGCGGTCCGCTGTGCGGCCAACCATGAATTTGTGTTCGCCGACATGCTCGAAGCCGAAGCGCTTATAGAACGCCTGTGCGCGATGGTTCTCTTCCCAGACGCTGAGATAGAGCAGCTTCGCGCCCTTGCTCCGCGCCCACGCCAGGCAATCGTCCATTAGCCTTTGCGCCACGCCCGCGCCCTTCACGTCCTTGTCGACGTAAAGACGGTGCAGTTCGAGTGCGTCGACCGCATCGACCGCCATGTCGACCACGCCCATCATGCAATAACCGACGATGACATCGTCTCGCAGCGCAAGGCGATAGCGCGTCGCGTGATCAGCAAGCTCACGCGCTTGAATGTCAGGACCGTATTTCGCGGTGAGAAATGCGCTGAGATCCTCGGGCGGATAGAGATGTCCGAACGTGTCGACAAACGTGCGCGCGGCGAACGCTGCAAGCGCAGCGGCGTCGTTCGCCGTCGCATCGCGATAAACGATAGTCACGCGCCAAGCGCGCTTTTCAGTGCGCCACGCACCGCGTCCAGAGCTTGCGCCGCGCTCGCGCCGTTCGGCCCGCCACCTTGCGCCATGTCAGGACGCCCGCCGCCGCCTTGACCGCCGACTGCGGCTACACCCGCCTTCACCAGATCAACCGCAGAGACCTTGGCCTTGAGGTCGTCGGTAACGCCAATCGCCACCGCCGCTTTGCCGTCGTCGACACCGACATAAGCGACGATGCCGGAGCCGACGCTCTTCTTGCCTTCATCAACGAGGCCGCGCAGCTCTTTCGCCGGCACGCCGTCAAGCACGCGCGCAATCAGCGCCACGCCAGCAACCTGCTCTGGCCCTGCACTCGCAGATGATCCGCCCCCCATCGCCAGCTTCTTTTTCGCATCGCTCAGCTCGCGCTCCAGCTTGCGCCGCTCGTCCTGCAGCTGCGTGACGCGCTCAGGCAGTTCCGCCAGCGGCGCCTTGATGTTCGCCGCCACGGTTTTGGCCAACTGCGCTTGCGCTTTCAGATACGAGAGCGCCGCCGCGCCAGTCGCGGCTTCGATGCGGCGCACGCCGGCGGCCACGCCGCTCTCTGAGAGGATCGCAAAGACAGCGATGTCTCCGGTGCGCCGCACGTGCGTGCCGCCGCATAACTCCACAGAATACGGTTTGCCGCCGCCGTCGATCGCATCGCCGAGCCTCAGCACGCGCACCCGGTCGCCGTACTTTTCGCCGAAAAGAGCGAGAGCGCCTTCCTTGATCGCCGCCTCCGGCGCCATCTCCTTGATCACGCCTTCCGCGTTCTGCCGGATGACGGCGTTCACTTCGTCTTCAACGCGCTCGATCTCGGCCTGCGTCATCGGCGCACCGTGGCTGAAATCGAAGCGGAAACGATCCGCCTCCACCAGCGAACCTTTCTGAGTCACATGCGGCCCGAGCACGTTGCGCAAGGCGGCGTGCAGCAGGTGCGTCGCTGAGTGATTGGCGCGGATTTGCTGACGGCGCGCGCGATCAATCTCAAGTTTGGCCTTGTCGCCAACCTTGATCGAACCCTTGGTCAGATGGCCGAGATGCACATGCAGCGCACCTGCCTGCTTTTGCGTATCATCGACGACGAACTCGGCGCCATTAGCAAACTTGATCACGCCATGGTCGCCTGCCTGGCCGCCGCTCTCCGCGTAAAACGGCGTGCGATCGAACACCAACGCGCCGCGCGCGCCCGTTTCCAGCCTATGCTCTTCGGCGCCATGCGCCACGATCGCCGTGAGCGCGCCCTCGCCCGATTCGGCGCCGTATCCCAGGAATTCGTTACCGCGCGTGCGTTCCAAGATAGAGTGCCAGATCGCGGGATTGTCTTTTGCGTCGCCGCCGGTCCAGCTATCGCGGCCTTGCTCGCGCTGGCGTTCCATCGCCACATCAAATCCTGCGGTGTCCACTTCCAGCCCGCGGCCACGCAGGATGTCCTGCGTAAGGTCGAGCGGAAAGCCGAACGTGTCGTAGAGTTTGAACGCAGCTTCACCGCTGAGGCGCTGGTCCTTCTTCAACGTCGCCAACTCGTCATCGAGCAGCTTCAGCCCGTTTGCGAGCGTGCGACGGAAGCGCTCTTCTTCCTCGAACAATTGCGCCGTGATCACCGGTCGTGCGCGTTCCAGTTCCGGATACGCCTTGCCCATCTCCGCAATCAGCGTCGGCGCAAGCCGATGCATCAGCGGTTCCTTGGCGCCGAGAATATGCGCGTGACGCATCGCCCGGCGCATGATCCGCCGCAGCACATAACCGCGCCCTTCGTTCGACGGCATCACCCCATCGGCGATCAGGAAGCATGACGAGCGCAGATGGTCGGCGATCACGTTGTGGCTTGGCGCGCGCTCGCCTTCAGCTTTGGTTTTGGTCAGGTCCTCCGAGGCCGCAATCAACGTGCGGAACAGATCGGTTTCGAACACCGACTCCACGCCCTGCAGCACGCACGCCATGCGCTCGAGGCCCATGCCGGTATCGATCGACGGCTTCGGCAGCTTCTCGCGCGGACGCCCGTCCGCGAACTGCTCGTATTGCATGAACACGAGGTTCCAGAACTCAAGGAACCGATCGCCGTCTTGATCCGCGGAGCCCGGCGGGCCACCGAAGATGTGATCGCCGCGATCGATGAAAATCTCCGAGCACGGACCGCAGGGCCCGGTGTCGCCCATCGACCAGAAATTGTCGTTGGTTGAGATGCGGATGATCTTATCGTCGGAAAGCCCGGCGATCTTCTTCCAAAGCCCGGCCGCTTCGTCGTCGTCGTGATAGACGGTCACGAGCAGCTTGCTCTGCGGCAGGCCGAGATCCTTGGTGATCAGCGTCCATGCCGCCTCAATCGCGCCATCCTTGAAATAGTCGCCGAATGAGAAGTTGCCCAGCATCTCGAAAAATGTGAGGTGCCGCGCGGTGTAGCCGACGTTGTCCAGATCGTTGTGCTTGCCGCCGGCGCGGACGCACTTCTGGCTCGTGGCGGCCCGCTTGAACGGTGGCGTCGCGGCGCCGGTGAAATAATTCTTGAACGGCACCATGCCGGCATTGACGAACAGCAAGGTCGGATCGTCTTGCGGCACGAGCGGCGCGGAGGCTGGCAATTGGTGCTGCCGCGCCCCGAAGAAATCCAGGAATTGCCGGCGAATGTCGTTGACGCTCTGCATGTAAACCCAAGCTCAAATCAGTA
>DASZWS010000347.1:0-7463 GCA_035546515.1 Vitreimonas sp. | reverse complement strand
CGGCGATGCAAACGTCATTTGCGATGCACCAACTTTGCCACTCCCACAACATGCAGGTGCACGGGCAGTTGATCGACCCTTCCAGCGCTGCGGCGGCTTTCGTGAGCCGCGGGCAGAGTTAGCGCGGGCGCGCTCGGCGATCGGGCTGCGCAATGACTGACGATCAATCAGGTGTGCAGCGCTTGGCGCAAAGGGCGCGGTCGGGCGTAGCGAACGGCTGCGCCAATCTGATCGATGGCGTCGGCGCCGGCACGCACCATGCCGGCAAACAATACGAACGCGTGAATGGCGCCGGGCGCGCAGTGGTAGCGGACATCTACGCCGCACGCCCGGAGCCGATCGGCATAGGCAAGCCCCTCGTCGCGCAGCGGATCGAGACCAGCGGTGATGATGAAGGTCGGCGGAAGTCGCGCGATGATTGGGTCAGGCGCCAAGAGCGGCGACGCGCCCGGTTCTTCGCCGTCCTGTGGCGTGCGCAAATATTCCGCCTCGGCATTCTTGATGTCGATGTCGCGCAAGAAGAACCTGCCGTCGCCAAAGTGCGTGCGTGAAGCGAAGGCGGCCGTGGCGCTCGCGCTCATCACTGGATAAACGAGTATTTGCAGAGCGAGCGGAATGTCGGTGCGTTGACAAAGCGCGGCTGCGAGATTGCCGCCGGCGCTATCGCCGGTCACCGCAAGCAGGCGAGGATCGGCGCCCAACGCGGGGGCGTTGGCGTAGGCCCAGCCTAAAGCGGCGCTGCAATCTTCCAGCGCTTGCGGGTATTTATGCTCCGGCGCGCGTCGGTAGTGCACGTCCACGACAATGGCGCCGCTCGTCTCACAATAGGCGCGGCACACGCGCTCGTACGCAACGGGATCGCCGATCGACCAGCCGCCGCCATGGATATGAACGAGCAATGGCGTCGGCGTCGCGGCGATGCGGGGCCAGTAGATCCGCACCGGTACTTGCCGCGCATCCGCTTCGATGACCCGATCCTCGCAGCGTGCGACTTGCGCGAGCGGCGGGCCATAGTTGGCGGCCATGGTGCGGATCAGGGCCCGGCGATCTTCAATGCTTGGATTGGCCGGAAACCCCTTTAGATCCTCGCCCATGCGTTCAAGCACGCGCGCGCAATCGGGATCGAGCGCATCGGTCATGTTTTAGAACTGATAGCGCACGGTGAGCGAATAGGTGAGCGGCGCGCCGTAATAGCCCAACAGCACGCCCGGGGAGGCGCTCAAATCGAAGGCGTGATCGCGATATGCGACATCGCTGAGATTCTCGCCGGACAAAAGGATGTTCCAGCGCCCGCCCGGCGGCTCGTACATGATCGAGGCGTCATAGAGCGTATAGGCCCCTTGGCTCAGCGCCTGGTTGCTGGAGACCGTCAGATACGTGCGCGAGCGATAACTTGCGCCCGCCGACAGCGTGAGGTCGCCGAAATCCCCAAGCGGTTGCTGGTAGCGAAGGCCGAGGCGGCCACTCCATTCCGGCGCATTCACCAAGTGGCGCTGATCGCTTACGTCGACACCGCCATCGACGAATTCGGTGTATTCGCTGTGGAGGTAGGCAAGATTGCTGTCGAGGCGGAGTTGGCTCGTGATCGGGGCCGAAAGTTCGGCTTCGACACCGTACATCGTGGCGCCGCCCGCATTGTCGAATACCGATGTGAAATTGCCGGTCACGGGGTCGGAGGCGAAGCGCGAGACCTGCATGTCTTTGTAGTCTTGATAGAAGGCCGCGAGATTGAGCACGCCACCGCCGGCAAACGACGTCTTGAGGCCCGCCTCGTAACTCCACAGTGTTTCTGGATCGAATTCCTGTGCGGACGTGGTGATGCGGCCGTTGAAACCGCCGGATTTGAAGCCTTCCGCGGCGCTGATATAGCCCAGCACGCTCGGGGAGAATTGATAGTTGAACGCGACACGCGGCGTGACGGAATCCCAATCTTGCGCAGCTTCAAAGCCGCTCGGAGCATAGCCGAAGCCTTGGCCGAACAATTGCTCCATGATTTCGGCGGTAGGCGCGACGCTCGGCAAGAAGCTGTCGCCGTGATTGTTGGTTTGCTTGCGCTCGTGCGTATAGCGCAGCCCCAGCGTCACACTTGCCTTGTCGTTGAAGCGCCAATCGGCTTGCGCGTACGCCGCCACGCTTTCGTTGCGATCGATGCGTAGGCCCGCCGTGTTGGCGGGAAACGGAATTACGGTGGAGGGCGGCAGCACCACGAAGAAGTCGGGCCCCACGAGCCCGCCGAAGGTGTTGTCATTCTCCAAGAAGTAGAAGAGTCCCGTCACCAGCGAGAGGTGATCGCTGTTGTAGATAAGCTGCAGCTCCTGGCTGGTTTGGTTTTGGTCTTCGAAGTCATAGATGCCGAAGGACTGGTCCGGGGAGGCGTCTAAATCGAGGTGGGTGCGATAGTGCATCTCGCGATAGGCGGTGATGGACTTGAAGGTCACCGGCCCGCGATCGAGTTGAAGCGTGAGCGAGGCGCCGCCGGTGTCGAGTTGTTCGCGGTCGTTATAGGTGACATCGACTGTGAACGGATCGTCGATGACCGGGCGGAGGCCGCCGAGATTGACGGAATAGATGGGGCTTTCGCGGTGCGGCGTACGCGAGTGGTCGGGCGTGTTGCGTGAATCGTCCAGGACGAGA
Source organism: Vitreimonas sp. (assembly GCA_035546515.1). Classification (GTDB taxonomy): domain Bacteria; phylum Pseudomonadota; class Alphaproteobacteria; order Caulobacterales; family Aquidulcibacteraceae; genus Vitreimonas. The sequence continues at coordinate 4,829 of DASZWS010000347.1, read as the reverse complement.
TACGCCGAAAAATCCGGTGTCGGTTGGAATAAGAGGCTGGCGCGCCAGGCGAGCAAGTCCTTGTCGCCATCGTCGCTGCCGTCATGCAGATTGTGCGTATATCCGTCGCGCGTGGAGGAGGCGACGGCGAGCGATCCCAGCAGAACGTTATCGGGCGTCAACGGGCCGGAGATGTGCGCGCGCAGGCGCTCTTCGTCGTAGTTGCCGTAGGTGGCGTCGGCATACCCTTCGAAATTCTCACTTGGGCGCGCGGAAATGAAGTTGACCGCCCCGCCTATGGTGTTGCGTCCATAGAGCGTGCCTTGGGGCCCGCGCAAAACCTCGATGTGCTGAGGGTCGACGACTTCGAGGAACGAACCTTGGGCGCGCCCGAGATAGACGTTGTCGAGATAAACGCCGACGCCCGGATCGTTGAAAGAGATGGAGTCGATTTGCCCGACGCCGCGCATATAGATGACGGCGTTGGAGGCGTCGCCGACATGCAGGGATAGATCCGGCACCCGTGACTGAAGATCACCAAGGGTCTGGACATTGTTCTCGTAGAGCGATTGGGCGGTGAAGGCGGTGACGGCGCTTGGCACGTCCTGCAAGCGTTCATCAATGCGCCGAGCGGTGACGACGATATCCTCGGATTGGTCGCCGCTGTTGTCTTGCTGAGCTTGAGCGGCATCGGCGGGCGCCGCCTGAGCGTGAGCGGGTGTCGCAAGGCCCGCGAATACGCCGGCGAGCGCGAGACTGGAGAGCATAAGGCCCGCCTCGCGGCGCTTGCCCTGCGCAACACACCCATCCGTACGCTTGGTCATTTTTCGCCCTCCCGCTTTCTTGGCGTTTTGGCCAAGAAAAGGCGCGACCGGTCGCCGTGTCGATGACGGGACGGCTCAGGCGAAAATGGACATTTTCGCTCACCGTGTCTGGGTGGCGCCGCTAGTGACTGCGGGAGCGGGTGCGGAAGGCGCGGGGCGTGGCCCCGTTCCAGGTCTTGAAGGCGCGGGCAAACGAGCGGCTGTCGGAAAACCCGAGATCGTCGGCGACATCGGCGATTTTCGCGCGCGACAAGAGCCGCGCGTGTGCGCGTTCGTTCAGTATTTCCTGGCGCAGCTGACGGAACGAGAGACCTTCGTGGGCCAGTTTGCGCCGAAGGGTTGCGACGCTCATGCCGAGGCGGCGCGCGGCGTCGTGCTGATCGCACACCCCGTCACGCAAGACCTGGCGCACCGCAAGCGCCGCGCCGAATACGCCGTGCTCGCGCTTTTCAATCAGAGCCAGCACGCGGTCGTGGACCGCCTCCTCGTGGAGTTTGCCTCCGGCAAGGCGGTGATGCGCAAGCGGCGACGCATAGACGAGCGCAAAGGCTTGTGCGCCGTAGATCACCGGACAGGTCCAGAAATCCAACGGACCCGCGTCCAGCGCTTGGGCCCGGCGAGTCTCGACGCGGATGACGTTGTGGGTGAGATCCTCGCCGGCCAAAGTGCAGGCAAGCGCGTGCAAGTTGATGAGCACGCATTCCATCATGAAGGTGGCGTTGGCGCAGGCGCGGTCCGGATACGGAAAGGTCCTATCATCGATGCGAAAGGCGAAGCCGTCGGAATTGACCGCGACACTATTGTAGGCGCCGCCGTGCAAACGGTTGTATGCCGCGGCGGCTTCCGACATGGCGTCTCCCAACGTCGGCTGGCGCGCGGCTTGAGCGATGACGAAATCGGTGGTGCCGGATACGAGCGGGCGGGGCGCGATCCCCAGCGATTCCTCCCGCGCCGCGAACGCGAGTTTGCGGCTCATGCGGAAATAGTCGGCGAGCGCCACGCGATCTGAAGCACCGCTGGCCAGCGCGCTCACGACACTGACGTCGCCATTGGCGACATTCGCAAACAGCGAAGATACGTCCTGTCCCCGCAGCCACAATCGGGCCGAATTCGGCTCTGCGCCTAAGGTCGCCATGGACGCAAGCCTGTCAAAACGCGCGCTGAATTGTCAATGCCGCTTCGCGCGCCGCGCGTGAAGCGCGTTGCGCCGCCCCGGCGAAGCGCTTTGTGACAAATCCGCCACCTCGTTTTTTTGCGCAGCGCTAGCTACGAGAGCGATGGCGCGCGCGTGAAATCGAGCCGCGTGCTTGACCCTGTCGCGCGAGAATGCGCTAGGGTGGGCAGGCCGGGGTGAACGACCCCACAATGGATGGCGACGCGTGAGTAACGACAAGATGGGTGAGCCTGAGCGCGCTGCGGTGACGCCGATGGCGGCCGCGACGATCCTGCTGATCCGCGATCCGTTGGAAGTGCTGATGGTGCGGCGACGCAAGAGCTCGTTCTTCTCCTCAGCATTGGTGTTTCCCGGCGGCGTGGTTGATCCCCACGATGCGGACGACGCGTGGTTGCCGCACGTGCGCGGCGCGGAAGGTATAAGTGTCGCGCAGCGCGCGCTTCGCATAGCCGCGTGTCGTGAGGCGCACGAGGAGGCATCGGCGCTGATCGTGGAAGGCGGCGCGCAGCCAGCGGCGTCGCAGGCGGGGACGTTTCGCGAGCTTGTGGCGGCGTTGAATGCGAAACTGCCGCTCGATGCGCTCGTGCCGTTCGCGCATTGGATCACGCCGGCGAACGTGAAGAAGCGGTTCGACACGCACTTCTACATCACCCGCGCGCCGGACAATCTCACGCCGCGCCATGATGGCGACGAGACCGTCAGCGTCGAATGGGTGAATCCGCGCGACGCGGTGGCGCGCACCAAGGCGGGCGAACAGAGCATCATTTTTCCGACCTTGATGCAGCTCATTCGGCTAGCCGAAAGTCGCGATGTGGAAGCGGCCCTCGATGCGGCGCGGCGGCGGCCCGCGTTTACGGTGACGCCAACGGTTGAGAAACGTGGCGAAGAGCACGTGATCCTGATCCCAGCGGAGGCCGGCTATGGGGTCACGGAATTCGCCGCGCCCGACATCGCCCGTCACTAAGGCCGGGCCGCCCTTGGCAAGGGTGTAACCGCGCCCCAATATTCAGCGAAATCGCTTCCCGGAGGTCATCATGGCGACTGAAACTGCAATTCTCGCGGGCGGCTGCTTCTGGGGTGTGCAGGACCTGATCCGCAAGCGCCCGGGCGTGCTGAAGACGCGCGTCGGCTATTCTGGCGGTGATGTGCCGAACGCCACCTACCGCAATCACGGCACGCACGCTGAAGCGATCGAGATCGTCTTCGATCCAGCCGTCATCAGCTACCGCGATCTGCTGGAATTCTTCTTCCAGATCCACGATCCGACCACGAAGAACCGCCAAGGCAACGACATGGGCATGAGCTATCGCTCGGCGATCTTCTATACCAACGACGAGCAGAAGCGCGTGGCGCTCGACACCATCGCCGATGTTGACGCGTCGGGCCTGTGGCCCGGCAAGGTGGTGACGGAAGTGACGGCCGCGGGTCCGTTCTGGGAAGCCGAGCCGGAGCATCAAGACTACCTGGAGCGCATTCCTAACGGCTACACGTGTCACTTCGTGCGCCCGAATTGGAAGCTGCCGAAGCGCAAGACGGCTTGACGCAGCGCGCGTACAAGCAGATCGCTCGGCCATGAGCAAAACGGACGACAAGCCGCGCTGCAAATGGCCCGGCGACGACCCGCTTTATCTTGACTATCACGATCACGAATGGGGCCGGCCGCTGCGCGATGATCGCGCGCTGTTTGAGATGCTGATGCTTGAAGGCGCGCAAGCGGGCCTCTCGTGGATCACCATTTTGCGCAAGCGCGAGAACTATCGGCGCGCGTTCGACGGCTTCGATCCGGCGAAAATTGCGCGCTACACGCCGAAGAAAATCGAGAAGCTGATGGGCGACGAAGGCATTGTCCGCAACCGCGCCAAGATCGAAGGCGTGGTGAGCGGTGCGCGTGCGTATCTGGAGCTGATGGACGGGCCGGGCTTCTCAAAGCATGTGTGGAGCTTCGTCGGCGGCAAGCCGATCATCAATCACTTGAAGCTCAAAGATCGCGCGCCGGCGGAGACCGACATCTCCATCGCGTTGTCGAAGGATCTGAAGAAGCGCGGCTTCAAGTTCGTCGGCCCCACGATCGTGTACGCCTTCATGCAAGCGGTGGGCATGGTTAACGACCACGCGGTGGAGTGCTTTTGTCACCCCGCGTACAAACGCCGCAAGCGTTGACCGCGGCGCGCCGCAATACATCTTAGCGGCAAGAGCAAATAGCGAGGCGTCTTATGGAAATCGCCATTGTCGGACTGGGGCGCATGGGCGCGGGCATCGCGCGGCGGCTGATGCGCGATGGGCATATGTGCGTGGGATACGATCGCAACGCGGACGCGGTGAAGGCGCTGGCAGCGGATGGCGCCAAACCCGCGTCGAGCCTTGAGGACGTCGTAAAACAACTGGCCGCGCCGCGCACGGTTTGGGTGATGCTGCCCGCAGGCGCGCCGACGGAAGAAACAGTGTCGGCCTTGGGGCAGTTGCTGAGCGCCGGTGATGTCGTCATCGACGGCGGTAACTCTTTCTACAAAGACGACATCCGCCGCGCCAAAACGTTGGCGGCGAAGGGCGTCATCTACATGGATGTGGGCGTGTCCGGCGGCGTGTGGGGCTTGGACCGCGGCTTTTGCACCATGGTCGGCGGCGACAAGGCTGCATTCGAGCGTCTCGATCCAATCTTCAAAACTATGGCGCCGGGCTTGGGCGCGATCGAGCGTACGCGACGTAGCGCTGACGCCGATCCGCGCGCGGAGCTGGGCTACACCTATGTGGGGCCCGCAGGCGCAGGGCATTTCGTGAAGATGGTGCACAACGGCATCGAGTACGGAATGATGCAGGCGTTCGCGGAGGGGTTCGGGATTTTGAAAGCCAAG
>DASZWS010000346.1:0-5754 GCA_035546515.1 Vitreimonas sp. | reverse complement strand
ACCAGCAGCCACGACGCCACCTGCATCAGCCGCGTCGTCAGGCGCATGCTCTCGCCCGCATAAGCCAAAGCCGCGGCGCGTGAGAGACGCTTGGAAGCAGCGCGGCCGGGGCCATCGAGGTAGGCAGCGGTTTCTTCAACCATCGCCATGCCCTCCTTGAAGGTGCGCTCGAAAAGCTCCGAGCGCGCGAAGTCGGAGGCGCGTTTCGCGTCAAAACTGCCCCTGAGAGGCGAAGGCTGCATCGTATCGGTCATGGGCGGTGAGGTTCGCAAAGGGCGGGCCGTCTACCGCCAAATCTCTGAAATTTACGAAGGGCGCGCGCCAAAAACCGAGTCCGCGGCCTCACGTTGGGCCTTTTTGGCCGCAATCGCCCGCTCGCACATGCCGATCTCAGCCTTGAGCCGTTCAATCCGAGCCTCCAAGTCGCCCACCGAGGCGGTCTCGAGCTGCGCCTCGAGAGAAACCGGCTTCTTTACCGGCGGAGCGAAAGGATCGTCGTCGAACATAGGCCTGACCTCCGCTAAGCATCCTAACTCAAAACGACGGTAAATTTAAGTGGAGCGGCGGCAGCGATGGCGGGATCGATGAAATTAATTTCGCACGCGCCCGGCGCGCCCCTGCAAATGAGCGAAGCGCCAATCCCGGTTCCCAGCGACGGCCAAATACTGATCAAGGTCGCCGCCGCTGGCATGAACCGCCCTGACCTTCTGCAGCGCGAGGGCCGCTACCCGCCGCCGCCCGGCGCGCCCGACACACTGGGGCTTGAGGTTGCGGGCGTCGTCGAAGCCGTCGGCGCTGGCGTCACGCGCTGGAAAGTGGGTGACCAGGTCTGCGCGTTGCTCGCCGGCGGCGGTTACGCCGAGTACGCGCTCGCGTACGAAGGCTCGGCGTTACCTGCACCGAAGGGACTTTCGCTGACCGAAGCCGCGTGCTTGCCCGAGACGGTGTTTACTGTGTGGGCCAACGTGTTCGAGTCCGGCGCGCTCAAACCCGGCGAAACCATTCTCATTCACGGCGGCTCCTCCGGCATCGGCACCACTGCCATCCAAATGGCCAAGGCGCACGGGGCGCGCGTGTTCATCACCGCCGGCAGCGCCGACAAATGCGCCGCGTGCGAAAAACTCGGCGCCGATCGCGCCATCAACTACAAGACCGAGGATTTCGAAGCCATCGTGCGCGACGCCGGCGGCGCCGACGTCATCCTCGACATGGTTGGCGCACCCTATCTGGCGAAGAATATTAACGCGGCCAAGCCGCTCGCCCGCATCGTCTCGATTGCGCAGCTCGAAGGCGCGACGGCGGAAATCAACCTGATGCTGGTTATGCTGAAACGCCTCACGCTCACCGGCTCAACCTTGCGCTCGCGCGCCGTCGCCGAAAAAGCCCGCATCGCCGCCGAAGTCGAACGCCACGTCTGGCCCTGGATCGAAGCCGGCAAGCTGAAGCCGGTGATCGATAGCACCTTCCCGCTCGCGGACGCCGAAACCGCTATGAACCGCCTCGCCAGCAGCGCACACATCGGCAAGATCGTGCTCACCGCGTGACGCCAAGCACGTCATCACCCCAGCGCCTCCCCCGCACCGTCTGGGCTGTCGGACTCGTCAGCCTGTTCATGGACATCTCCTCGGAGACCATCCACGCGCTGCTGCCCCTCTTTCTCACCACCACGCTCGGCGCCAGTGTCGCCATCGTCGGCATCATCGACGGCGTCGCGGAATCCACCGCCGCCATCGGCAAAGTCTTCTCCGGCTACATCTCCGATCGCATTGGCAAGCGCAAACCGCTCATCCTGTTCGGCTACGGCCTTGCCGCCATTTCCAAGCCGCTGTTTGCGCTCGCCACCTCGCCCCTCTACGTACTCGGCGCCCGCTTTGCCGACCGTGTCGGCAAAGGCTTCCGCGGCGCGCCGCGCGACGCGCTGATCGCCGACGTTACGCCGAACATCATGCGTGGGCGCGCGTACGGACTGCGCCAGGCGCTCGACACGGTCGGCGCGTTCGTCGGCCCGCTTGCGGCCATCGCGCTGATGGCGCTCTTCAACGACAACATGCGCGCCGTGTTCTGGGTGGCGATCATCCCCGCCGCCATCTCCGTTGCGCTGGTGCTGTTCGGCGTCGAGGATCGACACGCCACCGAGAAAGCACGCGCGCCGATCCAATTCGGCGACCTCTCATCGCTCTCCCCGCGTTTCTGGCTGTTGATGGTTGTGGCGGTGACATTCACCTTCGCGCGCTTCAGCGAGGGTTTCCTCATCCTCAAAGCCAACGCAGACGGCCTGCCGGTGATGTTTGCTCCGCTGGTGCTGGTGGTAATGAACATCGTCTATGCTGGCGGCGCTTACCCCGTCGGCGCGCTTGCCGACCGGATGAGCCCACGCACATTGCTCTTTTACGGGGTCGCCACGCTCATCGCCGCCGATTTCGTGCTCGCACTGGTCCCCGGCCTCGGCGGCGCGTTTCTCGGCATCGCGCTCTGGGGCGGGCATCTGGCGCTGACCCAAGGCGTGTTCGCCAAACTCGTCGCCGATTTCGCGCCTGAACGTTTGCGCGCCTCTGCATTCGGCATCTTCAATCTGCTCACCGGTCTCGCGCTGCTGATCGCCAGCGTCATCGCCGGCTTCGCCTGGGACGCTCTCGGCTCCAACGCCACATTCCTGATCGGCGCCGCCTTCGCCGCCATCGCGGCGGCGACGGCCATCGTCGCACGGCCGCAAAGTTGACGGCCCAAGCGCCGCGCCCCTAGCGTCGACACATGGAAGACACCCAGCGCCCGGCGACTGAAGACATGATCATCGGTCGCCTGCTCACGTTTTCGGACGGAGTCTTCGCCTTCGCGCTGACGCTCTTGGTGCTCGAACTGCAACCACCGGCCATCCCCAGTGAAGCCGTGTTCTGGCCCACCATGATTGCGCTCGCGCCGAAGCTCGCCGTCTTCGTCGGCACCTTTGCGCTGATCTTCATCTTCTGGGCCGCGCACATGGCCATCATGCGCCGCCTTAAAGTGTTCGACTGGCCCACGGTCTGGGCCAACGGCTTCTTCCTACTCACCATCGCCGTCATGCCGTTCGCGTCAGCGCTGTTGGGCGACATGAACGTGTTCACGCAAGCCCGTCTACTGCGCGGAGCTGATTGCTGCTGGGATCGCACAGGCGATCCTGGTGCTCGTGGTCATGCGCGGCGGCGGCAAGCTGATGGGTGGCATCACCACCCGAGAGCGCATCTGGCGCTTCTCGCGTGCGCTCACGCCTGGCATCGCCTTCGCCGCCGGCCTCGCGCTCAGCCTCAACGGCGAAACCCGCCTCGCCACCATCTGCTGGGTGTTGATACCCGTTCTGCTGATGCTCAGCGGCGCGCTCTTCGGCCCGCGCAAGCGACGCGCAGGGCGCTAGACGCCGCCGTTCCGCCCCGTGCCCGAGGTCACAGCGCCAAGGCTAACCTGCGCTTACCTTCTCCACATCGAAGCGACGCCGCTTCGACCCAAGAGGAGCCAGTCCAATGACCAAATTCTACAGCCTGATGCTCGCAGCTTTGTTGTTCGCGCCCATGGCCATCGCCGCGCTGAACCAAGCCGCGCAGATCACCGCTTAGCCGCAACTCCAATTCAGAGAGCACGCAAATGTTGAAGCTTTACGCCGTCGCCGCCGCCTGCCTCGTGTTCGTTCCGTTCGCGATGGCGGCCATGCACCAAGCCGCTCAAATCGTCGCGTAGCACCCACAGACGATTTCAGAGGCTTGCCCTAAGAAGGGCGCGGAGGCTGCTCCCCCTCCGCGCCCTTCATCGCGTCTGGAATTACGAGACCGGCGACACCGACCCCGCCGGCACGCGTGCGCGCAAACGGCGGATGAATTCGGTGATGTTTTCCCGCGCGGACGCTTCGATCGCCATTTGCAGCCGCTCGGTTCCCATGAACGCATCACCCATGTGCGCGGTACCGGAGGCGCTCACCACATCGTCGAAGATCGGCGCGCCGCCATCGACCGGCGTCACCGTGTAGCGCACCGTCGTCGTCACGGTCATGTCGAAGCCCGCCATGGGCCGGTCGACATTTTGCAGATTGGCGACAACGTGAAAACGCGGGCTGCCGTCAGCGAGTAGCCCCGCATTGCGCAGCGAAGCTTCCAATCCTGCGCGGAAACTCTCGTTGGAGAGATTGGACATCCACATCGGATTGGTTTCCGAGCCGCCCTGCGCCTGCTCGACGCTCATGCTCGCGTGCATCGGATCGCCGGCGTCGAATTGCACGACGTTGGTGGCGACGATGCGTTCGGGGCGCGCGCCTGAGGCGCACGCAGCCAGCATCAGCACCGCTCCGAGAGCGGCGATAAATGACGTTCTCATGGTCACTATCCTCAATTTTGCGGGCTGCTGGGCGCCGCCACGGCGGCATCGGTCGTCGCCGGCGCTGCTGCGGGCGTGTTCGTAGCCGCCGCTGGTGTCGCGACGGCTTCAGCTGGCGCTGCAACGGCGACAACTGGGGCGACCGGCAGCAAATCCACGTGCAGCGGATTTGGCATCAGGTCATTCATGGCCCCGCTGGTGGCGTCGACGCCCATGCCGATCAAGCCACCGGCCAAGATGTTGCCGGCAAACCCGGCGCCGCCGCCGCCCGACATATTGCTCAACACAGTCGCTGTCGCGGTTTGGTAGCCGTCCTTGGCCACAGTGACCGTGAAGCCGGTCTTACGCTGCATATGGAACGTGCACGGCGTGCTGGCGCACTGGAAGCCGTTGCTGGTCTGGACGGTCGCACCCGTAGGCGTCGACTCGACCACGAAGTCCTCGGATGTGCCGCGCACAATGGTCGCGCATCCGGCCGCACTCACGCACAGCGCGAGCGCCAATAGTCTAAGTTTCATTTGTTCCCCCTCCCGTGGAAACAAAACCAAAGCTACGGGACCACCCCAGTTGCAACGTAATATTTATCACAATGGAACCGCGAGCGGGCTGCGGTTACCGCATCAATGGGCTGGGTACTGTCTTTTCTTCCGACTAAGCTGCGGCTATATCCCCCCGCAACTGACTTTATCCGCGCCCGGATGCGTCAGCCCGTTGCACCAGATGGCTAGCGCCTGGCGACGACGCCGGGCGCTTTTGCATATCTGGAGCCTCCCGATGACCGCCAACGTCCTGATGCCAAAGGCCACCGCCGTGTGGCTGATCGAAAACACCTCGCTCGGGTTCGATCAGATCGCCGCCTTCACCAACTTGCACCCGCTCGAGGTGCAGGGCATCGCCAATGAAGACGTCGCCAAGGGCATCCGCGGCGTCGACCCGATCGCTGGCGGCTTCCTCTCCCGCGAAGAGATCCAAAAGGGCGAGGCTAACCCTGCCTACAAACTCCACGCTTTGGAGCAAAAGCGCATCGAGCTGCCGCAAGTGAAAAAGCGCGGCGCCCGCTACACGCCGATCGCGCGGCGCCAAGACCGCCCCGATGCCATCGCCTGGTTTTTGAAGAACCACCCGGAAGTGCCGGACAGCAAGGTCGTCAAACTGATCGGCACCACCAAGGCCACCATCGATCAGGTGCGCAACCGCACCCATTGGAACAGCTCACAGATCAAGCCGGTCGATCCGGTCACCATCGGCCTCTGCAGCCAGATCGAACTGGACGCCGTCGTCGCTGAAGCCGCCGCCGCCAAAGCCCGCGCCGACGCCCGCGCCGCCAAGGCCGAAGCCAAAACGCTGAAAACCGCGCAAGAAACCGTGCCGCCGGAGACGTATCAGCAAGCCAACACGGAAGCTGACGAGCACTAG
>DASZWS010000345.1:0-8287 GCA_035546515.1 Vitreimonas sp. | reverse complement strand
AGCCGCCAGCGATTGTCGCCGTAGGGTGGGGTGTTGCGCACGAGCTTGTAGTCGCCGCGGAAGAGCGCGGAATTGCCCGAGACCTCAATGCCAACGGGCGTGTTGGGATCGCGCACTTGCTGCGCCGTGCCGGCCAGCAGCGCCGCCATACTCGCGCCAGCCATCGGCACACTGCCGGCCGGCGCCGGCGCAGTCACGCCTGCGCGATCGAGCAGCGTCGGTGCGATGTCGGTGACGAACGCACGTGCGTTGATGCGCGCCTGCGCGACGCCCGGTCCCGCCACAATCAACGGCACATGAATGCCGCCGTCGCCTGCATAGAATTTGAAGAGATCGCCAGGCGACGCCGCCGCGCTCGCCCATTCCGGGCCGATGAAATTGTAGGAATGAATTTCGCCGAGATTGGAAATCTGGCGCGTATAGCCGTGGATCTGCATCCACTGCATAAAGCCGTTCTCACGGATGGGATCGGAGGGCTCCGGCCCGTTGTCGCTGGTGACGACGAAGATGGTGTTGTCGGCGAGGTTGTGCGCGCGCAGATAATCCATGAAGCGCCCGATATTGGCGTCCATTGCCTCCAGCATACCCGCATAAACCGCCATCGAGCGCGAAAATAATGCGCGATCATCCGTCGACAGCGACGACCAAGGATGCAAGCGCGCATTCATGGGCGCTATCGGGGCGCCTTGTGGGATCAGACCCAGCGCTTGCACGCGCTGCCAGCGCGCCTCGCGAACCGCGTCCCAGCCGGAATCGTATGTGTTCAGATAGTGCTGCGTGTATTCGCGCGGCGCCTGCACCGGAATGTGCACCGCTTGGAACGCAAGGTAGGCGAAGAACGGTCCCTGGCGATGATCGCTATCCAGATACTGGATCATGCGATCGACGATGAAACGGCTGGAGTAAAAGTCTTGCGGCAGTTGCGCCGGTTTGCCGTCTTCGAACCACGGCGCGTAATTGTTGTACGGCATGTACGGCGCGTCTTGCCAATTGTCCGCGCCCGATGCGTCGAGCGCGAACGAACGGTCAAACCCGTGCGAATTGGGCAGATCGCCGGCGTCGTGGCCCAAGTGCCACTTGCCGGTCATGAAGGTGCGATAGCCGGCGCTCTGCAGTCGTTGTGCGACGGTCAGCACGCCGGGCTCAAGATGCATGGTGTACCCGCGATGCCCGACCTGCGAGGGCGGCAACACCTCCGGAATGGTGGCGACGCCGGTGCGGTGATTATCGACGCCGGTCAGCAGCATGGCGCGCGAGGGCGCACACAAGGGCGAGGTGTAATAGTGCGAGAACATCGCCCCGCGCGCGGCCAGCGCGTCGACGTTCGGCATACGCGCTTCGCCGCCGTACGCGCTGAAATCGGAGAACCCGGCGTCGTCGACGAGGATGACGACGATGTTGGGACGCGCAGCGGGAGGAGTCGCGGTTTGCGTCTGTGCTTGCACTGGAAGCCCCAATGCGAATAGCGCCGCCGCGATCAAGGCTGCCCGCTTCATAAGTACACTCCCTCGCCGGCGGCGATTATGGCACCTTCCGTGCCAAAATCTACTTTCACAACAATGTCCGAATCCGGCGAGACGGGGAGCCCGAAACGCCCCATATTGCGCGCATGATTTTGGACGCCGAAACCTGCCACGCGGCATGCATCGCCAAGAACCGGCGGTTCGACGGCCGCTTCTATGTCGGCGTCAAATCCACCGGCATCTATTGCCGCTGCATCTGTCCTGCACGCACGCCCAAGCGGGAGAACCGCACCTTCTGGCCGTCCGCCGCCGCCGCCGAGGCCGCCGGCTTCCGCCCCTGCTTGCTCTGCCGTCCCGAGCGCGCGCCTGGGCTTGCGCCAATAGATGCGCCCGCGCGCCTCGCGGCGGCGGCTTACGCGCGCATTGAGGCAGGAGCGCTGGAAGAGCAGGGCCTTGAAGCGCTGGCCGACGGTTTAGGCGTGACGTCACGCCATCTGCGACGCGTGATGAACGCACAATTCGGCGCCTCGCCAATCGAAATTGCGCAGACCGGCCGCCTGCTCGCCGCGCGGCGCCTGCTGAACGAGACCGCGCTTTCGGTGACGGAGATCGCCTTTGCTTCGGGCTTCCGTTCTCTGCGCCGCTTCAATGCGACGATGAAAGACCGTTACGGCGCGCCGCCCTCGAAGATGCGCGGACGCAAGGCTATCGCGCGAGGCGAGAGCTTCACGGTGAGCCTTTCGCCCCGCGGCGACTACGCTATCGCGCCAATTCTCGACTTTCTCGGCAAGCGCGCTTTACCCGGCGTCGAGACCGGCAGCGCGAAACATTATGCGCGCGTGTTGAAATGGGGCGATGCGCTAGGATGGATCGATGTGCGCATGGGACCAAAGGGTCTGATGCTCACGCTCTCGGAGAATCTCGCGCCGCACTTGCGTCCGCTTGTCGCCAACGTCCGCGGCGCCTTCGATCTCGACGCGGAAATGCTGGCGGTCGATGCGCATTTAGCGGCCGACCCAGAGCTGGCGCGCGATGTGAAGCGTGAGCCCGGCGTGCGCGTGCCCGGCGCGCTGGATGGCTTCGAAACCGCGATCCGCGCCGTCCTCGGCCAGCAGGTCACGGTCGCCGGCGCGCGCACGCTGACGGAGCGCCTGGTGACCAAGTTCGGCGCTCAGCTTGCGAATGCACCGGAAGGACTCGATCGGGCGTTTCCGGATGCCAACACGCTCGCCAACGCGAGCGCTGCCGCCATCGCCAAAATCGGCGTGCCAATGAAGCGCGCGGAAACGCTGCATTACCTCGCCAAGGCGAGCGCCGACGGAAAATTGCCGCTTGCGCGCAGCGCCATCGCCGCCGGCCGTGAGGCGCTGAAAGAAATTCCAGGCATAGGCCCGTGGACCATCGAGTACGTGGCGCTGCGCGCGCTCGGCGATCCCGATGCGTACCCTGCCACCGACATTGCACTCGTCAACGCGCTCGGCCGCAAAGGCGAGACGCTCGAACATTTGAAACCCTGGCGCGGCTATGCAGCGATCCGGCTGTGGCGACGCGGCGCGAAGAAAGGCGTCAGCACATGATCAGCACGATTTACGAAGGACCGATCGGCAAGTTCACGTTGGTGTCGAACGGCAATGCGCTGACCAATCTGGATTTCGAGACCACCAAGACACCGGCGCCCAAGCATCCGCGCGGCGCCGACAAGGTGCTCGACCTCGCGTGCAAGGAATTGGATGCGTATTTCACCGGCAAGCTGAAGCGCTTCAGCGTGCCCGTCGATCCGCAGGGCACCGAGTTTCAGCGCAAGTGCTGGGCAGCGCTGCAGAAGATTCCCTACGGCGCCACGCGGTCCTATGCGCAGCAGGCGGTTGCGATCGGCAACCCCAAGGCGATGCGCGCTGTGGGCCTCGCCAACGGCCGCAATCCCATTGCGGTGATCATTCCCTGCCATCGCGTTATCGGCGCCGACGGCAGCCTTACGGGCTTTGGCGGCGGCCTGCCGCGGAAAAAGTTCCTCCTGGAGCTCGAATCCGGTGAAGCTGGCGATCTGCTGTTGATGACCGGCTCGTAACCGCGTTTCGCGGTCGCCCCCTTGGTTTTGGGTGTGCTAGGAGCGGGCCCGAAGCAGCAGGGGAGACGGCCAACGATGCGCGCAGTTGCGGCTTTGGTGTGTGCGATGGCGCTGATGGCGCCCGGTGCGGTGCTTGCGCAGAACACGGCGGGCTGGACGTCCGATTACACCGATGGCGTCGTCACCGCGACGGAGCGCGACGATCATGGCCGCGTCACCGCCACCATCACCTGCCGTCCGCCCGACGGCGTCATGGTGCTCAGCGACTTTACGCTCGCCAACGCCGGCCGCCGCGCGCAACGCGCCGACGTGAAAATCGGCAACCTGAGCGTCAACATTCCAAGCCGCGTCGAGGGACGCGGCCGCGACCAAGCGCTGCGGATTGACCTGCCGCAGCGCCCCCCAATTCTGGCGGCGGTGCAGCCGAACGATCACATCACCATCACCGTCAACCGCCAGACGCGCGAGCTCTCGGACGGCAGCGCGGTCAAGATGAAGGAAGTCGCCTACGGCTGCTGGGGCAGCTGAGGTTCACGTGCGCGGGCGGGTTGCGCCCATTTCATTCTCCCGCCTAACATCGCTGCGCCGCCGGGGGGTGGCTCAGGGGGAAGCGGCATGTGGGCTGAGCCAATCAAGGCGCGAACGGCGCCGGGACCAAAAACCAGGGCTGTCTGCGCGATCGTGAGGGCCGAGACCCGTCCGGGGTTCGACGAAGAGTTCGAAGCGCAGCTTCGCGATCTCGCGTTTCACGTTGAGGCCGACGAAGACGCCTGCACGTCGTACGTGATCACCCGGGCGCTGGGATCGCGTGATCAGTTCGCCGTGCATGCGCGTTTCGTAAATTGGGCGGCGTTCCGGCGGCACGCCGAGACCGAGCACCTGACGCGCGCGCTACCCCACCTTACGCGTTTGCTGGCGAGTCCGGTCTCGCTTGAGATTTTCTTCGAAGTATGAGCGCCGGCTGGTGCCGGGCGCCACGCCGGGCGCGAAGTTCAGCACAATCGCCAATGCGAAGCTCAGCGCGCCAATCAAAGCGTTGAGCGTACCCGGCGCGCCGCCATCGGCCGGCCGCATGGCTTCCAGAGTTACGAACGCTGCCGCCATCAGCGCACCCGCGCCCATCGCCAGCCGGGTGCGCAAGTTCGAGCCGCGCGCGCGCCAGAACACCCAGCTCGACCAGAAGAAGATTGCCGGCAGCGCGAAGCCGAGGCCTTCGTGCCGGAACAGAGCTGGCGCGATGGATGCAGGTTGTTGCTCCCAATAGCCGGTGAGCCAGAGCAAGCTGATGGCCGCGCTGCCAACGAGTGAGAGCGTGCCGAGCAGGACGGCCGCGGCAGCGCGCAAGCGCCGGGAATCACGGCGCGAACGCGCAGCGATCAAAATCGCGGCGAGTAGCCAAACCGAAATGTGCACGCCTGCCTCGACGAAGCTGACGGGGTGAGAGAGCGGGGCGCCGGCGGCGAAATAGTAGCGCACGCCAAGCGCTGCGGCGGCCATACCCATGGCGATCGCCGCGCCTTCCAGCACAGCGGCAGTCAGCGTTGTCTTGTTGCGCGTGGCGATGTGCCCGGCGATCACGCTGATGACGGCCGGCGCTGCGAGCCCGGCGCCGATCGTCGCCCATGGACCGAGTTGGGGCGCTTCACGCAGCATCAGCTCGGCGCTCGCCCAAGCGTTGGCGCACGCGAGCGCAGTGGAGACGGCGGCGAAGGCGCGCCACATCGTGTACGGCGCGCGCGCTTCTGTGAGTACGTAAGCGAGCGCCAGCACTGCAAACGCAGGCGCCGCGAACGAGGGCGGCAGAGCCAGGAAAATGGCGGCGGTCGCGGCAAGCAGGCCGCCCCCGCCCAACACCCAAAGCGTCAGTTTGAGCGCGGCAACGCCGCGTGTGTGCCAGCGCGCGCCAGCCGCGATGATCGCTGCAAACACGCCCGCCAACACTGCGAACGCAGCCGCGGCGGCGCGCGGATCGGCGAGGCCCTGATGCGCGCCATAAAGCGCGGCTATCGCCGCCATCGGCGCGATCACGCCAGTAGCAGCGAGCGCTGCCCCGCGCGCGCCGATTTTTGGAACGCGCACCGCGGCGATGCCGAGGAAAAGCGCGCCCGCCCAAGCAGTGATGGGTGTAAACCAGATGGCGGCGGTATCTTGGCCGCTCATGACGAACAGCCCGATCAGCGTCGCGCCGAACGCGGCCAGATGTATCGGCTCAAGTTTGATGTTGAGCGCACCGGCGATCGCGGCGCACGAAACGATGACGGCAAAAGCGACACCAGGGGCGCCGACCATGCCGATCTGGCTGCCGAGCGCCAGCGCAGCGGCGCACATGAAGAGCGCCAGGCAGGCGCCGGGCGCCAACGCCACGGCCGCGCCATGCGCGGCGCGCCGCAGGTAGGCTTGAGTGAGACCAGCCGCACCGGCGATAGGCAGAACGCCGCAATAAAGGTCAGGCGCGCCGCGGGCGGCCGCGGTGGCCAATCCCAACATCGCCCACGCGCCGGCGGTGAATGCGCCGCCCCAGGCCGCTTGGCGCCAATGCGGCATGAGTGAAACCAGCATCATCGCTGCGCCGACGATGACGCCGGCCCCAGTCATGATCACGACGTCGGCGTGCGTCGCGAAACCCAGCGCCGGCGCCAGCGCCGCAAAAGCCAATGTGAAATTGCGCAAAGCCGACGCAGACACCGGCAACGCCGCAAATGCGCGCGTCAATTCTTCGGGCACGCGCCACCCTTGAGGTGTGCGCAAAGGCGCAGGCTCGCGCGCGAGCATCGGTGTGGGTTCGCTCGCGATCGGCGCAACTGCAGCAAGCGCCACCGCTTCGCGTCGCGGCCGCTGCACCACACGCGGCGCGCTTATGGCATCCACTTGCGCGCGCAGTTCTGCGAGCTCGCGCCGCTGACGTTCGCTGCGCCGCCAAAGCACGCCAATGGCGGCGGCAGAGCCGACGAGTTGAAGGGCGATCAGGATGAGCAGCGCCATGGTCGCGTGTCTCTAGCGGAGCCGGTGTCGCCTGCCACGCGCAAAACGGCATGCGTGGCATTCGCAATTTCGCCTGTGAGGCGAGAGGAGTTCGCGCGCGTGGTGCATAAGCTCCAGATTTATTGTGGATTTTTAACCGCGATTGGCAAGCGCGCGTTCCGATGGGGCACATAGCCGCGTTGGACCAAGATTAGCCGCCGTCGGCGTGAACTTGCCGCCCAAGTTTCAGTGCCCGCCGGACCAAACGCTTGTGCACTTTGCGCAGATCGCTCAGCGCGTATTGCGCAGCGTCCTCGGGACGGTCGCTGACCAGCCGTTCCATGACGCTCCGTACATCGCGCTCGCGCACGAGCGTTTTAGCGAGCGCGTCACAGTGTTTGCGCCGACGTGGAACATCGTGAGGCCACACCGAACCCAGCAGGGATGCGGCACGCCTGCGCGTTTGTTCGAGTTTGCGCCATGCGCGACGCGCATCTGCGTGATCCTCGCGCCCGCGCCGCCACGCCTTGCGCGCGCGCCGGGCGATGCGGCGCGCGCCGCGCTCCACTTGACGTGCTGACGCCTCCGGCCAGACCGCGGCAAGCGCCAAAAGGTCCCTGAAGCCTGCCCGCACCGCTTCGGCATTGAGCGCGGGCGCGGTGCGCTGAAAGGCTTGCGCCCGGCTAATGAGGTCCTTGAGTTCGCGCCGTGCTTTCTTGCGAACCTCAGCCGCAAGCCTGCGGGCGCTGCGTTCAAGTCTCCAATTGTCCAGCGCGCGCGCCAGTATGCGCATGATTTTGCGCGCCAGGCCGTCAAAGACCTCGGCTAGCCCGGGCGCGCTGACGGCGCCGACCGCCGCCAGTGCGCGCGCGCGTTTCAGCGCAGCGCGGCTGCGATGAATGGTCTTTGCCTTGGTTGGATTGCTGTCGAAGATTTCCGCGGCGCTTTGCACTTCTTCAACAAGCGCGGCGCGGAGATCGAACGCCGCCCCCGGCGATCGCATCATGGTCGTCCCCCTGCAATCGATCACGCTTCTACGCGGCGATTTTCTTTAGCGTGCCCGAAAATGAAAGCAGCGGACGTGAATCTTGTGTCACGAGACCGCGCACGAAGATAATGGAACGCGTCTCGCGCAGCACCTCGCCGCGCGCCTCGACCAGCGCATCGAGGCTTCCCGCGCGGATGAACTCTGAGCTGAAGCTCAGTGTGACCGCGCGCACATCACCCAACACACTGTGCGCAATGCAAAAAAGTGCGAAGTCGGCGAAACTCATCAAGGCGCCGCCATGGATTGCGCCGCCGCCGTTCAGGTGCTCACGACGCGGCTGAAACGCGCAGCGCGCTACGCCGTCTTCAATTTTGAAGCAAAAGGGACCGTTTGCGGTCTCGAAGGGGTCTGACCCTGCGCCCCACGTCATCCAACCGGCGAACGGGCCCTCTTTGAGTTCGATCGCGCCCGTGTAACTTGTTCCGTCCGCAGCCATAAATCCTCCCGGCATCGGTGCTGGCATGGTATGGCGGCTACGGCAAGGCGGGGATCAATGCGGAGATTGCTGGCGCTCTTGGCGACTTTGGTGTTGGCGCAGTGTGCGTCAGCATCCGGAGACGCAGGGTCTCAAAATCCACCGGCTGCGGCGTCCGCACCCACTGGCTATGTCGTCATTGGGGTTGCGGAAAGCGCCGCCAACATGCAGCCGGAATATTTGATGCTCTGGCGCAAGGTCGATCCGGTGACCGGTGGATTTGCCCCGCTCAACGGCCACACCAGCTTTGAGGCGCACACGAACGACAACGG
>DASZWS010000344.1:0-1841 GCA_035546515.1 Vitreimonas sp. | reverse complement strand
AAGTTTCCGGCAGGCTATGGCGCAACCATAAACCGAACGGGACGATGCTGGCGCCCAGCAAAAGTGCAACGCGCCAGCCCCAATCATCCAGCGCTTGCGCGTTGTTGTTCAGCAGCAGCGCGATGAGGAAGCCGACGCCTGCAGAGAGAAACGAAGCGATGTCCTGCGTCATCGCTTGCAGCGAGGTGTAGTAGCCGCGTTTCTCCGGCGGCGCGGCTTCGAGCATGTAAGCTGTGCTGGGGCCCACCTCGCCGCCGACGCCGAAGCCCAGAACGATGCGGAAGAAGCCAATCAGGATCGGGGCGGCCCAGCCGATGACGCGAAACGGCGGCGTCAGCACCACGCCGAGAATGGCGACGCCGATCATCGTCAGCGAAATCATCATTGCCGGCTTGCGGCCGACCTTGTCGGCGACCCGGCCCATCACGTAGGCGCCGACGGGGCGCGCGACGAAGCCCGCGAATGTCGTCACGTAGGCCATCAGCAGGCTGGTGTGCGGATCGGGAAAGAAGGTGTGGCCGATTTGAACGGCGAAGGCGATGTAGGCGAGGAAATCATAGAACGCGAGCGCGTTGCCGACGCTGACGGCAGCGACGTGCTTGAAGGGAACGCGATCGCTCATTTCGGACACCGCTCCGAAATGCCGGTTGAGCCGTCCGGACGCGTCAGCCGCATGTGGTCGCGGTCGATCCACTGCACTTGCGCCGGCACGTCGCCGCCGGCGCCCGAAAGCGTCAGATGATCGCCCTCAAGCGTCCAGCGGCCGGCGCGGCCGGTGTACTCGAACGTGCCGTCCGCATTGTAGGTCAGCGGCACGGCGCAATGCGTGCCAGCGTCACCCCAGGCGCCGACGATGGCTTCGTTGGGGTTGGCAGGCGGGCCTTTGGGTGTGCACGCAGCGAGCGACAGTGCTGCGGCTGCGAGTCCAAAAATTCTCATGCCGGCCCCCTCCGCATCATCGATAGCACACGGCTCACCGATAGGAACATCGCTGACACTTGCCAGACATAGCGGCGACGCTAGCTGTCGCGTGTTATCGGAGACCCCCCATGAAGCTTTACTACGCGCCCGGCGCGTGCTCGCTTGCCCCGCACATCGCCATCCGCGAAGGCGGCATCAATGCGAGCCTGGACAAGATCACATTCGGCGCCGACACGCGCACCACCGCCGAGGGCAAGGATTTTTACAAGATCAATCCGCAAGGCGCTGTGCCCGTGCTCGAACTCGACAATGGCGAAGTGCTGACCGAGAACGCGGTGCTGCTGCAATATCTCGCCACGCAAGCGCCGCAGGCCAATCTGGCGCCGAAGGACGGCATGGAGCTGTGGCGGCTGCGCGAAACGCTGAACTTCATCGCTACCGAGTTGCACAAAGGCTTCAGCCCCCTCTTCCGCAAGCCGGCGCCGGAGGTGCGCGAGGGCTTGGTGAAGAATGTGTTGTCGCGGTTGAAGCTGCTCAGCGGCAAGCTGGGCGACAAACAATATTTGATGGGCTCGAATTTCACCGTGGCCGACGCCTACGCGTTCGTGATCCTGCGCTGGGCGAAGCATTTCGAGGTTGATCTGAGCGCGACGCCGAACCTCATCGCCTACTTCGATCGCATGCGGGCGCGCCCGGGCGTGCAGAAGGCGCTTGAGGAGGAAGGACTGCCAACTTCGTAGTTGTCGAAGTTTGGGCACGCCGCTTGGCCCTATGCGACCGGGGGCCAGGCGGGCTTGCGCGAGATATTCCGGCGTTTTCCGGGGTTCGGATTCGGTTAAGGTAAAGCCGGTTCAACCATCTGGGCTCACGGCTTTTTCATGCTGACAAGCGATACTTCGGCCTCATCGCGGCGCCTTTTG